>DASUYK010000116.1:0-7312 GCA_036377415.1 Solirubrobacterales bacterium
GTCCACCTTGTTCATCAGCAGTGAGAAGACGACTGCGTGCTCCTCGTCACGGCCGCCGCGGAAGCAGTAGCCGGACAGGGTGCTGACCCGGTTGAGCGTCCCCGTCTTCGCGAAGCAGTTCCCCTTCGCCGCCGTGCCCCGCATGCGCCTGGCAAGGGTGCCACTCTTGCCGGCAACCGCCAGGGAGCCGACGAACGCGTCGCGAAGCCGTCGCTGCTCGAGCTGCCGCTCCTCCAAGGCGGTCTCGTCGACCTCGATCATCGAATCGAGCAGCCTGGCCGCGGAGGCGGGAGAGGCCCTGTTTCGTCGAGAGAGCCCTGAGCCGTTCTCCCCGCGGAAGCTGAAGCCACGACCGGAGGCGAACTCCTGGATCACGCCGATCCCGCCGGCGGTAGATCCGGCGGGCCCGAATTGGCCGCCGAGGTCCTTGAGCAGCATCTCCGCGAGGAAGTTGTTGGAGGGGACGTTCGTGGAGCGGGCGAGCTCGGAGATCGTCGGGGAGCCGAGCTCGGCGACCTGGACAGCGGGGGGGACCAGCGGAACCGCCGCGGGAGCGACGCTGATAGGGACCGCGACACCGGCCTTCTTCAGCGCATCGAGGAAGCGCTGAGCGGAATCCTTCGCCGGATCCCGCGGACGACCGCCGTCGATGGTGAGGGCGGAGAGGGTGCCGATCCGCTCCGCCCTGATTCCATGCTGCGGGATCGTGGTCTGGCGGTCGAGGAAGGTGTCGTCGTAGCGAAGCGGACCCTGGACGCTGGTGAGCCCGGACGCCCGGACCCGGGTCGCGAGCCTGGTGAGGCCGGTGTCGTTCAGGGTCGGGTCGCCGCCTCCACGCAGGTAGAGGCCCTGACTGATTCCGTCAGCGATGTCGTCTCCCGACCAGACCGTCGTCTCGAGGCGGGTCTGTGGCCCGAACCGCTCGAGCGCCGCGGCGGTCGTGAAGATCTTCGTGTTGGAGGCGAGGATCCGCGGACGCCCACCCTTTCGCGAGAACAGCACCTGCCCACTGCTCGCATCCATCACGAACGCCCCGCTCTTGCCCACCCGCCTGAACAGCTTGCGCAGTCCCGCGCCCAGCTTGGGAGCGGCGACGGCGGTCCTCGCGGCGGCCGTCCCGTGGGCAACCGGCGTCCGGTAGGCGCGATCGGTCGCGGCCGCGCTCCCCGCGCTCGGGAGCGCCAGCGCCACCGCGCCCACGAGTGCCGTGATCGCCCCTCTATGCCTGGACATGCTCATGATCAAACGGGTTGCTCCTCCTCAACAACCGGTTTGGAGCAAGGTAGCGGCGTGGGTTGGCCATCCGGTCGGAGCTTGCCGGTCATCCAGCCCACGCCCTGCGATAATCGCGCTTGCCATGGGGAAGGTCGTGCAGTTCGACCCCGACGGAAAGCCGCGCTCCGCCAGGGGGGTTCGCCGGCGTCGGCGGGGCGACAAAACAGCCCTCGTGCTCGGCGGAGGCGGGTTCACCGGCGGCGTCTACGAGATGGGGGCGCTCCGCGCGTTCGACCTACTCGCGGTCAACCGGACGGTCAACGAGTTCGACATCTACGTCGGAACGAGCGCTGGGGCGTTCGTCGGAAGCATGATCGCCAACGGCGTCACGCCGGAGGAGATGTTCCGGGTGCTCGACAAGGCGCTCCCCTCCCCGATCGAGAACCCCACCCTTCGGACGATGCTCAAGCCGAACTACAAGGGGTTTGCCAGCCGCCTGGCGTTCCTGCCGCTCCGGATCGCGGGAACCGTCCGCCACCTCATCGGAAACGTCGGCGAGATCTCGATGGTCGACGTCGTCACCGGGCTCGCCGAGGGGCTGCCCACTGGGATCTACCACAACCGCGGAATCGAGCGCTACGTCCGCAACGTGCTCTCCGATCCCGACAGGACCAACGACTTCCGCGACCTCGAAGCTGAGCTTCGGATCGTTGCCACCGACCTCGACACGTGCGAGCGGATCGTCTTCGGCGAGGGCGAGTGGGACAACGTCCCGATCTCCCGCGCGGTCGCCGCCTCCGGGGCCCTTCCGATCGTCTACGAGCCGTACGAGCTGCGCGGGCGGCAGCTGGTCGACGGGGGAATCATCTCGACCACGAACGTCGACGTCGCGGTCGAGGCGGGCGCCAAGTTCATCGTCGTCGTCAACCCGCTCGTCCCCTTCGTGAACGATTTCGAGACGCGGATCCCGACCATCTTCGGCTCGAAGGTCCGCCGGGTGGCCGACATGGGCATGCCCGCAATCGGCAACCAGGCGTTTCGGCTGCTCGCACACGCCCGCCTTCACCTCGCGGTGCAGTCGTGGAACGAGCGCTTCCCCGACGTCGACATCATCCTGATCGAGCCGGAGTTCAACGACGAGTTGATGTTCGGGACCTCGATCCTCGACTACTCATCCCGCCTCCAGATCGCCAAGCACGGGTTCGAGTCCGTGACGGTGAGCCTGGCGCGCGACTACGCCCGCTACAAGGAGATCGCCGCCCGCCACGGGATCGAGATCTCCGCCCGCCGGGTCCGCCGCGTCCTCGACACGGTGGAGGAGGAGGAGAAGGGCATCTCGGCCTGGCGCCGCGTGCTCGAGCAGACCACGGGCGCCCTGCTGCGTCAGTCGGGCGAGAGCGAAGAGACCGCCGAGTCCAAGTAGAGCGGCCTACTCGCCCGGGGGGCCGAGCGCGATCGCCTCGGCCGCCGCGGCTACCTCACCCGGTTCTCCCGCCTCCGCGCATGACGTGATCCCCCGCTCCGGTCCGACGGTGACCGCGACCTCCCCGGCGATCACGTGCAGGGGGACCCCCGCGGCGCGACAGCGCCGGGCGAGCTCGCCCGTGAGCTTCCCCTCGAGGCTCTGCCGGTCGAAGCGGCCCTCGCCCGTGATCACCGCGTCGGCGTCCTCCAGGCGCCGGTCGAAGCCGAGCATCCCGAGAACGGTGGCGGCCCCTGGAATCAGGTGCGCGCCGAAGGCGGCCCAGAGCCCGCCCGAGAGCCCGCCGGCCGCGCCCGTCATCGTCCTCCCGCGCGGGTCGCGGGGTAGCGCGCCCGCGAGAGCGACCAGGCGGGAGGTGAGCCGCTCGACCTGCTTCGGCCCGGCGCCCTTCTGCGGGGCGAAGACCTCGGCGGCGTGCTCGAACGCCACCGTCGTGTCGCAGAGAACCTCGAGTTTCGCGCCGCGCAGCCCCCCGGCAGCCTCGAGCGCCTTGATCGCCCCGTCGCCGCCATCGGTGGTGGCGCTGCCCCCGGCGGCCACGAGCACGCGACTCGCGCCCGCCTCGATCGCGGCCGCGATCAGCTCGCCGGTCCCGGCGCTGCTCGCCGCCTCCGGATCTCGCTCCGCGCGGCCGACCAGGGTGAGGCCGGAGGCCGCGGCCACCTCGACCACTCCGGTCGTCCCTTCGCGCAGCAGGCCGTAGGGTGCCTCGGTCCGCCGACCGAGCGGGTCGTGGGCGGGGGCGCTGTGCCGCTCGCCGCCGAGCGCGTCGATCAGGACGTCCATGGTCCCCTCGCCGCCGTCGGCGGCGGGACAGAGATCGACCCGGGCTCGGGCTCGCTCGACCCCGCGGCCGATCGCATCCGCGACCTCGCGAGCGCTCAGCGTCCCCTTGAAGGAGTCGGGCGCGACCAGGAACCTAGGCGTAGAGCGCGTCGACGTCCTTCTCGTACTTCTCGGCGACCACGTTGCGCTTCACCTTCAGCGTCGGCGTGAGCTCGCCCGTCTCCTGGGTGAGGTCGTGCGGGAGGATCTCGAACTTCTTCACCTGCTCCACGCGCGCGAAATTCTCGTTGATCTTGTCGATGTGCTCCTGGATCAGCGCCCTGATCCCCTCGTGGCGGGCGAGCTCGGCGGGATCCGACGGCCATCCCTTCTCCAGGGCGAGCTTCGCGCACTCCTCCATGTCGAGCGTGATCAGCGCGATCAGATACGGCCGGCGGTCGCCGATCACGACGCATTGCGAGATCCACTGGCTCTGCTTGATCTCGGACTCCAGGTTCGCGGGGGTGATGTTCTTGCCCCCGGCGGTGATGATGATGTCCTTCTTCCGGCCCGTGATCGAGAGGTAGCCCTCGTCGTCGAGCTCGCCGATGTCGCCGGTGTGCAGCCACCCGTCCTCGAGCGTCTCCCGGGTCGCCTCCTCGTTCTTGTAGTAACCCTGGAAGATGTTCGGGCCGCGGACGAGGATCTCGCCGTCCTCGGCGATCTTGATCTCGTTCTCAGTGAACGCCTTGCCGACCGTTCCGAACTTGAACGTGTCCGGTCGGGCGATCGTCGCGGCCGTCGACGTCTCCGTCATCCCCCAGCCCTCGAGGATCAGGACCCCCGTGGCATCGAAGAACCGGAGGATTTCCGGGTTGATCGGCGCGGCGCCCGTGACGCAATTCTTGATCCGGCCGCCGAACAGACCCCGGATCTTCGAGAGCACCTGCTTGTCGGCGAATTCGTACTGCTTCCGCAAGAGGGAGCCGATCGGCTGACCGGCGCGCTCGCGCTCGCGGACCTTCCTGCCGACCCCGATCGCCCAGTTGAAGATGACCTTCTTGATCCCGCCGGTCTTCTCGATATCGCCGGTCGCCGCCGTGTAGATCTTCTCGAAGATCCTCGGCACGGACGGGAAGTACTCCGGCTTCACCTCGGCGAGGTTCGGGATGATCTTCAGGGGGTCGCGCTCCCAGTAGGCGATGTTGCCGCCGAGGTCGAAGCTGAGAAGCTGGATCAGCAGCGCGAAGGAGTGTGCGAGCGGCAGGAAGAGGTAGGTGGTGGCTTCCCGCTCGAGGACGCTTTCCTCGAGCGCCATGCTCACCATCGAGCGATAGTTGCCGTGGGAGATCACGCAGCCCTTCGGCGGCCCGGTGGTGCCCGACGTGTAGATGAAGGTGCAGATGTCCTCCGGCGTCACCGAGCTCCAGCGCTGCTCCCAATCGGAGTCGGAACGGGTCGATCCGAGCTGGATCAGCTCTTCCATCGGGAGCGCGCCGCCCCCGGTCCCCTCCATCCGGATCACGTGCTCGAGCTTGGGGACGCGGTCCCTGATCTCGTCGATCTTGGCGAGCTGCTCGTCGTTCTCGACGATCACCATCTTCGCGTCGGAGTTCTCGAGCACGTACTGGCACTCGTCGGGTGAGTTGGTCTGGTAGATCGGGACGACCGTCGCGCCGGCGCTGAGCGCGGCGAAGTCGAAGTAGGTCCACTCCGGGCGCGTGTTGGCGAGGATCGAGACCTTGTCCCCCTTCTCGACCCCGAGCTCGATCAACCCGAGGGCGAGCTGCTTGGTGATCTCGCCCACCTCGCGGAAGGTCTTCGAGATCCACTGACCGGATCCGTCCTTGTATGTCACCGCCCGCAGGTCGCCGTGGCGCTCTGCGGCCAGCGGCATCAGGTCGGCGATGGTCTTGCTGTGGGTGCTTGACTCCGCGGCGCTGCCGGCCGCTGGGGCGGTGACTGTCTCCATCTCTCCTGGTCCGTTGATGCGGGGGTGCGCCGTTCATGTCAGGGCTCCGCAGGAGCCACCCGTCACATGAAGCGGGCGCAACCCGTTTTGTGATTGCCGCCGATCGCGGCCCTGCGATGGAGTTTATGTATTAGGAGGCCGGCCGGTCAGCCAACCCTCAACGCCAATCGGGTTGCGCTTACGCGCCTCCTCGCGTCTCGGCCGCCAAAGGCGGCCGCTCGCACTAGGCGGTCGCCTGCTTGTTCCGTGCCTGAAACGCCTTCAGAGAGGACTCGAAGAGGGTCTTGTCGATTCGACCCTTGAGGACGGGAACATTCATCTCGATGCATGCAGACAGCACATCGCGACGCTTCATGTTCATCTCGTCCGCGAGCTCCGTGGGCGTCAGGTGAACGGGCATGTAGCCACTCCTCTCCTCGAATCGCCGGACCACGAGGTATACCGGCTGGGCCCGACGTGTCAACTATTTTCCTCCAAATAGCGGGGTTTTAGATCGGGTTCGGCACGTCGATGAACGAGTGCTCAACGCCGAAGCGCTCCGCGACCAGCTCACCGAGGCGCCGTATTCCGCTCGTCTCGGTTGCGTAGTGGCCGCCGGCGAGGAAGTGCACGCCGTACTCGCGGGCCTCTCCCATCACCGGCTCGCTGGGCTCGCCGGTGATGAGCGCGTCGATCCCGAGAGCCCCGGCCTCGTGGATCGCGAACCCGCCACCCCCGGTGACGATTCCGACGCTCGAGATACGCTGCGGTCCGGAGTCGAAGACCAGCGGCTCACGCCCGACCGCCTCGGCTAGCCGCCCCGTCAGCTCCGCGATCGAGATCGGCTCGGGCGCCCGGCCGATCAGACCGATGTGGGATCCCTTCGCCTCGCCGAAGGGCCTGTCATCCGGCTCGAGGCCCAGCGCGTTCCGAAGCAGGGCGTTGTTGCCGATCTCCGGATGAGCGTCGAGCGGCAGGTGATAGGCGGCGAGCGAGGCATCGGCGCTGAGCAGCGCCCGGAGCCGGCTCGCCATCGGCACCGAGAGAGGCGTCACCTCGGACCCCCAGAGGAGGCCGTGGTGCGTGAGAACCAGTTCGGCGCCGGAGGAGACCGCGGCCTCGAGCAGCTCGAGGTTCGCCGTCACGCCGCTCGCGATTCTCCTCACCTCGGCCGCACCGGGGACCTGGAGCCCGTTCGGCCCGTAGTCCTGGAACGAGTCGACATCGAGGAGCTCGTCGCAGAAGGCGATGATCTCGTCCCGGCTTGCCACGGGGTGACCCTACCCGCGGGCGGCCGGGTTGGTTCGCGAGACCGAGGCCCAACTACGATTCGCCCATGAACCCGGGCGAGGCATCGGCCCAGCCAGGAACCGATCCGTTCATCCAGTCGCTCATGGAGACCGACCTGTACTCGATCGGAGCGTTCTTCTGCGACCAGCACCCGGACCTGGTCGATGAGGTCGTCGAGCGCAGCGAGGCGATCGAGTCCCGGGGGCTCGAGAGTTGGGCCGCCGAGACGGAGACCCCGATAGACGAGGGCTTCCGGACGCTACTGACGGGCCTCGCGGTCCGCTACTACAAGGCCGTCACGGGGTGAGCGAAGCGCCGCCGCGCAGGCGCCCCCGAGTCGTGGGGCTGATTGGCCTGGGACTCTGCCTGGGGATCCTCGGGTTCGCGATCGTCAGCATCTCCGTGGGCACCGGCGACTCGGGACAGATCGAGATCACCGGCGCGCAGTCGGTCCAGAGCATGCTGGGCGGGATCCAGCAGGACGACACCCGGCTCGGCTCGCCGGGGGCGGCAGTGACAGTCCAAGTCTTCAACGACATCCAGTGCGATTCCTGCTCTGATTGGAACCGGGACGTGATCGCGCCGTTGATCGGGGGGCCGGTTCGCGA
>DASUYK010000117.1:0-4673 GCA_036377415.1 Solirubrobacterales bacterium
TGCCGAACGTGCTCGGGCTCGACCACGAGAGCGGAGTGAGGCTCGAGCGTGAAGGTCTCGTCGTCCACGCTGATCCGCCCGGTCCCCTCGAGCAGAAGGTAGAGCTCGTGCTGGTGCTCGTGGCGGTGCCGGGTCGAGGCCTGGCCGGGGCGGAGGCACCAGAGGCGGGCGCCGAACGTCTCCGCCTCGAGTTGCTTGGCGAGATCGGTGTTCTCCACTTTCATCTGGTTCGAGGGACGCCAGAAGGCGTCCCTCGAACTCAGAATCCGATATGCCATCCCAAGACGGGTTGCCCTTACGGGTACCCTCGCGTTACGCGATCGTCGGCCGCATTTGGCGCAGGCGGCGGACCCGCTCCTCGATCGGCGGATGCGTCGAGAAGAGCGAGGCCATGCCGCCGCCGCTGAACGGCTTGACGATGTAAAGCGGCTCCGCGGCCTGGTTGACCTGCATCGGGATCGCCTGCGCGCCCTGCTCCAGCCGCAGCAGCGCCGAGGCGAGCGACTCGGGATTGCCGCAGATCTCCGCCCCGGTGGCGTCGGCCGAGTACTCGCGCTGACGCGAGATCGCGAGCTGGATGATCGTCGCAGCGATCGGCGCCAGCAGCACCATCGCGATTGCGGCGACCGCCCCAAGCGGTGACTCGTCATCCCCGCCGACCCAGAACAGCATGTAGGCGATGTAAGTGATCGCGCCGCCGATCGCGGATGCGACCGTCTGGATCAGGATGTCGCGGTTGCGGACGTGACCCAGCTCGTGGGCGAGGACGCCGCGCAGCTCGTCCTCGGAGAGCAGCTTGAGGATGCCCTGGGTGACGGCGACGGCGGAGTGCTTGGGGTTGCGGCCGGTCGCGAAGGCGTTGGGCTGCTCCTGCGGAATCACGTAGAGCTTCGGCATCGGAAGGCCGGCCCGGGTGGTCAGGTCGCGCATCATCTGGTAGAGCCGCGGTGCCTCCTCCTCCGAGACCGGCTTCGCGCGCGCCATCTTCAGGGCGAGCTTGTCGCTGAACCAGTACATCGCCAGGTTGAACAACAGGGCGAAGCCGAGGAACACGGCCGCCATCTCCGGCCCACCGATCAGCGCGCCGATGACGACGAGCAGTCCGGTGAGGCTGGCGAGCAGGATCGTCGTCCTGATCGCGGCGCCGAAGTTGGAACGCTTCGTGGTGGTCATCTGGATCCGTCTCCTTTGAGGGATGCTCCGAAGTTCGTGCAGCGAGTATACGCAGAGGTCTAATCGGACCCTAAGACTTTATTCCTTATCGGGACCATCACGGTCTGGTACTTTCTTTGATCGTGACCACCACGAGACGCCGTCGTGAGCGACAGGAGCTGAACCCGGACCTGGGCGTACTCGCTCTCCAGCTCGCGGCCTCGATGCAGCGCGAGTTCTTCTCCCGCCTTGCGGCCGAGGGCTACGGCGACCTGCACGCGCGGCAGGCGGCGGTACTCGCGTATCTCGATGAGGACGGGGTGCGGGCGACGCAGCTCGCCCGGCTCTCGGGCTCCCACAAGCAGGTCGTCGGGCGGCTGATCGACGAGCTCGAGGAGCTCGGGTACGTCGAGCGGCTGCCGGACCCCGGCGACCGCCGCGCGAAGCTGATCGTCCCGACCAGGCGAGGCCTCGGGATGCTCCAGCGCGGCGACGAGATCGTCGCCGAGATCGAGGCGCGCCACGCGACGGCGATCGGCGGCCGCAGCTACGCGGAGTTCCGGGACGCGCTGCGGGGAGTGGTCGCGCGCGGCCGCGAGCCGGTGCTTACGGCATAACCGACCATTCCGCTAGGATTTCCTGGCGATGCTGTTCTCAACCCGAGCGGAATACGGAGTTCGCCTGATGGTCGAGCTCGGCCGTCAGGAGGGCGGCACGCCGGTGGCATTGAGCGCGGTCGCCGAGTCGGAGCGGCTCCCGCTCTCCTACCTCGAGCACCTCGTTGCGAAGCTCCGGCGGGCCGGGCTTGTCGACAGCCAGCGAGGCGCGCACGGCGGCTATCGGCTCGGACGGCCGGCTGACGAGATCCAGATGCTGGACGTGGTGCAGGCACTCGAGGGGACGATCGCGCCGATGGAGTGCTTTCACCCCGACCCCGAGGGGAAGGTCTCGTGCTCTCACGAGAGCGACGGGGACCATGCCTGCGCGACGAAGCTTCTCTGGACGCGGGTGCAGGGCGGAGTCACGAAGGCTCTCTCCGGCACGACCCTCGCGGAGCTGGTCGAGTTCTCCGATCAGCATGCGCCCGCTCCCGGGCAGGCCGCGGCGACCGCAGCGTAGCCCGCGCACCCACAACCAAACTTAGGAGTCCAATTGGCAGAACTCGAGATCCGCAACTTGCACGTGACCGCCGAGGGCAAGGAGATCCTCAAGGGCGTCAGCCTGGACGTCGAGAAAGGCTCGATCCACGCCCTGATGGGCCCGAACGGTTCCGGCAAGTCGACCCTCGCGAACGCGATCATGGGTCATCCGAGCCTCGAAGTGACTGAGGGGACGATCACCTTCAAGGGCGAGGACATCACCGAGGCCGACCCCGACGAGCGCTCCCGGATGGGGCTGTTCATGGCGTTCCAGTACCCCGTCGCAATCCCGGGCGTGACGGTTGCCAAGTACATGCGGATGGCGATCAACGCCCACCGCGAGGCCGCGGGGGAGGAGCCGGTGAAGCTGAAGGACTTCCGGAAGGAGACCGAAGAGGCGATGGCGCTTACCAACATCCCGAAGGAGTTCTCATCGCGGTACGTAAACGACGGCTTCTCGGGGGGCGAGAAGAAGCGGATGGAGATCCTCCAGCTCGCGATGCTGCGGCCGGACCTCGCGGTCCTCGACGAGACCGACTCGGGCCTGGACATCGACGCTCTGCGGGTCGTCGCCGAGGGCGTGAACAGGTTCGCCGGCCCCGGCATGGGGGTCCTGATCATCACCCACTATCAGCGGATCCTCCATCTGATCAAGCCGGACGCCGTGCACGTCCTCTACGACGGCCGGATCGTCAAGGAGGGCGGGCCCGAGCTGGTCGAGCAGCTCGAGGAGAAGGGCTACGGCTGGATCAAGGAGGAGGTGGAGGCGGGAGCGGTCGCGTAGCGGCCGGGCCGACGAGCATGGAGCCGACGGCCACGACAAGCCCAGCCCTCCCCCGCTCGCTCGAGGAGCTCCGCGCGGAGTTCCCGATCCTCGCCCGCGAGGTTCACGGAAGGCCCCTCGCGTATCTCGACAACGGAGCGACCTCGCAGAAGCCGCTCGCGGTGATCGAGACCCTCGATCGCTACTGGCGCGAGCAGAACGCGAACGTCCACCGCGGGGTCCACACCCTCTCGGAGGAGGCGACGGCGCTTTACGAGGGAGCGCGCGAGACAGTGGCATCGCATCTGGGCGCCGATCGGCGCGAGGTGATCTTCACCCGCAACGCGACCGAGGCGCTCAACCTGGTCGCGTATGCATGGGGGCGAGCGAACCTCGGCGAGGGCGACCGGATCGTGATCACCGAGATGGAGCACCACTCGAACGTCGTGCCCTGGTACCAGGTGGCGCAGGAGCGCGGCGCCCATCTCGACTGGACGCCGCTGACCGAGGAGGGCCGGCTGGACCTGGAGGCGCTCGCGGCGCTGCTGGAGCGTGGCCCGAAGCTGGTCAGCGTCGCCCACGTCTCCAACGTGCTCGGCACAATCAACCCGGTCGCCGAGATCGCCCGCCTGGCTCACGACGCCGGAGCGCTGCTGGTGGTGGACGGCGCTCAGGCGGGGCCGAAGCTGGACCTCGACATGCCCGCTCTCGGTGCCGACTTCTACGCGCTCACCGCGCACAAGATGTACGGCCCCACCGGCGTCGGTGCTCTGTTCGGCCGCCGTGAGCTGCTCGAGGGGATGCCGCCGTTCATCGGCGGCGGGTCGATGATCCGGAAGGTGACCAAGGAGCTGATCACCTGGGCCGACCTCCCCGCGAAGTTCGAGGGCGGGACACCGCCGATCGCGGAGGCGATCGGCTTCGGGGCGGCCGTCCACTGGCTCGAGGACCTCGGCCTTCCGGGGGTGCACGCAACCGAGGTGGAGCTCACGTCCTATGCGCTCGAGCGGATCGCCGAGGTCCCGGGGCTGACGGTATTCGGGCCGCCGGCCGGCGAGGATCGCGGCGGCATCGTCTCCTTCGCTCTCGAGGGGGTGCACGCCCACGACGTCTCGGAGATCCTCGACCGCCATGGGGTGGCGGTGCGGGCGGGACACCACTGCGCACAGGTCCTGATGGAGCGACTCGGCGTCCCGGCGACGACCCGGGCGAGCCTCGCCGTCTACAACACCCGCGACGAGGTCGACCGCCTCGTCGAGGGGCTGCTCGATGCGCGGCGGGTATTCGAGCTCTAGCTAACGGCTGGATAACGTTGACCGGAATGGACGAGCTCTACCGCGACCAGATCCTCGAGCACTACAAGCGCCCTCACCACTTCGGCCGGCTCGAAAACTTCGATCTCGAGTTCGAGGATTCGAACCCGTTCTGCGGCGATGAGCAGCATGTCTTCCTGAAGCTCGACGACGAGGGCAGGGTCGCGGAGGTGGCCTTCGAGGGGCAGGGCTGCGCGATCTCGACCGCCGCCACGTCCCTCCTCACCGACGAGCTCGAGGGCATGACCCGCGAGGAAATCCTCGCCCTGCCCAAGGACTTCGTGCTCGACCTGCTCGGGATCGACA
>DASUYK010000118.1:0-2300 GCA_036377415.1 Solirubrobacterales bacterium
CTCGATGAGGTGCGCGTCGAGTCGAGCGCCCGGAGATCGTTCGGCCTCGCCTCCGGGCGACGGTTCGAGATCATCGACGCCGACGGGTTCCCTCTCAGCTTCGAGCTCGAGAAGCGGAACGACGCGAAGGCGTTCAGCGACGCGCTCGGTCGGCGCCTCGTCGCGCGAGGCTGACCTCAGCGAGGTCGAGATCCCCTCTCGATCCTGATCCCGATTCAGGTCGCTGCGACGGCGTCGCCGACCTGCTGGAACTTCTCGCTCGTCGCGATCCCCAGGAACGTGACCGCCAGGATGATCACCACCGCGATCAGTGCGACCATCAGCGCGTACTCGATCGCGGTCGCGCCTTCCTCGGAGCGGAGCCGTTGCATCACCCCTGTGATGTAGCCCATCCACCTCACACCCTTCCCCTCGTCAGGCTCGCGCAGATCCGTGCGCGAGCCGAGTGCCGGATTCCACGTGTTCGAGGAGATGCTCGGCGCTCATCGAAGGCATCGGCGGCGAGGATCACGCCGCTGGAGTCAGCCCTCTGGGGGGTTGGGTGCGACCTACAGGGTGCCGTCGGATGCCTGAGTCAGTTCCAGGCGGCGGCGTCGTCCTCGCCGAGGCGCTCGCGGATCTCGCCGCGGAGCCGCCGGATCGCATCGAGGCTCTTGCCCGTGGCTGCGTCGGTGAGCCGCTGGACCTGGGTCGAGACGAGCCGCAGAGCCGGACGCTGCTCGCTCCTCCGGCGCTGTGGGCCATGGAGGACCTCGGGGTCATCCTCCCGGAGCTTGGCGGCCACCTTGAGGCCGATCATGACGCCGGCGATGAGTAGGAACAGGGATCTGATCTTCATGAGCGACACCCTACCCGGTGTCGCTCGGACTGCGCGTCCGCTGGGCGCCGCGGGTCTCGGCGCCTCTCGTGTCCCGGAGAGCCACGTCTGCCGCGTAGCGGAGGAGCTCCTCGTCGACCGCGCAGGACACGAACCGGAACCCGCGGCGCGCCATCGCGGCGGCGTCGGGTGGCGACGGCGCGTGGATCCCAGGGACGAGGTCGTGGTCGAGAGCGACGGCGATCACGGAGTCCAGCGCGGCGAGCAACGGGGGGTCGGTCAGGTCGGCGAAGGTGTCGAGACCCAACCCGAGACCGAGGTCGGCCGGCCCGACGAAGAGGCCGTCGAGGCCGGGCGTCGACGCGATCTCGTCGAGGTTCGCGAGGCCCTCGGCCGTCTCGATCATCGCGAAGAGGAGGATCACCTCCTCGGCGGTTCTCGTGTGGTCGCGGCCCCGGCCGAACGCGCTCTGGATCGGTCCGTAGCTGCGGGTCCCGACCGGCGGGTAGCGGCACGCGCCCACGAACGCCTCGGCTTCGGCCCGCGACCCGACCATCGGGCAGATCGCGCCGCGGAACCCGAGGTCGAGGGAGCGCATCAGGTCTGCCGGGTCGTTCCACGCGGTGCGGACGAAGGGAACAGCAGGGGAGCTCTCGAGCGCGGCCGAGAGTCCGGGGAGGTCCGCGAGCGTGGCATGACCGTGCTGGAGGTCGACGACGACGGCGTCGAAGCCGGCCGAGGCGACGGCGGCTGCGGCGGCCGGGCTCTCGAGCGAGAGCCAAGCGGCGAAGGCGGTCTCGCCGGCTCCCCAGCGAGGGCGAACGCTGTCGGGACCCATCTAGGCGAATCGTAGACGTGAACGCGCGTGTGGGTCGGGTAGCATCGGTGCCCACCCTTCCGGGGTAGCTCAATCGGCAGAGCGGCGGACTGTTAATCCGTAGGTTGTGGGTTCGAGTCCCACCCCCGGAGCTAGGTCTACCTGCAACGAAGTCGCCATTCAGAGTCTCGAGCCTGGGCAAGACCCCAAATCCGCCCCAAAACCAGGAGCCGGCTGAGCCACGCCAGGAGGTGCCCCAACCCGATGACGTTGATCCTGTCTGCCATCTCCGCCGGCTGGACTTACCAAGTGAGCGACCGTCAGGCCACCCGCCTCGGAGCGGTGTGGGATGGGGCCTGGAACAAGACCGTCGTTGTAGCGACCGATGAAGCGGTTCCATCAAGCCCACGATCCGATCTGCGCCAGCCGACCCGCATCTGACTCGAGTGGCTTTCTCGGGCAGACCGTCGTTTGACCCCAGTCGCTCATACCCCCGCGTTCGTCATGCCGGGTGTCCAAATGCTCACATCCGTTGTCGGGGGTCGCCGGCCGCCATGAGCTTCTGGGGTGCCGCCTTTCTTGGTCGGAAGCCGATTGACGAGTGGGCAACGGAGACGATGTCAGGTGCGGGCGATATGGGAGGCAGCATGCTACGGATCAGCGCCC
>DASUYK010000119.1:0-11041 GCA_036377415.1 Solirubrobacterales bacterium
CGGTCAGCCCGTGCCGCTGCCGGAAGTCTCGAAGCTCCGATGCGGGGACGCCCAACTGATGGGCGATCCAAGCGTCGGTCCGTCCCTGGCGGACCCAGGCGCGGATCTGGTTGAGCTGCGGGCGCAGGGACTTTCGGGCCAGTGGGCGGCGCACTCTAGAGGGCTGATGCGGGTCATGCACGCGCATCTGACCCCGATCAACCCTTAGTGAGCTCGCCGGCCGTTGCCGACGCTTTGGAGCAGCTCTCGCAGCGGTCCTGATCAGCGGCTAGGACCCGTGCTTATCCAGGCCCCTCGCCTGACCGTGTCCGTGCGAGCCCCGTCCCCGTCCGCCGGCCGAGCGCCTCCCCTTCCCCTGCTTGGTGACCGAGGACTTGCCCGTTGCGCTCTTCACCGATCCGCCCGAGCCCGAGTCGTTTCCTGACCGGGCTGTCCCGCCAGAGCTGCCTGTCTCGCCGGATCGGCCGGGGTTCGAGCTGTCCGGGGTCGAGCGGACGGGGGCGACGGTCGCGGGTGGGGCAGTGGTGACCTTGGTGTCCCCTCCCGTGCTACCGCTCTTTCGGGCGCCGCCGCGCTTGTCGGCGCTCTTCCGGGCGTTGGTCTTGGGGCCGGCCGCCGAGGCAGGTGCCGCCGGAGGCGAGACCGATGCCGCCGGGGCCGGGGCCGGGGCGGGGGCGGGTGGGGCCGCCGCCGGAATCTCTCGCGACTCGGGACCTCGGACTGGGTCGAGCACGGCGTTCATCGGGCTTAACCTGTGATCCGATTCAGGCCACACGGTGGAGGAGACCAGACCAACGAGGGAGATGAAGACGATCGCGGCGCCGGCAAGCAGCCCTCCGCTCACGCCAGCTCCTGCGATGTAGGCCTGCTTCACCTTCGGGGTGTGGGCTTCCATGCCGTCTTCGACCATAGTCGATGCGCCAGGCAGGCGTCCATGCGGAATATCGGGTGTGCTAACCCATCAGCCAGGCGAGCGTCTCGAACATCGCGACGACTACGGTGACGACCGTGATCGTCAGACAGACGAGCAGGACGCTGAACCTGACCTTGCCCCGCGACTCGTTGCGCGAGATGCGCCGCGCGCGCGAGCGGTGGACCGCCCGCTTCCGAAGCTGCTCACGCCGGCGACGCTCGAGCGCCATCTCCTGCTCGAACGCCAGCTCGATCTGAGCCATGCTCTGTCGCATCCGCATCTGAGCCATCGCAATAGCCCCCCGGGGCGGCGTGACGGTAGCAAAGGATCTTGCAAGAGCCAAGCCGCACAAGCGCGGCCATGGCGCGCCGCGGGGGCGCGATCGACTATAGGGGGCACCGCCCCCATAACCCGCGTCCCCTGGCGCCCGCCCGGGCGGCGATCCGGGCGAAGCGATCGGCAAAGGAGTCGTTCGGCGCGATCGTCAGCGTCCTCGCGAGCCCCCTCCGCAGGAGCTCCGCATTCACGAACATCGGCCGCCCGCCGGTCTCGGCCGCCGGCAGGTAGACGTAGGCGAGCAGACGGTCGTATTGGTCGCGGCGCTCCGCGTCGAAGCGAAGCGTCACCCGCCTGCCCGCGACCAGGCGCTCGTTCACGTCGTGGGCGCGCGGTCCGCCGCACTCGACCGGCTCACCCGGCTTCACCGTCTCGGGCGTGTCGATCCCGATGTAGCGGACGTCCTCCTCGCTCCCGTCCGGGAGCTCCACCTCGATCGTGTCGCCGTCGACGACGTCGGTGACCAGCGCGCTCACCGGGCCCCGCGGCTCCGCGGAGCCGCGGTCGTCGCCGTCCGATCCGCACCGCGAGAGAGCGAGGGCGATCAGGATCAGGCAAAGGAACAGGGGGCCACGGAGAGCGCCGCGGCGGTGGGGTCTCACCTCTCTCTGAGCCTTGCGCTGGAGGATCTATCCGGCAGTTAGCGCTGCGGAAGAAGGCGCCAAATGCGCCGTCAGACCTGTGGCGTCTCGGCCGGGCCCCGGAGCGACCAGGCGCTACGGGATCCGTCGCACGTTGTGGAGCAGCGTCTCCTTTATCTGGCCGATGATCTCGAGCGCCTCGCTCTTCTCGCGCTGCCAGACGTTGCGCCCGAAGATCACTCCCGAGCCGCCCGCCCCCGCGATCGTGCGGACGTGGGAGAGCAACGTCTCGTCGTCGGTCTTCGAGCCGCCGGAGAGGACGACCAGGGAGCGCCCGGCGGACTCGACGATCTGGCGGACCGCCTCCTCGGGGCCCACGTCCATCTCGTTGTAGGGGGCCGGCGCGTCCTTGTCCTTCTCCGGATTGAGCTTCGGGAAGTTGAGCTTGACGACGTCGGCTCCCATCTCCATCGCCATCCGGGCGGCGTAGTCGATCGCGTAGAAGGAGTCGCGGCCGCCCTTCGCCTCGATCGCGGCGCCGCGCGGGTACGACCAGACGATCAGCGGCATCCCGTAGCGCTCGCAGTCCTCGCGCACGCCCTTCAGCTGATGCAGGTCCTGGTCCTGGCGCGGGGAGCCGACGTACATCGTGTAGCCGACCGCGTCGGCGCCGAGGCGGACGGCGTCCTCGACCGAGGCGTTGGTGGTGGAGAAGGCGTCGTCCGATGACGGGATATCCGTCTTGCCGTTCACCTTGAGGATCAGCGGCACCTGCCCCGCGTAGTCGGGGTAATAGCGGCTCGCGAGGCCGATCTGGCAGGCGATCGCGGAGTAGCCCGCCTCGGCTGCGAGGCTGAACTGGTACTCGGGATCCTTGGAGGCCGGGTTCGGGAAGAAGTCGCGTGGCCCGTGCTCGATTCCCTGGTCGATCGGGAGGAGCATCAGTGTTCCCTGGCCGGGGCCGTAGTCGAAGAGCAGCCGGCGCAGCCGCGCGCGCTTGCCGGGCGAAAGGGTTGCGAGCAGTGACTTCTGCTCGGTGATCGACTTCACTTCCATCTTTCGAATACCTCCTAGGGTTTCCGCCTCCCTCGCCAGTATGCCCGATCTTTCGAGGGTGCTGCATCCGCGCTGAACACCGATATCGGTGCCTACGTCATCCCCCGTTCCTGTCATCGTGCCGCCCGTGCTGGAGCACAGCTTCAACGGAACTCCGTTCACGCTCGGGATCGAGGAGGAGCTGATGATCTGCGACGGCGGATCCCTCGACCTGGCGCAGGGCATCGAGCAGATCCTCGACGCGCTCGAGGGCGAGCTCCCCGGCAAGGTGAAGCCGGAGCTGATGCAGTCGGTTCTCGAGATCGCGACCGAGCCCTGCCGGACGGTCGCCCAGGCGGGCGAGGAGCTCGGGGAGCTCCGGCGGGTGGTCCGCCAGGTCGCCGAGCGGATCGGGTTGGCGATCGGAGCGGCCGGGACGCACCCGTCCGCACGCTACGAGGACCAGCTGATCGTCGACCGTGACCGCTACCGGGAGCTCGCCAGGGAGCTCGGCTGGATCGCGGAGCAGGAGCTGATCTTCGGCACCCACGTCCACATCGGGATCGACGATCCGGAGAAAGCGGTCTACGTCGCCGACGGAATGCGCGGCTACCTGCCGCTCCTCCTCGGGATGTCCTCCAACTCGCCGCTCTGGGAGGGCAGGGTGACGGGGATGATGTCGTCGCGGACGCCCGTGTTCCGCGCCTTCCCGAGGGTGGGGATCCCGCCGTACTACGGAACCTGGGAGATCTACTCCCACCGGGTCGAGCAGATGATGCGCGGCGGGGCGATCCCGGACTACACATACCTGTGGTGGGACGTCCGCCCGCACCCGAACTTCGGCACGGTCGAGGTCCGGGTGTTCGACCAGCAGACCCGGCTCGAGCACACCCTCGGCTTCGCCGCGCTCACCCAGTCGCTCGTCCACCGGCTCGCTGCCGACTACGACGCCGGCGTCCCCAGTCGGGAGCATCCCTGGGAGCTGATCGACGACAACAAGGTGCGCGCCGCGCTGATCGGGATCGAGGGCGATCTGATCGACTTCGATCACGGCCACGAGGTGCCGGCGGCGAAGATGGCCCTCGGAGTGATCGACGACCTCCGCGAGCACGCCCAGGACCTCGGCTGCGAGGCGGAACTGGACGGACTCTGCGACCTGGTCGAGCACGGAACCGGGGCTCGGCGGCAGCTCGATTGGCTCGAGAGCCGCGGCCAGATCGGCGGCCTGATGCGCGAGATCGTCGACGCGACCGCGCCCGGCTGAGCGGGCCAAAAAATGCCGGTCTCGAACGGGTTTCCGACCTATTGCTATGATTTCCGTACTGGATTACTCGGTTTTTGCTCGTGTGGAGTACGAATTTCGAAGCAATGAGATCAAGACGCGCTGTTGACCACGCCCTCGATTTGCTCGGTCGGCGGTGGAGCCTGCGGATCGTCTGGGAGCTCCGCCGGAGCGCTCTCCCCTTCACCGAGATCCGCCGCCGCACCGAGGCGAGCCCGTCAGTGCTATCGACCCGGCTCGAGGAGCTCACCAGGGCCGGCGTCCTCGAGCGCGACGGCTCGCGTCGGTACCGGCTGAGCGGCCGCGGCCGGGAGCTCGCCCGGATTCTCCTCGAACTGAATAGATGGGCCGAGCAGGCCGGGGTATCCTCGCGGAGTGTCGACTGAGCTCAACGTCGTCTGCCGGAACTGCGGTGAGCAGGTCAGCCCCTATGTGACCGAGTGCCCGTACTGCGGGACCCGGCTGCGGAAGCGGGCGCCGAAGCTCGAGTTGCGCGGCGACGAGATCGCCCCCCGCGAGTCCCGCCGCGCGCGCAGGCGGGCCGCGCGGGCGAAGCGGATCGAGCGGCTCGGCGAGCGCCCCTACGCCGTGCTCCTCGCGATCGCGGCCCCGGCGATCCTGGTTCTCCTCAGAACCGCGAGCCCGTCGCTCACGGTCGAGAATCTCGGCGCGATCGTCGGCCCGGTCGACGGCGAGTGGTGGCGCTATCTGACAGCGCCGTTCGTCTATCCCGGCGTCAGCTACCTGTTCGTCTGTGCGGTCGCGATCGCGATCTTCGGGATCGCGGTCGAGCGGCGGCTCGGCACCGTCTCGACCCTGATCCTGATGCTTGCCTGCGGCTCGCTCGGGATGCTCGCCGCGAGCGGCGCCGACAGCCTGATCGGCGGTGACGACGTGCTCCTAGCCGCCGGCGGGAACGGGGTCGCCCTCGGACTGCTCGCCGCCTGGGCGATGATGCGCGCGGCCGAGGTCCGTGGCCGCCCGGACGAGGAAGTCGAGGTGATCGGCGCGGCGGTCGCCGCCGCGGTGCTGATTCTGCTCCCGCTGGTCGAGGACTGGGCGGACGTATTCGCCGGGCTCGGTGGAGGGGTCGTCGGTGCCGCCTGCGGCGCGGTCGCCGCCTTCGCCCGCCGGGAGAGACGACCCGGCTGATTCCGGGGCGCCCGTTGGCCTTCGACAAGTTCATCTCGATCACCCCGGGGCTCCACCGCTATGCGGTCGAGCACAGCTCCTTTCGCGACGGGGTCGTCCCCAACGTCGAGCGCGCGGGGGAGGAGATGGGCGAGCTCGCCGCGATGCAGATCGCGGGCGACCAGGCGGCGTTCATCACCGTCCTCGTCGCCGCCACCGGTGCCCGCCGGGCGCTCGAAGTCGGGACGTTCCTCGGCTACGGCGCGATCGCGATCGCGCGCGGGCTCCCGTCGGACGGGCGGCTGCTCTGCTGCGAGCTCGACGAGGATTACGCGGACCGGGCCCGGGCGCACCTGAGGGCCGCGGGTCTCGAGGACAGGGTCGAGATCCGCCTCGGCCCCGCGCTCGACACGCTCCGGGCGATGGAGCGGGCGGAGCGGTTCGACTTCTCCTTCATCGACGCGGACAAGGTCGAGTACGCCGACTACTTCGAGGAGGTCCTCGCGAGGACTCGCCGGAACGGCCTGATCATGATCGACAACACGCTCCGGGGCGGGACCGTGCTGGAGCCGGGCGACTCCGAGTCAGCGCGCGTCACCGCGGAGCTCAACGATCTGCTCGCGACCGACGGGCGGGTCGACGTCGCCCTCCTCGGCGTCGCCGACGGGATCACGCTGGCCCGGAAGCGGTAGAAACCCGCCATGAGGATTCCGAGCGACGGCGCGGACTGGCTCGAGCTGATCCGCGCGGGGATGCCGCCCTTCTGGCGGTCGATCGCGGAGGGATCGGGCGGCTCGGTCTGGGCCGAGGGCGACGTCCTTGCCGCGATCTTCCCGGACGTACCCGAGCGCTCGGTGTTCAACTCCGTCTTCTACCGGAACGGCGAGCGACTGCTCGGATCGCTCGACCGGATCGCCGCCGCCTACGAAGAGGCGGGGGTGCGCGCCTGGACGGTATGGGTGCCGGAGACGGACGAGCGCACCGCCGCCGGGCTCGCGGAGGCAGGCCACGTGCTCGATGCGGAGCCGCGGGCGATGGGGACGGAGATCTCCAAGCTGCGCGCCCCGGAGCCGGACGAGGCGATCGAGTTCCGCGACGAGCTCGACATGGCGGAGGTCGCCCGCCTGAACGAGATCGCCTACGGCTGGCCGCCCGGCGACTTCGGCGCGGTGGCCGAGGCGAAGGTGCCGGACACCTATGCCCACTTCGGCTCGCTCGCCGGCGAGACCGTCGCCTGCGCGGTCGCCTGGGACCACGGCGACGACTCCGAGGTCGCCTGGGTTGCAACCCTCCCCGAGGCGCGCGGGCGCGGGATCTCGACCCGGGTGATGGCGCGGGCGATCGCGGCCGCGGGGGAGCGCGGCCGGCTCACCACCACCCTGGTCGCGACGAAGCTCGGGTCGCCGGTCTACGACAAGCTCGGCTACCGGGACTTCGGGGCGATCCAGATGTGGGAGCGGCGCAAGCCGGCGTGATGGCGCCCTACAGCGACGAGCAGATCGACGCCGCGATCGACGCGATCAGCGACCCCGAGGTGTTCCGGGAGACGGAGCGCCAGGTCGCCCGCGCCGCGCCCAGGCTCCAGCGGATCCTCGCCGAGGCGCTCGGGGCCGGGGGCTGGTTCGGGGAGTCCCACGACGCCGAGGTGCTGCGGGCGGCGACGACGCCCGACGAGGAGGCGAGGCTGACCGCGGTCCACACGCTGCTCGCCGAGGAGGCGCGGATGGGGATGATGGTCGGCGTCGCGGTCGGCTGGGCCCTCGCCGAGCGACTCGCAGAAGAAGTTGGCACTGCACCGGAAAAGGAGGACTGACCAGATGGAGATCAACTACATCGGCCACTCGACCGTCGAGTTGGTGGAAGGCGAGACGCGGATCCTGATCGACCCGTTCCTGAAGCCGAACAACCCGACCGCCCAGGTGACCGCGGATGAGGTCGATCCGACGCACGTCCTGCTGACCCACGCGCACGTCGACCACACCGCAGACGCCGTCGCGGTCGGCAAGCGCACCGGCGCGTCGTTCGTCGCGCAGGCCGAGCTCGCGAACGTGCTCGGCGAGCAGGGGATCGAGGACGTCGCCGACCCGAACTTCGGCGGCACGGTCGAGTTCGACTGGGGCTGGGTGAAGCTGGTCCAGGCATTCCACTCGAGCACCTGGGCGGGCTCCGAGGATCGCCCCTTCAGCCCGACGCCGGGAACCGTCACCGGGCCCGCCGGTGGACTGGTCGTCAACCTCGCCGGGGAGACGCTCTACCACCTCGGCGACACCTGTCTGTTCGGCGACCTGAAGCTGATCGCCGGGCGCACGCCGGTCGAGATCGCATTCATCCCGATCGGCGGGCACTACACGATGGACCGCCACGACGCCGTGGTCGCGGCCGAGTTCGTCGGTGCCGGGACGGTGATCCCGGTGCACTACAACACCTTCCCCGCGATCGAGACCGATGCGGAGGCCTTCAAGACTGACGTCGAATCGAAGACCTCGTCGAAGGTCGTGATCTTGGCGCCGGGCGAGAGCCACTCCGTGTAGCTAGTCGAGCTGGGGACCGCGGCGGAACCAGGAGCCGCGGTCCTTCCAGTCGTGCGCGATCAGCACGCCGCCGGCGAGGCATAGACTCCCTCGCGATGGCGGTAGTGATCGCACTCTGCCCTGAGACGGAGCGAGGACGGCAAATCCTCGACGAGCTCGAGAAGCGGGCCCACATGCATCCGATGAAGCAGCTCGAGGACGGCACCCGCCGCTACTACCTCTCCGCCGAGGATGCCGACGTCGATGCCTTCGACCCGAAGCTCAACGAGATCGACCCGGGTTGGCGCCATCACGTGACGAACTGGCGAGCGGCTGAAGGGTTTCCCTGGGACACCTTCTTCGGAGCGCACCCTGTTCACCGGGACTACCCACCCGGCGACTGATCGGGGGGGCAGCGGGTAGCAACTGACTCGACCGAGGGCGGCTATTTCCGCTTTGCACGGCAAGGGCTATCGGTCAGGCGCCCCCTGGGAAGAGGAGAGATCGAACCCGCTTGGTTAGTGGGCTAGCCCCGGCTCGACTAGGAAAGGCAATCGCGTGTCGAGGCCGGTCAGGCGAAGCACGCTCGCGACCTGGTCTCGACCAGGAGTAATTCGCAGCTTATTTCCGTTGGTTGCCGACCGGTCGGCAGCACGGAACAGGACGGTGAGACCACTGGAGTCGACAAATGTCAATTCGTCCAGGTCCACCACGATCTCTTTGGCGTGACTCTGCTCCGCTTCAAGCAGAGCTGCCTCGAGCTGGGGGCTTCCGCTCAGATCGAGCTCCCCCTTGAGACAGACGACGTATTTGCCAGCGGTGAAGCTGGTGTCAATCTCGAAAGTAAAGTCCTGCTGGGCCATCCTGACCTCCTCGACGGATTCAATGTGGGGAAGTCAGGCGGCGACGCTAGCCCGTAAGTGGGTGGCGGACCAAGCTTCGGAGCGAATGCCCTCCAACAAGCAGACTACTCCGATTGGGGAGCGAAAACGGCGTTGATTGATCTCACATGCCGGGCGCGCCCGAGCGAGTCTCGGCGGCGGCGCGGATCTCGCGCTCTTCGACGAGGTCGGTCGGGCTGAGCACGAACACTTCGCAGATCATGTCGGGGTCCTGTTGGTTACCACTCATGAAGCCGATTACGGGGCGTCCGGTTGCGGCCTGGACGACGGCCTCGAAACGCTCGCGCATGACCTCTTGAAATGCCATCCTCTGCTCGATCGCGGCGTCGCCACGGCCGCCCGCAGCCAGTGTCTTCTCGACCCGCGTGAACCCACCGCGCAAGACGCAGACGACGAGGTCGTCGTGGTAGTAGGTCTTCGCCTGGGTGGGACCGACGCCGTAGTACTCCTTGAGAAGAGCCACCATGCCATCGGAGATCTGGGCGAGCACGGCGCCAGGCTGTTTGGTGGAGAGCTGAGTGTCTGCGTCAGGCATTTCCCGCAGAGCGTCGAACGGACCGAAACATCGTAACCAGATTCGGGGTAGCGGGAGAGCCCTGAAGTATCTCGCGATCCGACGGGTACCGCTTTCCATGCAAGCGGGACACCAGCGGCGGGGGCGGCGGCGGGACGACGACGCTGATCGACCGCCGGACACAGTGGCTCTACGATCGGACTGGCCAGCCAGCCAGTCCCCTTGCTAGGCTGGCCGCGGCGCCCGGGAGCAGGCGAGAGGCCCGGGAAACCCAGGAGAGGAGAGGAAGTGGAGCCGGCTGAGGCGAAGAAGGCGCCGCGAAGCGGACCGTCGCGGGCGCAGCGCGAGGACTTCAAGGCGAGCTCGGACCCGGCGCTGCAGGAGAACGGCGGCGGCCAGGTCAAGCTCCTCGGCTACGGCCAGCTATATGACCTCTGGGAGCGCCAGCAGTGGGCGACCCAGGACCTCGACTTCACGCAGGACCGGATCGACTGGCACGAGCGGATCCCCGAGGACGAGCGCTTCCAGCGGATGTACGGGCTCTCCAGCTTCTTCATCGGCGAGCAGAAGGTCGCCGATGAGCTCGGCCCGATCATGCGGGCCGCGCCGACCGAGGAGCAGCGGATCTTCCTCTGCACGCAGATCGCCGACGAGGCCCGCCACGTCCGCTTCTTCGACCGCTTCTTCGGCGAGGTCGGCGTCCTCGAGGGCGCCGACGACCTCCGCCACCGGCTCGAGGCGCTCGAGCAGCACCTGAACGCCGCGTTCGGGACGCTTTTCGACGAGCTGCTCAAGTCGCGGGTCGATCGCCTTTCGCAGGAGCCGGAGGACCGCGACGCCCTGGTCGAGGCGATCACCCTCTACCACATGGTGATCGAGGGGATGCTGGCGCTCACCGGTCAGCACTTCATCATCGACTACAACGAGCGGCTCGGGACCCTGCCGGGGTTCGTCGAGGGGTTCTCGAATGTCGCCCGCGACGAGCACCGCCACATCGCCTTCGGCGTCCGCTTCCTCACCGACTGCGTTAGCGAGGACGAGCGCTACCGCGGGGTGATTCAGGGGATGTTGGAGGAGGCGATCCCGGTCGCCGACCGGGTGATCGATCCGCCCTGGCTGGAGGAGGACGACATCGAGCTCTTCGGGGTGAGCCGCGAGGAGACCCACGCTTTCGCGGCGCAGTGCCTCAGCCGCCGGCTCAAGGTGATCGGGCTGATGCCCGCCGCCGCCTGACCTACTTCTTCGCCGAGCGCTTCTTCCGGGCCGACCGCTTCTTCGCGGTCGACTTCTTCTTCGCGGGCCGCGTCTTCGGGGGCGCCACATAGGGCGCCGGCTCGACCGTTCCCTCCTCCAGGCCGGTGGTCACGGCGCTGTCGCCGCTGCAGGTCGCGCCCGCGTCCGGCGCCCCGTCGCCGTCTGCGTCGCAGGAGCTCGCCGGCTCGACCCCGGTCGTGACCGGACCCGTCTGGGGCGCGGTCGGAGCGTGGCTGTCGGTATTCGCGATCGGCTTGCGCCGCTTGCGCTTGCCCGTCCTGCCGGGAAGTGGTGTGGCACCGCCCGTCTCCGGAGTGGTGGCGGGATCGGTCGGCTGCGGCGGAACGGTGACCGTCTCGGGGGCCGGATCGGTCACGGCGGCCGCCGCGGTCTCGGCGCTCTGGGCGGGCGCCGCGGGCTCCGCGGGCGGCGTGGCCGGAATCACGGCCGGCTTCGCACGAACGGGGGTGGCCTTCTCCTTCGCCGGGGCCTTCGGCTCCTTGTCGATCGTGACGTGCTTGATCTCGGCCGCGCCACCGGCGATGATCGCGGCCGTCGCGAGGCCGGCCGCCGCCTTGGTTCC
>DASUYK010000120.1:0-5172 GCA_036377415.1 Solirubrobacterales bacterium
GCATGACGCCCGGGAAGGGCGATGTCCTCCTCGCCGAGGGTGATCCGAGCATCGCGGAGGACGAGGAGCGGTTGATCGAGGAGTTTCGCCGCCAGCTCGACCTCGGCATGTGGGCGGCGGTCCCGCTCGAGGGCGAGGCCGGACGGCGGGAGGCGACCATGGTGCGCGACTTCTCCGAGATCCCGAAGGCCGCGGAGCGGGTGATCTTCTTCCCGCGAGCTGCGGGTGGCCGTCGATGACCCGCGAGATGCACGCGGAGATGCGCGCTCGCCGGCTTTTGCGCGAAACGGCGGGACCCGAGGCCCTCGAGATGTACGACCGTCTCGGCCTGCTCGCGCTTGAGCACGAGAGCGGGGAGTACGGCTACCTGATCTACCCTCACCGTCCGATCGTCGGATACGACGCCCGCTCCGGAGAGCTGCTTTCGGAGTACTGCCTCCGCTTCGCCGATCGTTCCGATCGCGAAGCGGGGGAGAGGCTTCCGGACGCGGACGACGTCCTGGCGAAGTGGCTCGCCCTGCGGACCGACGAGGGGCATGCTCTGTCGATCGCGAACGTCCACCGGCTCGGGCGACAGCTGGATCCCCAGATGGTTCGTCGGGATCTGGCGGCCGTACGCGAATGGCGGGCGGCGGGATGAGCACGCCCGCGAAGGAGGCGGCACGAATCAACGGGGCGCCCCGGCCTCGCTCGAGCGTCGTCTTCGACGGTCCGGAGCGGGCCTTCGCCCGCGCCTACATGAAGGGGATCGGCTTCGACGACGACGACCTGCGCCGCCCGACGGTCGGGATCGCGAACACCTGGATCGAGGCGATGCCCTGCAACTTTCACCTCCGCGGGCTCGCCGAGCACGTCAAGGAGGGCGTGCGCGCCGCCGGCGGCACTCCGCTCGAGTTCAACTCGATCGCGATCTCCGACGGGATCACGATGGGGACCGAGGGGATGAAGACCTCTCTGGTCAGCCGCGAGGTGATCGCGGACTCGATCGAGCTCACTGCGCGCGGTTACCAGTTCGACGCCGTGATCGCCCTCTCGGGCTGCGACAAGACGATCCCGGGATGCGTGATGGCGCTCGCGCGGCTCGATGTGCCCTCGCTGATGCTCTACGGCGGCTCGATCCTCCCGGGACGGTGGCGCGGCCACGACGTCACGATCCAGGACGTCTTCGAGGCGATCGGCAGGCACGCGACGGGCGAGATGTCGGACGACGACCTCCACGAGCTCGAGGGCTGCGCCAGTCCGGGCGCCGGAGCGTGCGGCGCCCAGTTCACCGCGAACACGATGGCCTGTGCCTTCGAGGTGATGGGGCTCACGCCGATGGGCTCGGGGATGGTCCCGGCGGTGGCGGGCGCCCGTGAGCAGGTGGCGCGCGAGTGCGGCGAGCTGGTGATGAAGGTGCTCATCGA
Organism: Solirubrobacterales bacterium; assembly: GCA_036377415.1. Classification (GTDB taxonomy): domain Bacteria; phylum Actinomycetota; class Thermoleophilia; order Solirubrobacterales; family 70-9; genus DASUPK01. The sequence continues at coordinate 1,407 of DASUYK010000120.1, forward strand.
CGATCTGCGCCCGAGCCGGATCATCACCCGGAAGTCGCTCGAGAACGCGATCGCCACCGTCTGCATGTCGGGGGGATCGACCAACGGAGTCCTGCATCTGCTCGCGGTGGCGAACGAGGCGGGGATCGAGCTCTCGATCGACGACTTCGACCGGATCTCCGAGCGCACCCCGCTGCTCGGCGACCTGAAGCCGGGCGGCCGCTTCGTCGCCAGGGACCTCTACGAGGCCGGGGGCGTCGGTGTGCTGGCGAAGCGGCTCGACGAGGCGGGCGTCCTGCACCGCGATGCGATCACCGTCACCGGCCGCACCATCGGCGAGGAGGCCGACGCGACCCAGGAGACGCCGGGCCAACGGGTTGTCCGACCGCTTTCCGATCCGCTGAAGCCGACCGGCGGGCTGGTGATCCTGCGCGGCAACCTCGCTCCGGAGGGCTGCGTGGTCAAGGTCGCCGGCGAGGAGCGCCGCAGCCACACCGGCCCGGCCCGGGTGTTCGGCTCCGAGGAGGAGTGCTTCGCGGTGGTCGAGAAGCAGGGGATCAAGCCCGGAGACGTAGTCGTAATCCGAAACGAGGGCCCATCAGGCGGCCCCGGGATGCGCGAGATGCTGCAGGTGACCGCCGCCCTGGTGGGGGAGGGGATCGGCGACCAGGTGGCGCTGCTCACCGACGGCCGCTTCTCGGGCGCCACCCACGGCCTGATGGCGGGCCACGTCGCCCCCGAGGCGATCCGCGGTGGCCCGATCGCCGCAGTCGAGGACGGCGACGAGATCACCCTGGACATCGACGCCCGCCGCCTCGACCTGAGGCTCTCCGACGAGGAGATCGCGAAACGGGTCGCCGCGTACCGGGCGCCCGAGCCCCACTACAGGCGCGGCGTGATGGCCAAGTACGCCGCCGCCGTCTCGAGCGCCTCGCAGGGCGCAGTCACGAGCTAGACGCGCTCGCTCTGTCAACTCGAGATCGGCTCGAGCTGGCTGACCGCGACCCCTCCGGCATCTCGAATCGCCTTCTCGGAGGCCCCCTTGAGCTCAGCGACCGTGACGTAGACGGTCGCGCCGAGATCGATGCCAAGTTCACTCGCAGCGGCCGGATCGAGCCTCTCGAGAAGCTCCTTGCTCGCCAGGATCGACCCCCCTCTGGCGGACTCCTGGACGCGGGCGCATTCGTTTACTTCCTCCCCGAGCGCCGTCACTTCGAGGCGGCCGCCGGTGAGCTGACCCATGTAGACGGTCGCCCCCCAATGGAGGCCCACGTTCAGGCGGATGCCGGAGCCTGCCAGGCCGAGGGTCTTGGCAGTCTCGCTCGCCAGGGCATTCAGCCGCATGCCAACGCGAATCGCTGCACGCGATGCGTCGCCCGGTGAGCCGAGGCTCTCGGCGAGGAAGAAGGCCGTCACGCCGTCACCGGCATGCCTACCCGTTACCCCGCCCGCCTCGGCTACCGCTCGATCGACCTCGCTGGTAAGGGTGCGGATGAGGTCGAAATAGGTAGCGCTCGGAAGATGGCGAGCGATCTCGCTGGAGTCCTCGAGGTCCGCGAAGAGGATCGCCGCTTCGCGCCGACCCGGGGCAGACAGCAGGGACATGCGCTCGTACATGGCTCGATCGCCGCGGGTCAGGGCGTTCGAGAGCGACGCCGGAATATCGGCCACGTAGAGCTCGACCACGCCCAGGAATCTGCCTTGTGAATCTCGGAGGCGTGTTGCGAATTGAACGGTCGCGCCCATCCCGGGGAGTCGCGCCGCCACGCCTCGGTAGGTCCATGCGGGCCAGTCCAGCGGTGACAGAGCGCGGATCTGGTCTCGCATTGCGTCCGCATGCGCACGGTGCTGCGGCCTCGCGAGCACCCCGGCGGCGAGCTCGACAAGCTCATCCGGCCCCTTGTCGCTGTCAGCGAGGATCAGGGAGATCCGGAAGAGCAGGAAATCGCGGTCGAACTCCGGGTCGAACAGATCCCAGGCGGGCAAGCCCTGCGCCACGACGGTGTGCTCGCCCAGCCCCAAGCGATCCGGCTCCGACTCCCCGACCAGCGCCCTGAGCTCGCTCGACACCCAGACGAAGCGCCAGTCGGAGTCGAGTATGAAGGCAGCCCAGCCGGCCTCCTCCAGACCTCCGGCGATCAGATCGAGCTGCTCGCTGCCGGTCGCCGGACCTTCCATCCCGGCAGTCTCCCACGAGCGATCGTCCTCCCGGCGGCGATCCCGCGGCTAGCTCAGCGTTCCGCTGCGAACCAGGAAGTCCTGGACCACGCGGTTGAAGCGGACCGGGCGCTCCAGCTGGGGCACGTGGCCGCACTCGTCGAAGATCACCAGCTCGGCGTTCTCGCCGATCCGCCTCCTGTAGGAGATGGCCGCGGGTACCGGGACAAGGCGGTCGTTCCGCCCCCAGACGATCAGGGTAGGCACCTCGATCTCCTCCAGCCGGTGGCGGATGTCGTAGCCCCAGAGCGTGGTCAGCGCGTCGAAGTAGCCGGGGCTCTTCAGGGCCGGCACCGTGTTCTCCCAGAGCAGCTCGCGCCGCAGCGCGTTCGGGTCGTGGAAGACGCCGCGGAAGGCGCTCTGGCGGATGCGCGGTCTGCGGATCCCGGCCATGTGGTAGCGGAAGGCGAACGGGGTGGCCGCCCGCCCGACCCTGGCGATCACGACCGCCGGCTCTCGCCGCGCCTTGGCCCAGGTGATCCCGGCCGCCGAGACGAGCACCAGCTCGTCCACGCGCTCGGGCTCCCCGATCGCCACCTCGGTGGCGATGAACCCTCCCATCGAGTTGCCGATCATCGAGCAGCGCTCGAGGCCGATCCGCTCGCAGAAGTCATGGATGAAGCGGCCGTAGGCCGGGATCGTGATCTGCCAGGGCGGCATCGGGCTGGCGCCGAACCCCGGCAGGTCGACCGCGACCGCGCGGTGGCTGCGCGCGAACCAGGGGATGTTCTCGAGCCAGTTCTGCCACGAGCCCGAGAGTCCGTGGACGAACAGGACCGGCGTGCCCTCGCCCATTTCGACGTAGTTGACCCGCGCCCCCACCATCCCGATCTCCCGGCGGTGCTCCCGCCAGTCGATCCGCAGCCACTCCGGGTCCGGGTTGCCGTAGGGGTCGGGGCCGCCGTCGGACGGCGTGGCCGGCGGCAGCTCCACCCGTCCCGCCGCCAGGCGCCAGGCGTAGCTGGCGTCCCTGGCGATCCGGCGGAGCTCGTTCCGAACCGGGCGCGGGGTGGGCGCAGACGCGTGCTCCTCGGCCTCGGCCGCCGCCGTCTGCCGCCCCTCACTCACGGACGAAACGTACCGATCGGGAGCCGCTGCTCCGGCCGTCTCGGTTGCCAGGGCCACCTCGGAACCGCTCACGATCGCGGATTCGATCAGGACGTGGTAGTCGCCGCCTCGGTGCCATCCGGGACGGTGATCGTGGCTCGATCACGAATCTGCACGTCGCCGAGACTCTCGGTTGCCCCGATGTCGCGGTGGCGGGCTCTCAGGCGTACCCCATCCGCTCGAGGATCGGGATCTCTCGAATCTGGGGCGGCTGAAGGTGGTCCCAGAGGATCCCGCGCGGCCTCGGGTACTGGCGCTCCACGTCGATCACCGCCCGCGGCGTCGCGATCAGGTCGACGGGAAGGTCGTGCGAGGTGACCATCAGGTGCTGGCGCAGGATCTGAATCGGGTGGACGGTGGTGGCGACCACGGTGCGGCGGTCGATCTTGCCCGCCTCGAGCAGCAGGCCGTACTCGAGGTCCGAGAAGCCGCCGCCCTTGCCCATGCGGGCACCCTTGAGGTT
>DASUYK010000121.1:0-3675 GCA_036377415.1 Solirubrobacterales bacterium
CGCAAGTTCCTTGCCGGCGTCGGCGCCCAGTACGAGTCAGAGGTCGTCTACCACCAGGTGAACGAGAAGCTCGAGGAGCAGGGCGTGATCTTCACCGACATGGACACCGCCCTTCGCGAGCACGAGGACCTGGTGCGCGAGTACTGGGCGACGATCATCCCGCCCAACGACAACAAGCTCGCCGCCCTCAACTCGGCGGTCTGGTCGGGCGGCTCCTTCGTCTACGTCCCCGCCGGCGTCTCGGTCGCGATGCCGCTGCAGGCCTACTTCCGGATCAACACCGAGAACATGGGCCAGTTCGAGCGGACGCTGATCATCGCCGAGGAGGGTTCGGACGTCCACTACATCGAGGGCTGCACCGCACCCGTGTACTCGACGGACTCGCTGCACTCGGCCGTGGTCGAGATCGTCGCCAAGCCCAAGTCCCGGGTCCGCTACACGACAGTCCAGAACTGGTCGCAGAACGTCTACAACCTGGTCACCAAGCGGGCGGTCGCCCACGAGGACGCGACGATGGAGTGGGTCGACTGCAACCTCGGCTCGAAGCTGACGATGAAGTACCCGTCGATCTACTTGCTCGGCGAGCGGGCACACGGCGAGATCCTTTCGATCGCCTTCGCCGGCGAGGGCCAGCACCAGGACGCCGGCGGCAAGATCATCCACGCCGCCCCGAGGACCACCTCGTCGATCTTCTCCAAGTCGATCTCCAAGGACCGAGGGCGGACCAGCTATCGCGGCCTGCTCGAGATCGCCAAGGGCGCCTCCGAGGCGAGGTCCAAGGTGGTCTGCGACGCTCTCCTGCTCGATGAGGAATCGCGCTCCGACACCTACCCGACGATCAGGATCGGGGAGGACGACGTCGACGTCGGCCACGAGGCGACCGTCTCGAAGGTCGGCGAGGAGCAGATCTTCTACCTCCAGTCGCGCGGGCTGGACGAGGAGGAGGCCTCCAAGATGATCGTGAACGGGTTCATCGAGCCGATCACCAAGGAGCTTCCGATGGAATACGCGGTCGAGCTGAACCGGCTGATCGAGCTGCAGATGGAGGGCTCGATTGGCTGAATCGGCCGCTGCCTCCGCGGCGGTCGAGCCCGACTGGTTGACTGAGCGCCGCCGGGACGGCGCGGCTCTCGCCACCGAACTCGGGCTTCCCAGCCAGAAGACCAGGGGCTGGGAGTTCACCGACCTGAGCGAGCTGGTCGAGGAGGACTTCGAGGTCCCAACCGAGGCAGACCCCGCAGCACGGGAGCAAGCCGACGCCGTCCTCAATCCGCCCGAGGGCGCCCCCTCCGTGGTCCAGCTCGACGCGACGATGCTGGATGGCGACGCTCCGCCGGCCTCGGGGGGGGAGCCGAGCGAGCCCGTGATCACGACGCTCGCCGCCGCCACCGAGCTCTATCCGGACCTGGTCCGAGAGCGGCTCGGCTCGCTGGTCGCCTCCGATGATCCCTTCGTCGCGCGCAACGACGCGGCATGGCGCGGCGGCGCGTTCGTCTACGTTCCCGCCGGCGCCCGGCTCGAGGGGCCGGCACAGATCGAGGCGATCCACGACGCCGACCGCGCCGCGCTCGGCTTCCGCACGCTGATCGTGCTCGAGGAGGGCGCCGAGGCCGAGATCTGGGAGCAGTGGCTCGCCACCGACCCCGAGCGCGCAGGCCTCTTCAACACGGTGACCGAGCTCTGGGTCGGCCCGTCGGCGAACCTGCGCTACGTCAGCGCCCAAGGTCTCGGGGAGCGGAGCTGGGTGTTCGCCACCCAGCGCGCGGAGGTCAATCGCGACGCCAGTCTCGACTGGGTCGCGCTCGGATTCGGCTCGTCACGCGGAAAGGTCCGGATGGAGACCCGTCTGGCGGGTCCGGGATCGAGCGCGCGGGTGACGGGCGCCTATGCCGGCAACGGCTCCCAGCACCTCGACTTCGACACCACCCAGGAGCATGCGGCTCCCAACACGACCTCGGACCTCGCCTTCCGCGGCGTCCTCGAGGAGTCGGCGACCGCCGTCTGGCGCGGGATGATCAGGGTCGACCCGGGTGCGCAGCAGACCGACGCCTTCCAGGAGAGCCGCAACCTGCTGCTGTCCAAGTCGGCTCACGCCGATGCGATCCCCGGCCTCGAGATCGAGGCGAACGACGTTCGCTGCACCCATGCCGCCGCGGTCGCGCAGGTCGATCCCGAGCAGCTGCACTACCTGCGATCCCACGGGCTTCCGGACGAGCAGGCCAAGCGGCTGATCATCGAGGGGTTCCTCGAAGCGCTGGTCGAGCGGCTCGAGGAGGGACCCGTCAGGGCCGCGGTCTCCGTCGCGCTCGAGCGCCGGCTCGGCGAGATCCTGGGCGAGCGCCAGGTCCAGCCGGCCGGAAGCTTGCGATAACGAGAATCAGTCTCAATTAGCCGCTAGGCTTGCCGGGATGGCCCACCCCCCGGCATCGGATTGGGAGAGCTCCGCGCGAGAGGCGCTGAGCGAGGCCGGCCACCGGGCCGGAGGCGCACGGGAGGCCGTCGTCTCGCTCCTCGCCCGGCAGACCTGCTGCCTCTCGGCGCAGGAGATCTCCGACGAGCTTCGCGAGAGCGGGAGGGACGTCGGGATCGCGAGCATCTACAGGGCGCTGGACCTGCTCGGAGAGCTGGGCTTGGTCCAGCGGGTCGAGATCGGGGACGGCGGTGCCCGCTTCGAACCGGTCGTCCCCGGGGGCGAGCACCACCATCACGCGGTCTGCGACACGTGCGGTCGGGTGACGGCGTTCGAGGACGAGCGGCTCGAGGAGCAACTCGAGCGCCTCGCGGGCCGGCTCCGCCATTCGATGAGCGGGCACGACATCGTCATCCACGGGGACTGCGCCCGCTGCGCGGGTAGGCGGTGAGCGCGGCGGTCACCGCCACCGGGCTCACCGTGCGCTATGGCCGTGCGGTCGCACTCGAGGACGTCACCGTCGAGATCCCCGCGAGCAGCACCGTGGCCTTGCTCGGCCCGAACGGGGCCGGGAAGACGACGTTCTTCCGCGCCGCGATCGGCCTCGCTCGCCCGAGCGAGGGATCGATCGAGTTGGCGAGCAGCCGAATCGCGTTCGTTCCCCAGCGGCTCGACATCGAGCCGTCCTTCCCGGTGACCGTCGCGGACGTGTTGCGAATGGGGCGATACGGGGACCTCGGGTGGACGCGGCGGTTCGGGGACAGGGACCGCGAGCTCGTAGCCACCGCCCTCGCGGAGCTCGGCATCGAGCATCTCTCCGGCCGGCGCTTCGGCGACCTCTCGGGCGGTGAGCGCCAGCGCACCCTGCTCGCACAGGCATCTGCCCAGGATGCCGACGTCTTCCTGCTCGATGAGCCCTTCGCCGGACTCGATGCGCCCACCCACGAGGCGCTCCAGCGGTTGCTTCAGGGCTGGCGGGAGCGCGGCCGGACCGTGCTGGTCGCGACGCACGACCTGGAGAGTGCGGCGCGCGACTTCGATCTCGTGCTCTGCCTCAACCGGAAGCTGGTCGCCTTCGGGCCACCGGGGAGCACGTTCACGGAGGAGGTCGTCTCCGAGACCTTCGCCGGTCACGTCCTCCGTGTCGGCTCGCTCCTCGTCGACACCGCACACCACCATCACGGAGCGGGCTGAGACCCGTGGACTGGCTCCTCGACCCGTTCCAGGCCGAGTTCGTCCGGACCGGCGCGCTCGCCGCAGCGGCC
>DASUYK010000122.1:0-6980 GCA_036377415.1 Solirubrobacterales bacterium
TTCGAGGTTCGGGTGGAGCTGACCCTGTCGGACGGCGACCACTTCTCCGTCCAGCTCACCCGGGATCAGGTCGAGGAGCTGGAGCTCGCCGAAGGGCAGATCGTCTTCGTTCGTCCTCGGGAGACGCGCGTGTTCCAGCTGAGCTGAGCGAGCCGGCGAGCCGCGACCGGGTCGCGTCGCCGAGGACGACGGCTAACGCTGACTCCAGGCTTCGGCCGGCTCGCTCAGCTCACTGACCGTCGCGGGCAGCTCATTCTCGACCAGGTCCTCGAGGGTGGTCTCGTCCATGATCGCGCGCAGGTTGGCGCGGACCGCGATCCAGACGTTCTGGAGCGGCTTCGCGCCGCCCCTGTAGTCGAGGCTCTCGGGGCCCTGTCCCCTGACGGTCGCGAGCGGGCCTTCGACGGCGCGGACGATGTCGGCGAGGCTGACGGCGTCCGGCGGCTTCGCCAGCCAGTAGCCGCCCTGGGCACCCCGCCTGCTGGCGACGATTCCGGTGTGCTTCAGCTCGCCGAGGATGTTCTCGAGGAACTTGAGCGGGATGTCCTGCGCGTCGGCGATGACTTCCCCCTTCACAGGCTCTCCGCCCGCGGCCGCGAGCTCGATCGCTGCCCTCACCGCGTAGTCCACCTTCGCCGAGATCCTCATGGCATCCGGGGACTCTAGAGGCCCGTCATGCGGTGCCTAGACTTCGGCTGCGCCCTTAAGTCAACCGGCTAGACGGCGAGACTTTTAATCTCGTAGTCCGGGTTCGAGTCCCGGAGGGCGCATTCCGTCCGAGTCATAGGCGAACATATGTTCCCTATGGGAGAACCAGGGCGGCGCACTGAGAGGCTTCGGTCACCCGTTCCCTTGGTGCGGAAGCGGGGCCGGCCACCCGACCCTCGGCGAACCCGACCTGTCCAGGAGCGGCGCTGCGAGCGACATGGGATAACTGAGTTCGCGCAGTACAGCGCAGGCCCGACGCGTGGCTTTCGCTGGCGATGCAAGCGCTGCGTCGGCGAGGCGGTTACCCGCCGGAAGCAGAAGCTGAAGCGGATGCTCGTTGAGGAGGCAGGAGGTTGCTGCGCTGTCTGCGGGTATGACCGCTGCATCGTCAACCTCACCTTCCACCACATCGATCCGACGGCCAAGTCGTTTCCGATGACCATGGCTATCGGTCGCTCGATTGACACCTTCCGCCGAGAGGCGAAGAAATGCGTCCTCGTCTGCGCCAACTGCCACTGCGAGATCGAGGCCGGCGAGATCGAGAGCCCGCCGGCGAGCGTTACGTACGCGACGTGGGGCGCCCGGCGCGGTCGATCGGGGAGGCGCGCGGCCTAAGAGGGCCGCCCAGGAGGGCGGGGTGAGGCCGCCCCCGCGGTTCCTGCCGCTGCCCTCTCCGCACCCATAGCCCTGCCGCCGGAAGGCCTTCTCCCTGGGGCGCCCCATGCGGCCCCGCCTTCCGGCTCTCCTCCCCATTTCCCGGAGCTTTGCTGCCTCGCCTCATGTGACGAATCACATCAGTCGATACGAGGGATCTGTGTGCCCGCGCTCACCGAGGTGACCGGTGTCGCCAAGCCGCCCCCCGTGGCGAGTGGACGGCGTAGCGGTTAGTGCCTGAAGTGGCGCCGCTTCGTGAACACCATCCCCACGCCGGCGGCGTCGCACGCCTCGATCACCTCGGCGTCCCGCTTCGAGCCGCCGGGCTGGATTACCGCCGTCGCCCCCACGTCAATCGCCGCTTGGGGCCCGTCCGCGAAGGGGAAGAACGCGTCCGAGGCGATCACCGCACCCGCGAGGAGCGGCTCCGCGTCCGGCCCCCGAGCTTCCCTCGCCTTCTCGATCGACAGCCGGACGGAGTCCACCCGGCTCATCTGGCCGGCCCCGATCCCGAGCGTCGCCCGGTCCCGGGCGAGAACTATCGCGTTCGAGCGGACCTGCCGGACCACACGCCAGGCGAACAGCAGGTCCCGCCATTGCTCCTCGGTCGGCTGGGTTTTGGTCGGCACCTCCATCAGCTCCCGCGGTTCCGGTGAGCCGTCCGGGTCCTGAACCAGGATCCCGCCCCGGACGCGCTTGATGTCGGGCTCGATCTGGTGCGCCCGCCGCTCGGTGTCCTTGAGGATCCGGATCGCCTCCTTCTGCTGGAGCACCTCGAGCGCGACGTCGTCGTAGGTGGGCGCAATCAGCACCTCGATGAACTGCTCGTGCAGCCGCTTCGCGAGCGCCTCGTCGACCGGCCGGTTCAGGGCGATCACTCCCCCGAAGGCCGACATCGGGTCGCACGCGAACGCCGCCTCGTACGCCGATCCGATCTCGTCCCCCTCCGCGACGCCACAGGGGTTGTTGTGCTTCACGATCACGCACCCCGGGCCCTCCAGATCGGCGAGCAGCGACCGCGCCGAGTTCAGGTCGAGAACGTTGTTGAACGAGAGGGGCCTGCCGTGCAGCTTCGCCACCCGCGAGAGGACGTGGGATCTGGCCCGCGGCTCGACATAGAGAGCGGCCCGCTGGTGCGGGTTCTCGCCGTAGGAGAGGTCGAGCTCCTTCTCCCACGCCGTCACCCAGTGTGTCGGCAGCTGCTCGTAGCGCCGCGCGAACCAGCGGCTGATCGCGGCGTCGTAGCGAGCGGTGTAAGCGAATGCCTCGTTGGCGAGCCAGTGCCGTGTCGCCGCCGACAGCTCCCCGGTCTCCTCGAGCTCTCCGAGAACGGCGTCGTAGCTCTCCGGCCGCACGACCACGGCGATGAATCGATGGTTCTTGGCCGCGGCCCGGATCATCGTCGGCCCCCCGATGTCGATGTTCTCGATCACCTCCTCCTCGGGCACGTCCCGCCGCGCCACGGTCCGCTCGAACGGATAGAGGTTCGCGCAGACGAGGTCGATCTCGTCGATCTCGTGCTCGCGGAGGGTCTCGGTGTGCTCAGGGTTGTCGCGGACGGCGAGTAGCGCGGCGTAGAGGTGGGGATGAAGCGTCTTCACCCGCCCATCGAGGATCTCCGGAAACCCGGTCAGCGCCTCGACCGGCCGAGCATCGATCCCCGCCTCGCGCAGCACGGAGAGCGTCCCGCCCGTTGACACCACCTCGACCCCCGCGTTCGCAAGGCCGGCGGCGAAGTCCGCCACCCCTGTCTTGTCCGAGACCGAGATCAGCGCCCGCCGCACCGGGAGCGATTCCCCCGCGGGCTCGGGAGCGATCTCGGATGACGGGGTGGTGGGCACCTGGCGCGAGTCTAAGCCCTGGTCGGATGTCAGCTGGACGAACCGGGCTCGATCAGCACCACCCGTGGGTTCGATTCGTCGAACCTCACCCTCCCCGCCGCGATCAGCCGGATCGCCTCCGGCAGCAGGGCGTGCTCGACCGCGTGGATCAGCTCCTCGGTCTCGTCCCAGTCCCGGCTCGGCGGAATCGGCACCGGCCGTTGGAGGATGATCGGTCCCGAGTCCACCCCCTCGTCGACGAAGTGCACCGTGACGCCGGTGATCTTGGACCCGTGATCGAGGGCCTGCTGGACCGCATCGGTCCCCGGGAAAGACGGCAGCAGGGCGGGATGGACGTTGATCACCCGGTTTCGGAATCGTCCCACGAATCCGGGGGAGAGCAGCTGCATGTAGCCGGCAAGGACCACCAGGTCGGCGTTGCGCTGCTCGATCCAGTCCCCCAGTGCCCCATCCCGCGATGCGCGGTCCTCGTACTCGGACGCCGGAAAGACCGCGGTCTCGATCCCCGCGCCCCTGGCTCGCGCAAGGGCGATCGCGTCCGGTATGTCGGAGCCCACCCCCGCCACCTCGATCCCCTCCTCGCCTTGGTGCAGCTGATCGAGGATCGCCTGCAGGTTCGTGCCGCTGCCCGAGGCCAGGACGATGATCCGGAACGCGCTCACGCGCGCATCCTTCCCGATCCCGCTGGTCGGCCGCTTATCGGGACGCCGGGACGACCGCGATCTCCTCGAGCGCGAACTTCCCGTTCGCGGACTCGGGATCCCCCAACGGGTAATCGCCGGTGAAGCAGGCGTCGCAGTGTTTCTCGCGCGGGGTGCCAACTGCCTCGTACACCGCCTCCATCGACAGGTAGGCGAGTGAGTCTGCACCGAGCTCCTTCGCGATCTCCTCCACCGTGCGGTCGTTCGCGATCATCTCCTCGCGGGTCGACATGTCGATCCCGTAATGGCAGGGATGGCGGATCGGCGGAGCCGAGATCCGCAGATGGACCTCCTTCGCGCCCGCCTCCTTCAGCATCGCGACGATCTGCCTGGTGGTGTTGCCGCGGACGATCGAGTCGTCCACGACCACGATGCGCTTGCCGGCGACGATCTCGGGCAGCGGGTTGAACTTCATCCGCAACCCGTGCTTGCGCAGCTCCTGGCCGGGCTGAATGAAGGTTCGCGCGACGTAGCGGTTCTTGATCAGCCCATCGTCCTTGGGCAGCCCCGACGCCCGCGCGAAGCCGTTGGCCATCGGGTTGCCGGAGTCCGGTACCGAGATCACCAGGTCCGCGTCCACCGGAGCCTCCTCGGCGAGCAGCTCGCCCATCCGGCCACGGACCTCCTGCAGAACCCGGTTCTCGAGCCTGGAGTCCGGGCGGGAGAAGTAGATGTGCTCGAACACGCACTGGGCGGGACGCTCGCCCTTGATCACCGGCTTCATCTCCAGCCCGCGTGCGGTCAGTGAGACCAGCTCGCCGGGCTGGACCTCGCGGATCAGCTGCGCGCCGATGATGTCGAAGGCGCAGCTCTCCGAGGCGACGACGAAGCACTCGTCGTTGCCGTCCTGAGCCTTGATCTTTCCCAGCGCCAGCGGCCGCACCCCGTGTGGATCGCGGAAGGCGACCACGGCGTGCTTGGTCATCACGACGGTCGAGTAGGCGCCCTCCAGCCTCGGCATCACCTCCGCGACGGCATCCTCGATCCACTCGTGCCCCTCCCCCACCGTCCGCGAGAGGAGCGCGGCCATGATCTCCGAGTCGGAGGTGCCGCGCAGCTGGAGCCCCGTCTCGGTCAGCTCGTTGTAGAGCTCGACCGCGTTGGTCAGGTTGCCGTTGTGGGCGAGCGCCAGCTCACGGCCGTCGTCGCGCCAGACCGGCTGAGCGTTCTCCCAGGCCCCCCCACCGGTGGTCGAGTAGCGGACATGGCCGATCGCCATGTCGCCTGACAGCGCCCGAAGCTTCTGCTCATCGAACACCTGCGAGACGAGCCCGAGCTCGCGGAGGGTGGTGATGTGCCCGCCCTCGCATGTCGCGATCCCCGCGGACTCCTGCCCCCGGTGCTGGAGGGCGTAGAGGCCGAAGTAGGCGAGCCGAGCCACGTCGTGGCCGGGCGCGTATATGCCGAACACCCCGCACTCATCGCGCGGGCCATCGCGATCGGGAACGTCGAAGCGCCGCTCAGTCACGTCTGTGGGAGGTGTCTCAACCTCTGGAGATCGAATTGCCGGGCAGAAAGTCAGCCCGCACCCGGAGGGTAGCAGCGGGCACGGCGCGGGCCGCCGCCCCGAGCCGCCCAAAATGCGGCGATTTGCAGGGGCCTCACAAACGCCGCCACAAATACCGCGGCCGAATCTACTTCTTCTTGCGCTGCTTGATCAGGGTGATCTTCACGGGCTGCGAGTTCGGGATCCCCGCGACGCCCGCGGGGACGAAGGTGACGAACACCTTCACCTTCACCTTGCCCTTCCCCTTCTTCTTCACCTGCTTCTTCAGCTTCTTCGCCGTCTTTCCCTTGGGCTTCACCGCGAGCTTGAACGACGATGCCGCCGTGATCGTCAGGCCCTGCTGCTTCACCGCCGCCTCCGTTGCGTTCACGTCCTGGTTGCCGCTCTCCGACAGCGTCACCTGCCCCGGCCCGGGGACTTTGGCGTTGATCGTCGCGGTGCCCTTTTTCTTCTTCTTCGTGACCGAGTTGATCGTGACCTTGTTCGAGGGGGCGGCGGCGAGCAGATTGGGGGATGCAACTCCAGTGACCAGGCTTGGGTTGGGACTGCTCCCATTGATGTTGGCGCGCCCGATGGCGCCTGACCCGGACGTGGAGCTGGCGTTGCTCCAGAAGACGTATTGGGAGTTGACGGCAGGGCCCGGGGTGAAGAGGATGCTCGACGTGGCGTCGGAGATGAAGTTTGCGTCGGCCGTACCGCCGCCCACCTGTACGCGCCCGACGCTGCCCAGCATGGACCCGCTGCTGCGGGCGGACCAGTAGAGGAAGCTGTTGTCTACGGCGAGACCGCAACCGGCGCTCGGGACCGACACGAAGTTGGGGTCGGGGTTGCCGCCCGCGAGGGTTGCGCGCCCGATCTTCGCCGCCCCGCCGGCGTTATTGAGCCAGTAGACGAAGCTCTGATCGGCGGCGATCCCGCAGTTGCTGGTCCCGGTCGGGATGAAGTTGATGACCGGATTGCTGCCGTCGATGTTGGCGTGCCCGATCGTGTCGTTGACGCCCGTGTCGTTGCCCCAGTAGATGCCCGAATTGCTGGTGACCGCGATTCCCTCCGGATGCACGCCGGCAATGAAGTCGAGGTTCACCCCGCTCCCGTCGAGGTTGGCGCGGCCGATGCGGTTGGCGTTCCAATCCGCCCAGTAGATGAACTTGGAGTCCACCGCGACGCCGATCGGGCGGTTGAGGCCGGTTATGAAGTTGTCGTTCAGTCCTGTCCCGTTGATCTTCGCGCGGCCGATCGAGTTGCCCGGAGTGTCGTTGGTCCAGTAGACGAAGTTGCCGTTGGCGCGCGGCGGGAGGACCAGGAGGACGATCGCGGCGAGCAGAAGCGCGATCAAGATCGTCAGAGCCACCTGCCTGCGCAGGGGATGCGAGTGGTCCGAACCCCAGTGCGGAAGGTGCCAGGTCCGCCCGAACACCCTTCGATCCTACCCCGCGGCGCAAGTGCTCGATCAACGCGCGCGGAAGCGGCCCCCGTCAGATGCGTTCGGCCAGTGAGCACCAGGCCCGGTCGGCGTCGGCGAGCGCGACCGAGAGGTCGAGCTCCGCCGCCTAGATCGAGATCCGATCC
>DASUYK010000123.1:0-7306 GCA_036377415.1 Solirubrobacterales bacterium
CGTGAGGTCCGTCGCCCGGCCGAAGTCACGAACAGACTCGAATGGTGACCGGCTGGCCCTCGAGGTCGAGGGCATGCACTGCGCATCCTGCGTCACGAAGATCGAGAACGCGGTCGAGAGGGTGGAGGGGGTGGAGGACGCCTCCGCGAACCTCGCCACCGGGGCGGTGACGGTGACCGGAACCGGCCTCGACCGGGCGAGGGTCGGCGAGGCCGTCGAGGCGGCGGGATATGCGGTCGCGCCGGAGCCGGAGCCGACCAGGATCAGGCTCGGGGTCGAGGGAATGCACTGCGCTTCGTGCGTCAACTCGATCGAGCAGTCGCTGCGCGAGATCCCCGGCGTGACCGAGGCCGCCGTCAACCTCGCCACCAAGGAGGCGAGCGTCGCCTACGAGCCGGACCGCGTCAGCCTCGGTGACCTGCTCGCCGCCGTGGAGCGGGCGGGATACAAGGGCCGGCCGCTGACCGAGGAGGCGCCCGCCGAGCGAGAGTCCGAGCAGGAGCGGCGCGCGCGCGCCGAGCTCCGCGCCCTGCGAGCCCGCTTCATCGTCGCGGCGGCAGCGCGCCTCGTTCTCCTGCTCCTGACGTTCGTCTGGTCGCCGCTCTCGGAGCGGGCCTCGATGTGGCTGATGCTCGCGATCGCGACCCCCGTTCAGCTGTGGGCGGGCTGGCCCTTCTACGCCGGCGCCTGGAAGGTGGGCCGCCACGGATCGGCCGACATGAACACGCTGATCGCGATGGGGACGAGCGTCGCCTACATCTACAGCCTGGTCGCGACCGTCTCGCCGGGACTCTTCGCCGACCCGGGCGAGCTGCCGAGCGTGTACTTCGACACCGCGGCGGTGATCATCGCCCTGATCCTGCTCGGGCGCCTGCTCGAGGCTCGCGCCAAGGCGGGGACGACGGCCGCGATCAAGAAGCTGATGGGACTGCGAGCGCAGAGCGCGCGGGTCGTGCGCGACGGCGAGGAGCTCGAGGTCCCGATCGAGCAGGTGGTGATCGGCGACCTGGTCGTCGTTCGCCCCGGTGAGAAGGTCCCGGTCGACGGCTCGATCGTCGACGGGAGATCGACGATCGACGAGTCGATGCTGACCGGCGAGAGCGTGCCCGTCGAGAAGGAGCCCGGCGACGAGGTGATCGGGGCGACGATCAACCGGGCCGGCTCCTTCCGCCTCCGCACCACAAGGGTCGGCCGCGACACCGCCCTGGCGCAGATAGTCCGCCTTGTGGAGGAGGCCCAGGGCTCCAAGGCTCCGATCCAGCGGCTCGCCGACAGGGTCTCCGCCTACTTCGTGCCGGTGGTGATCGGAACCGCCCTGTTGAGCATGGCCATATGGCTTCTCGCGGGCTCCAGCTTCACCTCGGCAATGCTGGCTTTCGTCGCCGTCCTGATCATCGCCTGCCCCTGCGCGCTCGGGCTCGCGACCCCGACCGCGATCATGGTCGGCACTGGGCGAGGGGCGGAGATCGGCCTGCTCGTGAGAAGCGGCGCCGCCCTGGAGACCGGGAAGGGGCTCGACACGATCGTGCTCGACAAGACCGGAACCCTGACCCGGGGGGAGCCTCGGGTGACGGATGTGGTCCCGACCGGTGACCTCGACCGCGAGACGCTCCTCTCCCTCGCGGCGGCCGCCGAGTCGCGCTCGGAGCATCCGCTCGGAGAGGCCGTCGTCGAGGCCGCCCGAGAGCGGGGGCTTGAGCCGGCTGAACCCGAGGGCTTCGAGGCCGCGGTCGGTCACGGGATCACCGCGACTGCCGCGGGCAGGCGCATCGCCGTGGGGAGCGCCCGCCATCTGCGAGCGGTCGGAGTGGACCTGGCGCCGCTCGACGACGAGGCGGAGCGTCTCGAGGGTGAGGGGAAGACCGCCGTGCGCGTCGCCGTCGACGGCGAGCCCGCCGGCGTGATCGCGATAGCGGACACGCTCAGACCGGAGGCGCCGGAGGCGGTCGCCGAGCTGCAGCGCCTGGGGCTCGAGGTGGCGATGCTGACCGGGGACAACCGTCGCACCGCCGAGGCGATCGCGCGCCAGGCCGGGATCGAGCGAGTGCTTGCCGAGGTGCTTCCGGACGACAAGGTCGGCGAGGTACGACGTCTGCAGGAGGAGGGAAGGCACGTCGCGATGGTCGGCGACGGGATCAACGACGCCCCGGCGCTCGCGCAGGCCGACATCGGGATCGCGATCGGCACCGGCACCGACATCGCGATGGAGGCGTCGGACATGACCCTGATCTCCGGCGATCTGCGCGGGCTCGCGGCGCCTGTCGAGCTCTCGCGCCAGACGATGCGCACGATCAAGCAGAACCTCGTCGGCGCCTTCGCCTACAACGTCAGCCTGATCCCCGTCGCAGCGGGCGTCCTTCACCCAATCTGGGGCATCACCCTCGACCCGATCCTCGCCGCCGCTGCGATGGCCGCCTCGTCGGTGACCGTGGTCGGCAATGCCCTTCGACTGCGCGGCTTTCGCCGCACCACGGCGTGAGCTCCCAGGGATACCTCCCGGCGCTCCGCTTCCGGGTGCTCACCCGCGTCTACGACCCGATGATCAGGGCGACGACCCGGGAACCGCGATTCAAGCGGCGATTGCTGGAGCAGGCGGCGATCGAGAGCGGGAACCGGGTGCTCGATCTGGGTTGCGGCACTGGGACGCTGGCGATCGACGCGAAGCGGGCTGAGCCCGGCGCGACGCTGGTCGGGCTCGACGCCGACCCTGAGATGCTCGCTCGGGCCCGACGGAAGGCCGAGCGTGCCGGGGTGGAGGTCGAGCTCACCGAGGGGTTCTCGAACGCGCTCCCCTACCCGGACGGAAGCTTCGACCGCGTTCTCTCGACCCTCTTCTTCCACCACCTCGATCCCGAGCCGAAGCGGGAGACCGCGCGGGAGATCGCGCGGGTCCTGAGGCCGGGCGGCGAGCTCCACGTCGCGGACTGGGGCCCGCCCGCCGACCCGCTGATGGCCACGGCGTTCCTCGGGGTCCGGCTGCTGGACGGGTTCGAGAACACGCGCGACAACTACCGCGGGGCGCTGCCGAGGATCTTCGAGGACGCCGGGCTGGCCGATGCCGACCAGACCGGCGGGCTGAGGACCATGTTCGGGACGCTCGCCTTCTACCGAGCGCGGAGGCCCCGATGACCGAGGCCGAGCTGACCGTCCTCGACCTGCGCTGCCCGGCTTGCGCGGAGCACATCGAGCACGACCTCGCCGAGGCGGACGGGATCGAGAGCGCGAAGGTCGACTACGCCGACGACCGTGCGCGGGTCACCTACGACGAGGCGACGATCGACGAGGGGGCGATCCGCGAGCTGATCGCGGCTCGCGGCTACCGCTGCGCGATGGGCGACGGGGCCGCCGCCCCCGAGCCGGCGAGGCGCTCGGCCGCCCAGCTCGGCCACGACGCCCAGCTCGCGCCGATCTGCTGCGGGACCAAGCACGACCGGATGCAGTACGAGCTCCCGCACACCGCCGCCGAGCGCGAGCACGACTCGGTCGAGCCCACGGACGAGCACGCGGGGATGGACCACGACATGTCCGACCCGAAGGTTGCGCTGGCGATGGAGCGCGACATGCGGCGGCGCTTCTTCCTGGCGCTGGTGCTCTCGGTCCCGGTCTTCCTGCTCTCCCCGGTGACAGCGGACTTCTTCGGCCTCGAGATCATCGGCTCCGAGGCGGCCCGCAACTGGCTGATGCTGGTCCTCTCGGCGCCGGTCGTCTTCTGGGCGGGCTGGATCTTCATCGGGGGCGCCTACACCTCGCTGCGCGCACGGGCCCTGAACATGAGCGTCCTGATCGCGGTCGGGGTGCTCGCAGCCTGGTTCTTCAGCGTCCTGATCACCGTGAAAGGCGGTGAGACCTTCTATGAGGCGGCGGTGCTGCTGGTCACCTTCGTCCTCTTCGGCCACTGGATGGAGATGAAGGCCCGGCGGGGCACCACGGACTCGCTGCGAGCGCTGTTCGACATCGTCCCGCCGAAGGCGACGGTGCTGCGCGAAGGCCGCGAGGTCGAGGTGCCGACCAGCGAGATCGCGGTGGGCGAGACGATCCTGCTTCGCCCAGGCGACAAGGTGCCCGTCGACGGAGAGGTGACCAAGGGCCGTTCCGCGATCGACGAGAGCCTGGTGACGGGCGAGTCGGTGCCGGTGGAAAAGGGAGAGGGCGACGAGGTCGTGGGCGGCTCGATCAACCAGAGCGGCTCGCTCGAGTTTCGCGCCACCAAGATCGGGGCCGACACTGCGCTCGGCCAGATCATCGACCTCGTCGAAGAGGCCCAGAGCTCGAAGGCGCCCGGCCAGCGGCTCGCGGATCGCGCCGCCTCCTACCTGGTGATCCTGGCGGTCTCGGCGGGGTTGATCACCTTTGCCGTTTGGGCGCTGGTCGCGGACGAGAGCTTCATCATGTCCCTCACCTTCGCGATCTCCGCCGTGGTGATCGCCTGCCCGGACGCGCTGGGACTGGCGACGCCGACCGCAGTCGCGGTAGGCACCGGGATCGGGGCAAAGCACAGCATCCTGATCAAGGATGCGGCGACGCTCGAGGGGATCGGCGCGTTGGAGGCGGTGGCGCTGGACAAGACGGGAACCCTGACCGAGGGGCGCCCCGCCCTCACCGACGTGCTCGTCCTGGGGGACACCGACGAGGCGACGCTCCTGCGGCTGGTGGCGAGTGCCGAGCGCGGCTCCGAGCATCCACTCGCGCGCGCCCTGGTGGAGGGCGCCGCGGAGCGGGGAATCGAGCCGGCCGAGGCGAGCGACTTCGAGGCCGTCCCGGGGCACGGGCTCCGGGCGACCGTCGAGGGGAGGCGAATCCTGATCGGAAACCAGCGCCTCCTCGAAGGGGACGGCGTCGACCCGGCGGAGCTCACCGCCCGTGCCGCCGAGCTCGCCGCGGAGGGGAAGACCGCGATGCTGGTCGCGCTGGACGGCCGTCCCGCCGGCGTGGTGGCCGCGGCCGATCAGATCAAGCCGACCGCCGAGCGGGCGATCGCCGCGCTGCGGGAGCTCGGGCTTCAGGTGGCGCTGATCTCCGGGGACAACCGGACCACCGCCGAGGCGGTCGCGAAGCGGCTCGGGATAGACCGCGTCTTCGCCGAGGTGCTGCCGGCGGACAAGGCCGATTACGTGAAGCGGCTGCAGGGCGAGGGGTTGAAGGTGGCGATGGTCGGCGACGGCGTCAACGACGCCCCGGCCCTCGCCCAGGCCGACATCGGGATTGCGATTGGCGCCGGCACCGACGTCGCGATCGAGACCGCCAACGTCGTCCTGATGCGCTCCGATCCGCTCGATATCGCCGACGCGATGCGGCTCTCGCGGGCGACGATCCGGAAGATGAAGCAGAACCTCGCCTGGGCCAGCGTCTACAACCTGGCCGCGATCCCCGTCGCCGCCGGGGTCCTCTTCCCCGCCTACGGGATCGAGCTGCGCCCCGAATGGGCGGCGCTGCTGATGTCGGTGAGCTCGATCATCGTCGCCACCAACGCGGTGTTGCTGCGGCGGGTGGAGTCCGAGCTGCAATCCTGAGGTCTGCCATCAGCGGATGATCCGGATACGGGAGACATTCAGAAGAAACGGGCGCCGACTCTTCGTCCTCGGGGCGATCGCCCTCGTATCCGCGGTCGTGCTCTGGGCGCACAGCGCCCCGGGTGGGCACCACATGCCGGTGCCCGACCACGAGATGGGCGCGGCGATCGGCGTCTGCCTGGCCGTTCTGGAGGCCGGGACCGTCCTCCTCCTCGGCATCGGCCTGAGCGCGATCGTCCGGCGACAGCGCCGCTCATTCGCGCCGCAGCCGATGCCCACCCTGCCGCTCCTCACCCCGAGCGACGACTCGCCCGCTCGGCCACGCGCCGGGCCGGCGCTGCTCCAGGTCCTCTTGCGCTGAATCAGCCGGGCTTCGCCTGAACGCTGATTCGACGAAAGGAGACAAGAGATGTCTTGGAAGGTGATTGCCGGGGCCCTGGTGGCCGTGGCAGCTGTGGTCGTCGCCGTGGTGCTGATCGCCGGTGATGGCGATGAGACCAGCGACGCCCAGCAGACGGATGACGATTTCATCGCCCGGATGGTCGAGCACCACGAGCTGGCGATCGATATGGCCGAGGTGGCCCAGGAGAAGGGCGAGCACGCCGAGGTCAGACAGCTGGCTGGCGAGATCGTCGCCGCCCAGTCGAGTGAGATCGACCAGATGCGCTCGATCCACGAGCGCATGTTCGACGGCGGCATCGAAGGTCACGACCACGGGACTCTCGGGTTGTCGATGTCCGAGATGGGCATGCACATGGAAATGGCGGACCTCGAGAACGCCAAGCAGTTCGATCAGGAGTTCATCGACGCGATGATCGCCCACCATCAGGGCGCGATTCGGATGGCCCGGATCGAGAAGGACCAGGGCTCCGACGAGGAGCTCGCGGAGATCTGCGACGCGATCATCGCGGCGCAGACCGCCGAGATCGATCAGATGAACATGTGGCGGCAGCAGTGGTACGGCGCTCAGTCGCCATCCGGCGGTCCCCTGGAGGAAGGCGAGGAGGGAAGCATGCCCTCGCACGAGATGATGGGTCACTGAGCGGCTCCATCGGTTGACGGACGCGCGGCCCGGGGCACGGCCCTGGGCCGCCCGCGTCCGCCGAAGTCCGTCTAACGCCTTCGCGCGACTCCCAGGATGTGGGGGATGGATGGCACAGGTGCTCCGGGCGTGAACGGAAAGCGCTCGCTCCGGTCGACCGCGAACCCAGCGGCCTCGATTGCCGGACCCGTGTCGCGCGCCATGTGGCAGCCGCCGGCCACCCGCGGCCAGAAGGTCGCATCGGCGATTCGCTGAAGTCGGGCGGGAAGCGGCTTCTGAGCGATCACGTGCTCGTAGAAGCGGAGCTCACCACCGGGCTTCAGCACACGGCGCATCTCGGCCAGGGCCGCCGCCTGATCCGGGACCGAGCAGAGGACCAGCGAGGCGATGACCGCGTCCTGTGATCCGTCGTCCGCGGGAAGCGCCGAGGCGACGCCATCGACGACCTCGATCTCCACCGGCGCCTTGCTCGCCTCCTCGATCGCCGCCTTCCTGAGCAACGGCTCCGGCTCGATCGCGAGGACCTTCTCGACGGTGTCCGGATAGAGCGGGAAGTTGAGGCCATTGCCGGCGCCGACCTCGATCACCTTGCCCGACAGGCCCTCCAGCAACCGCCTCCGGTGCACGTCCTCGGTCTCGTGCCGCTTCCGAGACATCCGCATGTAGATGCGTGCGAAGAGCGGATGGCGGACTTCCTCAGCCATGCGGCCCGACCGCGCGGCGGAGGACGACCAGCACCGCCGCGCCCAGGGCG
>DASUYK010000124.1:0-23555 GCA_036377415.1 Solirubrobacterales bacterium
ATCGTGGGCACGCGGGAGGGCGACGGTCACGATCTCGCCCCCAAGCACATGGCGATGCCGCTCGGCTGGGACAACTACTTCTGCTTCGCCTGCAGCCCCGACCACGCCACGCAGACCAACGCGGAGCGAACCGGGGTGTTCACCGTCAGCTTCCCGCGCCCCGAGCAGATAGTCGAGGCGAGCCTCGCCGCCGCACCAAGGCAGGAGGACGGCTCGAAGCCCAGCCTGGAGGCGGTCCCCACCTTTCCGGCGCGCGAGGTCGACGGCGTGCTGGTGAGCGACGCCTACCTGTGGCTGGAGTGCGAGCTCGACAGGATCCTCGAAGGGTTCGGGCGAAACACGCTGATCATCGGACGGGTCGTGGCCGCCTCGGTCGACGAGCGAGCTCTGAGGGCGTCCGATGCGGACGACGCGGACGTGATCCGCGAGGAGCCCCTGCTCGCCTACATCAGCCCGGGCCGCGTCGCCCGCGTCTCCGAGACTTTCTCCTTTCCCTTCCACGTCGACTTCAAGCGCTGAGTGAGCGAGGGCGGCCCCGCAACGCCGCGCGGCGAGCAGCTCGCCGGCGGGGTGGACGCGAAGGCGGTGCTCGCCTGGCTGCGCGAGCGAACCGGCGAGATGACCGAGCTGCTCACTCGGCTGGCACGCGCGGAGTCACCCTCCCTGGAGCCCGATGCCCAGGGTGAGGCATTCTCGATCCTCGAGGGTGAGCTCACCGGGCTCGGTCTATCGGTCGAGCGACTGCCCGGGGGCGAGAGCGGCGATCACCTGCTCGCCGGCGCCGCGAACGAGGGCGGGTCCTTCCAGCTGCTGCTCGGTCATCTCGACACGGTCTGGCCGCTGGGGACGCTCTCCGAGATGCCCGTTCAAGCCCGCGACGGGATGCTCTACGGGCCGGGGGTGTTCGACATGAAGGGGGGCCTGGTGCAGATGATCTTCGCGCTGCGCGCCCTCGCGGGGCTCGGGCTCGATCCATCCTGCGCGCCGGTCGTCCTGGTCAACTCCGACGAGGAGATCGGCAGCGGGGACTCGCGCGCGCACATCGAGCGGCTCTCCGGGCAGGCCGCCCGGGCGCTGGTTCTGGAGCCCTCGTTCGGCCCTGGCGGGAGGCTCAAGACCGCCCGTAAGGGGGTCGGCCGGTTCACGGTCACGATCAGGGGGAGAGCCAGCCATGCCGGGCTCGACCCCGAGGGCGGTCGCAGCGCGATCCTGGAGGCCTCCCACCAGGTCCAGCGGCTGTTCGGGCTCAACGACCCCGGCCGCGGCGTCACCGTCAACGTAGGCACGATCGACGGCGGGCTTCGCCCGAACGTGGTCGCGCCCCAGGCGGTCGCCGAGGTCGAGGCGCGGGTGGTGACTGCGGATGACGCCCGTCGGCTGGAGCGCCAGGTCCGCGAGCTGCGGGCGGTCACCGAGGGCGTCTCACTGGAGGTCGAGGGGGGCTTCGGGCGTCCGCCGCTCGAGCGGACCCCCCGCAACCGGGCGCTCTGGGAGCTCGCCCGTGCGGCATCCACCGAGCTGGGGATCGAGATCGGGGAGGCACTCGTCGGCGGCGCCTCGGACGGGAACATCGCCAGCGCCTTCACGGCGACCCTCGATGGGCTGGGTGCCGTCGGCGACGGAGCGCACGCGGAACACGAGCACGTGATCGTCGATCGCATGCCCGAGCGGGCGGCGCTGCTCGCCTTGCTGCTGACCAGCCCGGCGCGGCGGTAGTCGAGATTGGCCCCGCCGACCACCGTACCGGGCAGCGTCACGCGGGTAGCTGGCTTCGAGCATCGCCCGCCGGCCGTGGAGCCACGCCCGCGGGAGCGGTGGGCCAACGGCGACTTCGTCGTCTGCGAGATGCTCGATTCCGGTCCGGACTCCTTCCGCGTGGAGACCCCACGCGGCGACGACGAGGCGATCGGCCCGGGCGATCGGATAATCGGGGCGCTCGGGAGGCGCGCCGCCACCCTGGAGGCCGTGGGCGACTGGCGGGCGGTGAGGGAGGATCTCGTCCTCGACACGCTGACCGCGGCCGGCGTGCTCGGGCGTTGCACTTCGAGGGCGATCTCGCTGCCTCCGATGATCGAGGTGCGCTACCTGGGCCACGCGACCCGGGACGGCGAGGTCTGCACGATGAGCGGCTCCGTCGAGCCGACCCCGCTGCGCAAGCTCGAGGCGCCGGTGGTGCTGATCATCGGGACGTCGATGGACGCGGGGAAGACGGTCACCGCTTCCGCGATCGTGCGGGAGCTCAGGGGCATGGGCATGCGGGTCGCCGGAGCGAAGCTGACCGGCGTCGGCCGCTACCGGGACATCCTGGCGATGAGGGAGGCCGGTGCCGGCTACATCGCGGACTTCGTCGACGTCGGCCTGCCGTCCACCGTCGTCCCGAGCGCCGAGTTCGCGTCTGCCCTGACCCTCCTCTGCTCGAAGCTCGCCGCCGCAGAACCCGAGGTCGTGGTCGCCGAGGCGGGAGCCTCGCCGCTCGAGCCCTACAACGGCGACGTGGCGATGCGCCTGCTCGCGGACAACGTGCGAGCGACGGTGCTTTGCGCCTCGGACCCCTACGCGGTCGTCGGGGTGATCAGCGCGTTCGGGACACGACCGGACCTGATCGCGGGCCGGGCGACGAGCACCGCAGCGGCGATCGACCTCGTCGGGAAGCTCGTCTCCCTGCCGGCGATCAACGTGCTCGACCCGGCGAGCGGCCCGAAGCTCGCCTCGTTCCTGCGCGAGCAGCTGAGCTGAAGGAGACCAAGGGCTCGGCCGGGCACGGATCAAGCGACGCGATTCTGATATTAGGCAGGGGTGCCCGAACTGGTTCTGGGTCCCGTGCTTCGCTACGTCTCCGACACGGAGGCGATCGTCTGGGTGGAGACGGACGATCCCTGTGAGGTCGAGGTGCTCGATCATCGGGCGCGCACCTTCGGCGTCGAGGGCCACCACTACGCGCTGGTGTGCGTGGAAGGGCTCGAACCGGGAACGAGCTACGAGTACGGCGTGTCGCTCGACGGCGAAGCCCGCTGGCCCGAGCCGGGCGCGGAGTTCCCGGCCAGCATCATCCGCACGGTCGACCCGGACGGACGAGTCGATCTGATCTTCGGCTCCTGCAGGGTCGCCCTCCCGCATCACCCGCCGTACACGCTCCCCCACGACAAGGACGAGCGCGGCCGCGGCCCCGACGCTCTCCACACGCTGGCGCTCTCGATGCTCGAGTCGGAGCCGGATCGCTGGCCGGAGCTCGTGCTCCTCCTCGGAGACCAGGTGTACGCGGACGAGGTCTCGCCTCAGGCCGAGGAGTTCATCCGGTCAAAGCGGGACACGACCGAGCCTCCCGGGGAGGAGGTGGCCGACTTCGAGGAGTTCACGCGCCTCTACTGGGAATCGTGGGGGGACCCGGTGATCCGCTGGCTGTTCTCGACGGTCTCGATCGCGATGGTGATCGACGATCACGACATGCACGACGACTGGAACATCTCGCGTTCGTGGCTCGAGGACATTCGTCGCGAGCCGTGGTGGCACGAGCGGGCGGTGTCCGGGCTGATGTCGTACTGGATCTACCAGTTCATCGGCAACCTCTCGCCGCGGGAGCTGGAGGAGAGCTCGCTCTACCGGCAGGTTCGCGAGCTCGAGGAGGGCGGTCCAGTGCTGCGGGACTACGCCGCCAAGGAGAACCGGGAGCGAGAGGGGAAGCGCTGGAGCTTCTACCGCGACCTCGGATCGACCCGGCTGATCGTCATGGATTCACGGGTCGGGCGGATGTTGGAGGAGGGTCGCCGGTCGATCTTCGACGATGAGGAGTGGGAGTGGATCGAGGAAAAGGCGCGGGGCGACTTCGACCATCTGCTGATCGGAACCTCGGATCCGTACCTGCTCGCGCCGGGCCTTCACTATCTGGAGGCCTGGAACGAGGCGATCTGCGACGGTGCCTGGGGCGGGGGGGCGGCGAGGATCGGGGAGCGGATCAGGCGCGCCCTCGACTGCGATCACTGGGCCGCCTTCCAGCGCTCCTTCATGCGGCTGACCTCCCTGCTGAAGGAGGTCGGCTCGGGCGCGCGCGGCCGGCCCCCCGCCACGATCTGCATCCTCTCCGGTGACGTCCACCACGCGTACCTCGCAGAGGCGGCGTTTCGCCGCGACGCCGAGGTGAGCAGCGCCGTCTACCAGGCGGTCTGCTCGCCGTTCCGGAAGGCGCTCAACGCCAACGAGCGGCTCGCGGTGCGGATCGGTCACGCCCGCCCGACCGAAGCGCTCGTCCGGGCTCTCGCCCACGCATCGGGGGTCGAGGATCCGGACATCCGCTGGCGCTTCGCGGGCGGTCCGTACTTCGACAACCAGATCGCCACCCTCAGCCTCAAGGGGCGGGAGGCCAGCCTGACGATCTCGAGGACGGTCAGCGATCCCGAGACCGATGGGCCGAGGCTGGAGACCGCGTTCGAGCGGCGGATCGCCTGAGCCCGAACCGCCGCGGATACCCGACCCTCTCCGAGGCTGGCTTCCCGTCCCCTAGGCTCCCGTCGGCATGCCCCTCGACGACCGATTGGACCTGTACGAGGTGAAGGCGCAGTTCGAGCGCTTCACCGAGTGGCTCGACCTCGGCGCGGTCGTTTCCGACCTCGGCTTCATCCGGAGGGCGAGGCGGACCCTGCTGCCGCTGCCCCTGATCGACCGCCCGCAGCCGATCGACCCCTCGGCGCATCTGCCGCCGCCAAACCCCCGGCCGGTCGCCGCGCTTCAGGGGAAGCGGATCGCCTTGGTGGCCTCCGGCGGCGGAGGCGCCGGGGTGTCACTCGCCGGGGTGAGGCGCGCCTTCGAGGAGGCGGAGGTGGAGCCGGCGGAGATCATCGGCTGCTCGGGCGGAGCGATCTGGGGCGCGATGTGGGCGGCGGGGATGAGCTCCGACGAGATGACGGACTTCTCGCTCTCTTGGCGGCCCGAGGACTACCTCGACATCCAGTGGCTGCACCTGCCCCGCTTCGCCCTCTCGGCGCTCAGGGGGTTCACCGGGCTCGCGAAGGGGGAGGCGATCGAGCGCCTCTTCGACAGCCGGCTGACCGGGATGCCCTGCGGGGAGACGCCGATCCCGCTCACCACGATCGTCTACAACATGGACCTCGGCAGGGTCGAGTACTTCGGCTCCGCGCGGACGCCGGAGGTCAGCATCGGCCACCTGGTCAGGGTGGCGATCGCCCTGCCGCTGTTCATCGAGTCCGTCTCCGTGCGCGGCCACCTCTACGTTGACGGAGGGATCATCGAGAACTGGCCCGCGCAGCCGGCGATCGAGGCGGGCGGTGACTTCGACCACGTGTTCGGGGTCAATCTAATGCTTCCGAGGGGATTCGAGCCGCGGGACATCAGCGGCTGGCCCGGGAGGAACGGCGGAATACTCGAGGCCAGCCGGCAGCTCCAGCAGGGCTACCACCTGGAGCTGGCCCGGCGCGCCCGGGACAAGCTCGGCGAGAAGCTCACCCTGATCGAGCCGATCGACGACTCCGAGATCCGCGGTGTCTCGTTCTACGACCTGTTCCTCGACCGGAGCCAGTGGCCGCGGCTGATCCGGCAGGGCTACGAGGAGGCGAAGCGCGCGCTGGAGCGCTTCGCCTAACGGCGTTTACCAAGGTCTAACCGAGGGCGGTGGGACCTTCAAGATCAAGGTCACCGCATCCACCAAATACGAGGGGCTCGCCGGGTTCGGCGCGATCAAGGTCGGCGCCAGGAACATCGAGGCCGTCGCACGCAAGAACGCCAAGGGCCGTTGGATCGCATCCAAGGTGGAGCGATCCGGGAGCTCAGGCGGCGGAGGCGGGGGCGGCGACGACGGCCCCGGCCATACCTGATCTCAGAGCGTCCTCGCCGCGCAGGCGCGCGCCACGCCGCTCAAACGAAGGATGCCGAGGTCGCCGATCGCGGTGGTGAAGTTGCCGATGTGGCTGCTGACGAATCCGAACGAGATGCCGGTGTCCGGATCTCCCCAGCCGCCGCCGCCCCCGAACCCGAAGTGACCGAGCGCCCTTGGCGCGGGCTTCCCGAAACCGAAGGCATGGTGGAAGCCCAGTCGCCACCGCATCCTCACTCCGAGCACCCGATCCCAATCGCGCGTCTGCACCCGGCCGAGCTCCTCGACCGTCTCCGGTGAGAGGAACCGCCCGCCGCCGGGAGCGATCCCGCGGTTCGCGAGCGGGACGTACAGGCGAGCGAGCCCGTCCGCGCTCAGGGCGCCGTTCACGGCGGGCATCTCGGTCCGCCAGACCGCTGGGTCCTGGCCTCGGCAGAGGCGCTCGAAGCCGGGTGCGTGCAGCGCGCGAAAGCCCGCCTTGGTGACCGGGAGCCAGCCGAGCAGGGGGGTCCCGACGGCGCCGAGCGACGTATAGACCCGAAGCGAATAACCGACCAGCTCGGCCCGTGCCCTGGGCGGCCCTCCGATCTCGAGGCCCGTCGTTCCGAGCGGTTCGGCGAGCTCGCCCCGAAAGAGCTCCCGCATCCCCTTTCCGGTGATCGCGCGGGCGAGGCCGGCCGCGAGCCAGCCGAAGGTGAACGCGTGATACGCCGGTCGCCCGGGCGGGAGCTGCGGCCGGGCCGCGGCGAGCCGCTCCTCCATCCCCAGGTGATCGAGCAGGTCGCGCGGGTCGCGAGCAACGGCCTGGACGTCGTGGAGTCCCCCCCGATGACTCAGCAGCTCCCGCACGGTGATCCCGCCCTTGCCCGCCGCCGCGAACTCGGGCCAGAAGCTCGCCACGGGCTCGTCGTAGGCGAGCTGGCCCCGGTCGGCGAGGCGGTGGAGGACCATCGCGGCGAGCCCCTTGGTCGCCGAGAATCCAAGCGCCTGGGTCTCGCGCCGCCAGGGGCGGGTTCGCGCCCGGTTCTCCCAGCCGATGTGGAGGTCGGCAAGCACCCGGTCCCCGGCCCGGACGACGAGGGCGCCGCCTCGAGGACCGCGAGCCATCAGCCTCCTGAACTCCTCCGCAAGTGGCTCGAACCCAGCCTCGACCGTGCCGCCCGAGGAGGGCGCTGCCCTCGTCACGCGTTCCATGGGTGTCGGCTGAGATGGCATCGATGATCCCTTGCGCCTGCGGGGTGGCGGGGTTAGAGTCGAAGCTAGCGACTCAGAACGGAGGTGCGCCTATGCATATCGTCGCGCAGCATCGGATCACCGATCCGGAGAAGTTCTTCTCGATGGACGCCGAGGAGGTTGCCGAAGGGGGGCCGGCCGACGTTCAGGGCCGACAGTTCTTCCCGTCGTCCGACGGAAGTGTGGCGGTCTGCCTTTGGGAGGCGGACTCGATCGACTCGCTCCGTGACTACCTCGACCCGGCTACCGCCGGGGTGGCCGAGAACACCTATTTCGAGATCGACACTGACCGCGCGATGGGTCTTCCGGAGGCGGCGACGGCGGGCACGTAGTCCGGTGCCCGAGCAGGCTCGCTGGCCAAGGGCCCTCGTGGAGGGCGCCCGGGCCGAAACGAGAAGGCCCGCCAGGTGGCGGGCCTTCTCGCGTTGGATCTGAGGAGCTGGCCTAATTGCCGGGCGACGCGGTTCCGCCGCTCGCATGGGAGCCGATCGTACCGCCGGGCGCGATGCTGCTCACGGCCTCGCCGTAGACGCCTCCGGATGGATCGGTGACGCCGTGGCCGGCGGGCGCGCCGCCCTGGCCCCATCCACCCTCGGGCGCCTTGGCGACCGCGGCTGAAGGCACGGCGAGCGCGGCGATCGCGGCTGCTGCGCAGATGGTCTTCTTCATTGGGATGAACCTCCTTGTCCAGAGTTTGTCTAATGTGTGGCCTAATTTGTAGCAAACTCAGGCATAGACTGTCAAGGGTTTGTCCATATCTGCCCCGGCAGCATCGATCCTCGTTCGCCTGGACACCGCCCTCCGCGCGGCGATATGGTCCGCTCCCTCGACAGAGGGAAGGGAGGAGTGACGTGTCCACCGGATCCGATTCAGAGCTGAAGGGTCGCCATCGCGCGATGTGGGCATCGGGCGACTACCCGGGCATGGTCGAGACGTTCCTGCTGCCGCTCGGCCCCCGGCTCGTCGAAGCGTGCGGGATCCAGTCCGGCGACCGCGTTCTCGACGTCGCCGCCGGCACCGGCAACGCCTCCATTCCGGCGGCGGAGCGCGGCGCGAAGGTGACGGCGAGCGACCTGACGCCCGAGCTGCTCGAGGCGGGGCGCGGGCGCGCGGAGGCGGAGGGGCTCGAGCTCGAATGGGCCGAGGCCGACGCCGAGAACCTGCCGTTCGATCAGGGGTCCTTCGACGTCGTCATGTCCTCGATCGGCGCGATGTTCGCTCCGTACCACCAGGATGTGGCCGACGAGCTGGTCCGCGTCTGCCGTCCGGGCGGCACGATCGGGATGCTGAACTGGACCCCGGAGGGGATGATCGGGGCGCTCTTCCGAACGATGGGACCGTTCGCGCCGCCCCCTCCGCAAGGCGCGCAACCGCCGCCGCTTTGGGGCAACGAGGAGCACCTTCGCGACCTCTTCGGCGAGCGTGTCGAGTGGCGGACTCTCGAGCGCGAGGTGCTGGAGGTCACGGCCTTCGAGCGCCCAGGCGACTACGGGGAGCACTTCAAGGCGAAGTACGGGCCGACGATCGCGGCGCGGGCGAACGCGGAGAAGGATGGGCGGGAAGCGGAGCTCGACGAGGCGCTCGACCGGTTCTGCGAGGAGTGGAACCTCGGCACCCCCGAACAGGCGCGGTTCGAGCAGGAGTACCTGCTCGCGATCGGCGAGCGCGCCTGATCAGCCGCCGGCCAGGGCGCCGCCGAACACCTGCCAGGCGAGCGCGCTCTTTGCATCGAGACATCTCCTTCTCGGCTGGTTGCTGACTCAGGCGTTGGGGTTCGAGGCGTGGTCAGGCTCGACGGTCGCCGCGAGCCGCTCGCACTGGGCCAAGAGGCGCTCGCGCTCCGCCGCCGTTTCGCGGGTCCACGGGACCCGGTGCTCGGGGCGGGGCCGGCGGTCATGCCAGAACCCGCCGGTTGTCGGCTCGAGCGACGGTGCGGTCGCGAGCCAGACGATCGTGTCCGCGCCCTCAGCCGGGTCGCGGAGAAGCGGGCGCATCACCCGCTGAAATCGAGGGAGGGAGGAGCGCAGCCCGCCGGTGTCCGCCCAGCCCGGATGCATCGCGTGAAAGGCGATGCCCTCGGCGGCGTGCCGCTCGGACCAGAGCCGGTTCAGCACCACCTCGGCGCGCTTGCTGTGCGCGTAGAACGCCGGGCCGTCGAAGGCGCGGCGGTCGAGCTGTGGGTCGTCCGCGTCGAGCCGGGCCGTGTACATGCCGCCCGAGGAGACGGTGATCACGCGGGGGGAGGGGGAGCCGCGCAGGGCGGGAAGCAGCAGCCCAGTCAGCAGGAACGGCCCGAGCACGTTCGTCGCGAAGGTGCGCTCGATCCCGTCGGCGGTCCGCTCGCGGCGCTCGGTCAGGACGCCGGCGTTGTTGACGAGCACGTCGAGATGCCGCCAGCGCTCGAGGAAGCGATCGGCGAAGCCCCTCACCGCGGCGAGATCGGAGATGTCGCAGAGCTGGGGGATGATCCGGTCCCGGGCACGCGGCAGGCGCGACTCCAGCCGGAAAGCGGCTTCCATCGTCCGCTTCTCGTCTCGCCCGAGCAGGTGCACGGTTGCGCCGGCGGCGAGCAGCCCGGCGCAGGCCTCCTCGCCGATCCCGGAGCTTCCGCCGGTGACCAGGACGGTGCGCCCGGTGAGGTCGTCGGCGATCGCGTCCTCGCCGTGGAGGCCCCGCAGCGCGAACCCCAGCCGCGTGTAGCCCGGGAGGACGGCGAAGTCGAGCGCGCGATCGACCAGCGGGTGTGTCATCGCGCCTCTCCCCGCTTGGTGGAGACCTGGAGCGCCGCCGCGTCGCCGAACACCTCGCGCCCCTGCTCGTATCGCACGCGGTCGCGACGCTCGTTGACTATGCCCCAGGCGATCAGCCCGAGGGCGACGCAGACCAGGCCGAACACGAAGGTGCCGTAGATGAAGATCCCGATCATCGGGCCACCTCCCCTCGCGTCGAGGCCGGCTCACGCTCGCGCCGGGGGGCCATGAACGCGCCGAGCGCGAGGATCGACGGCACCCAGAGGCCGACGAAGACCCCGTCGGTCTCCTCGCCCGAGAAGTAGAGGACGACGGAGAGGGCGAATGAGAGGAGCGCCGCGGCGAGGAAGAGCCCCCTGACCGCGAGGTTCCGTTTGGTGGGATCCGTCGTCATTTCTATGCTCCTTCTGTCGAATGCTTGTCGAGAGTGTGTCAAGACTTGACGGAAGGATTTGTAGCAGTTAAGCTGAACGCTGTCAAGAGTCTGTCCAATGTCTGTAAGGCGATCGACACCCGAAGACGGGCCCCGCGTGCGGATCGGCGAGCTCAGCCGGAGGACCGGCGTGGGGGCCGACCGCCTCAGGGCATGGGAGCGCCGCTACGGCCTGCTCCGCCCGGAGCGCAGCGAGGGCGGATTCCGGCTCTACGGGCGCGAGGACGAGCGGCGAGTGCGTGCGATGAAGACCCTGATCGAGTCCGGGGCCGCAGCCGCCGAGGCGGCCCGCCTTGCGGTCGCGGACGTCTCGCGCGGAGCCGGGCCGGAGCGCGCCGGTGAGCCGTCGCTCGAGGCGAGCGATCTGGGGATGGCGCTCGAGCGCTTCGACGGCGCGACCGCGAACACGATCCTCGACGAGGCGCTGACCAGGCTGACCGTGGAGGGGGTCGCCGAGCGGCTCGTCCTCCCGGTGATGCGCGATATCGGTCAGCGCTGGCAGGGCGGCAAGCTCTCGATCGCCCAGGAGCACTTCGCCACCGGTCTGATCCGCGGGCGCCTGCTCGCGCTCGGACGGAACTGGGGGGCGGGGGTCGGGCCGATGGCCGTGCTCGCCTGCCCGCCGGACGAACGCCACGACATCGGCCTGGTCGTGTTCGGCCTGGTTCTCCGCGATCGAGGTTGGCGGATCACCTACCTCGGCCCCGACACGCCGATCGAGACGATCGCCACGGCCGTCGCCGAGCTGCGGCCCGCGGCGGTCGTGCTCGCCGCGTTGGCCGCCGAGCGATTCGAGACGGTCGGCGACGAGATCAGGGCTCTCGGCCGCGATGTCCAGGTGCTGCTCGCGGGCGCGGGCGCGGGCGCGGAGCTGGCGAAACGGCTGGGGGCCGATGCACTCGACCCCGATCCGGTCCAGGGGGCCCTGCATCTGCCCCTGCCGAGCGCCTCGACCTGACCGGCCTCAGTCGCCCTCGGCCGGCCAGAAGATCGCGAAGGCTCCGTTCTGGCCGTCGTGGCTGATGATCGGAAGGGCGCTCACCTCGATGTCGTGGTCGGTGCCGTCGGCTCCGGTGATCTCCATCCGGGCGTGGCCGGGCCGTCCCTTCCTCAGGGCGATCGTCAGGGGGAGCTCTTCGACCGGAAGCTCTCGACCGCCGGGCTCGCGCGGGCGGAAGCGGGTGCCCCACTCATCCGGCTCCATCGGCCCGGCTTCGTCGAAGCGGAGGCCGAGCAGCCCCTCGGCCGCCTCGTTGTAGAACAGCAGGGCGCCCTCGTTGTCGACCAGGAATGCGGCCGTCGACAGGTTCGAGATCAGCGCGCGCGCCTGGATCAACTCGATTCCCGGACGCTGGGGGCTCATCGAAGCGGCGCTTCCATCGCATCGATCCTAGGACCGTCCGCCGCCGAGCACAAGATCTCCGCCGCGGGTCAGCGCTCGATCCGCCCCGGCAGCAGGAACGGGTAGGGGCGGCGCCTGACCCGCCGCCGCCACGCCCGATCCAGCCTCCGGACGCGGAGGAGCGCCCCCCAGAGCCGGGCGTCCGAGCGGTAGTAGCGCCGGACCTCGTCCTCGTTGATCGGCTCCGTCAGGTGGGCGTTGGCTCGCTCGAGGAAGAGGGGAAGCCAGCCGTCGAGGCGCTCCTTGAGCAGGTTGCCGGCGAAGTCCATGTAGACCTTGCGGAGGTTGCGGTAGGTGTCGAGGATCCGGGGGGCGACGAAGCGGCGCAGGTGCCAGCGGAGCACCGCCGGGTAGGCCTGGGCGATCAGATCGAGGTCGAGTCGGGAGCGCCCCTCCGGCGACCAGATCAGCGGCGTCGAGACGTCGAAGTAGGTGAGCCGCTCGCCGTCCCAGGTCCAGTTGGCGAGCTGCGCATCGAGTCCAAGGGAGGGGCTCACCGTTGCTGCCACCGTCGAGACCACGGCATCGACCAGGGGGTGTCCCCGCCCCGGGGGGGCCTGCCTGAGGATCGCCGGCGCGAGGCGATCGGTCGGCAGCATCGGCTGGACCACGTAGCCGGCGACCCCGCCGTCCCCTCGCTCGACCGCGCGGAGCTCCGTCTCGGCGACCGTCACCCCGGCGGACTCGAGGATCGATACGTAGTCCCGGATGGTCTGGCGGTAGGCGTCGAGCTGAGCGCGGGAGCGGAATGGAGGCAGCCGCTTGCAGGCGAAGCGGAACCGCTCCGGCGGCCAGCCGAGGACGAGCGAGATCTCGCCATATCCGAGCACCGGAAGGCGCTGCTCGTCGCCCGACGAGAGCGCGTCGGTGACCAGATCGTCCAGGCTCCGCAGATCCTCCTCGGTGAGGTCGCCCGGCGAGGGGCCCTCGCCGTGGCCCGTCACGAGAGGGCGGCGCCCACCGACGAGGCGATCTCGTCCACCTCGGACTCGCTCACGATCAGCGGCGGCTTGAACTGCGTGACTGAATGGTCGTGCTCGGCGAAGACGGCGAACACACCCGAGTCGATCAGCCGCCTCGCGGCGAGCACTCCGCCCTCCGGCTCGGGGAACTTCAGACCCATGGTGAGCCCATACCGGCGGAGCTCGAAGGGCAGCCCGGCGAAGGCGCGCTCGAAGCGCGCGCCGAGCTCCTCGACCCGCTCGAGAAAGCCCGGGGCCGAGATCCGCTCCAGCACGGCGCCGGCCGCGACACATCCGATCTCGGCGCCGCCGAAGGTGGAGACATAGCTGAACGGATGAGACTCGAAGAAGGACTCCAGCTCCGGACGGATCAGCGTGGCGCTCACCGGGTAGAGCCCGCCGCCGAGCCCCTTGCCCGTGATCAGCATGTCCGGCACCAGGTCCTGCTGCTCGTAGTACCAGGTCGTTCCGGTGCGGCCGAGGCCGGTCTGCACTTCGTCGAGGATCAGCAGGGCGCCGGCCGCCCTCGCCGCGTCGGCCACCCCTCGCAGGTATCCGGGATCGGGCGGCGGGAACCCAAGGGTCGCCGGAATCGTCTCCAGGATCACCGCGGCCGTCTCGGAGTCGAGCTCCTCGCGCATCGCCCCGGCGTCGTTGAACGGGACATGCGCGAACCCGCCCGGTCCGAACCCGAACGGCTCGAGCCAGCGCGGGTCGCTGGCGGCAAGGGCGAACCCGCCGAGCCCGTGGTAGCCGCCGAGGGCGGCGATCACCTTGCCGCGACCCGTGCTCGCGCGCGCCACCCTGAGCGCCAGGTCGACCGACTCCGTTCCCGAGGGGGTGAATACCGCATGGCTGAGGGCGTCGTCCGTGCTGGCGGCGAGCTGCTCCGCGAGGCGGGCCCGCCAGCCGCTCACCAGGTGGTGATTCCCGACGTCCAGGTGGTCGAGGCCTTCCCGAATGGCGGCGATCACCGCTGGATTGCGGTGGCCGAGGTTGAAGACGCCGCCATTGCAGTGACAGTTCCAGTACCACCTCCCGGTGTAGGCGTCCTGGAAGCGGGCGCCCTCGCGATCGCCGATCACGAGGTCGACGCCGATCGCCTCGAGCGCCCTGGCCTTTCCCCTGTCGACGTGGGAGGCGAAGGCCTCGATCGTCTCCTCCCGGCTCGCGTAGGGCTGGGCGGTCATTCGCGCTTCGGATGACTCCGAGCTCTCTCCCACGGCTGCCGTGACGATAGCCAGATCGCCTCGGCGGGGTCCAATAAGCGTCCAAAATGCGCGATTTCCTCCGGGGCGCGTACCCCTATCCCGGCCGGCGGCGCTATTCCGGATGGGCCCTACGACCTTGCCTGTGACTCAGTCCGATCGGGGGATGGGGATGCTCAAGCGGAACGAGGGTGAACTGCAGCACGGGGATCGGCCGTTCGCGGTCAGAAGCGAGCGAACCGAGGCCGGCGAGCGCATCCAGGTGCTCGGCGAGATGGACATGTCCGTCACCGGGGAGCTCGACCGCGAGATGCGGCGGGCCGAGGCCGGTGACGCGTCGCGGATCGTCCTCGACCTGGGCCGGCTCGACTTCGTCGACGCCGCCGGGGTTCGGCTGCTGCTCGACCTGAAGGCGCGCTCGGATGAGAACGCGGGTCGCCTCCGGATGACGAGGGCGTCGTCGCCCCATGTATGCCGGGTCCTCGAGGTGACCGGCGCGGGCGCTGCCCTTCCCTTCGTGGATTAGGCGAGGGGACGTCCCAGAGGTTTTCGTGGCGTCAGAGTCTTCGGCGGGTCACTTGGTGGTTTCCGGTGCGACCCGTTTGGTCAAGGGCGTAGAGGTGATCCCGTGAGCAACGATCGAGACGCCCGCACACGCGACCACGGTCCAGTAGAGGATTGAGGCCTCGGAGGCCGCGAGCACCCCGGCGTCGATCGCGACCGCCGCGTAGTAGAACGAGCCTATTCCCCTGATTCCAAACCAGGCCACGAAGGCGCGTTCGGCCGGCTCGAGCCGCGAACGCGCGAACGCCAGGAACACGGCAATTGGGCGGATCACCAACAGCAGAAGTGGAACGAGGAGCCAGCCCGAAACGCCGGGCTCTTGCAGTCCCGCAATCGTCACGGTGCTGCCGAGGAGCAGTACGAGCGCGAGCTCGCTCATCTTCTCGACCACCTCGGCGCCACTGTGCACGCGACCGTGATACCGGGCCCGGCGCTCGTAGCGGCGAAATGACAAACCGCCCGCGAACGCGGCGAGGAAGCCGTAGGCGCCGGCGATTTCGGTAAGCCCGTACACGGTCAGAACCGCCGGGATCGCAAGCCAGCCCTCGAACTCGGAAAGCAGCAGGTCGCGCCGACGAAGGCGGTCTGCAGCCGCCGCCATCACCCATCCCGCCGCTGCGCCGATCGCGATCCCGACCGTTATCGCGTAGACGAGATCGGCGAACACCCACTCCGCGAGCCAGGTCGTGCCTCCTTCGGCGGCCACGAAGACCCCGAGAAACACGAAGGGAAAAGCGAGCCCGTCATTGAGCCCCGCCTCGGAGGTGAGCGCGAAGTGCGTCTCCGGTTCGACGCCTTCACCCGGGGGACCGACCTGAACGTCGCTGGCGAGGACGGGATCGGTGGGAGCCAGCGCGGCGCCGAGGATCAGCGCCGCACCGAGTGACAGCCCCATCGCCGTGCTGGCGAAGAGGGCGATTCCCGCGATCGTGAGCGGCATGACGATTGCGATCAGCAGCGTCGTGGATCGCCAGCTGCGGGCCCCGAGCGGACGATCGAGCCGCAGGCCCGCGGAAAAGAGGGCGATGATCACCGCGAGCTCGGAAAGGCGCTCGATCAGCCTGGTGTCGTCCAATGGATCGAGCGGCTCGACGCCGAGCAGCTGCAATCCGAGTGAGGCCATCACCCCGAAGGCCAGGTACACCACGGCGGCCGTGAAGGCGCGCTCGTGCTGCTGGGAGAGAGCGACAACCGCCGCGAACAGGACCAACCCGAAGAACATCAGGCCGATCGCGTAGTGATCGGCGAAGGAGAACCCGGAGGCGGCAGCCTGTTGAACTCGGACGTCCGGAGGGATGGCGGCAGTATCTCCCGCCGGCCGGAATGGCTACGGTCCGGCGGCGAGGAGCGCGGCCGCCGCGACCGCGATCCCGAAGACGATTCCGATCACGTAGGCGAGGACGAGCCATCCGCCCCTGACCCGATCGCTCGCAAGATGATCGATCAACGTGCTCATGCGCCAACCTCTCTTTCTCGGGCCTACGGGGTTAGCTGACGGGCTCGCGCCGAAAGAGTGCGCTACGAGTGTTTCGATTCGCCCTCAGAGCCGAAGACGGCTCAATTGGTTCCCCCGTTCGCGCGGTGGCGCGATTCGGCAGGTGGATTTGCGGCCACGTTACCCGATTTTATGGCGGGAAACGGAGCCAGCCACGAGCGGCCGCAAAGCGGCCGGATCTACGCGGCCTTCTTGCCCAGCTTGCCGGCCGCGACGAGCTCCTCGCGGACCTTGCGCACGTGACCGGTGGAGCAGTTCGCCCGCTTCGCGATCACGCCGTCGGGCTCGTCGGGGCTGCGGCGAAGCTCGAACTCGAGCAGCGCCTGGCGCCTGGACGCCCAGCCGTCGCCGCTCGCTCCGATCGTCGCCTTCTCGACCGCCTTCTCGCGCTGGCAGTGCAGGCAGAGCCAGTTGCCCCCCTGCTTCGTCCAGCCCTCGGGCCGGCGCGGGGCGAGCTTGCTGCCGGCCGCGTAACGCACGGTCACCTCACAGCCGGTGCAGGTCCACCGGCGGGCACGTGGCGCGCGAGCGCGCGAGCGGGTTGCGGTCTTGGTCTTCGTAGTAGACATGGGTTACCTCCGCGTGTCGAGTGCTGCGTTCGCGAAGGCTCTGTGGGTGAAGAACTGCGCGAAAACGCTGCAAATACCGGGTTTCCGTGCTCCGGCTGGGCAATACATCTTAGCAGGCGCTGAAAAACGGCCGAAATCTGGCTCTCAAACCCGCCTGGTGAGCCAAAAACCGGCCCCGCAGCGGCTCGGCTCGCGATCGACGGAAGCCGAAGAAGAAAATCGGTCGGGACTGGGCCGCACATATGATCGATCCGATGCGTGAGCCGACCAGCCGGGCTCGAAACGAGGAGCTCGAGTAGCCGCCGAGCCGATGGAGCTGGTCCCCGACCGGGGGGTGGGCCGCGCGTACGAGCGCGAGATTCTGCCCGGGATCGCCGACGCGACCGCGAGCGGCCGATGCCGGTTGGACGCGATCGCCCGCTGGCTTCAGGACGTCGCCTATGCGGACCTGGTGGACGCCGGCTTCGAGGGCCGCGGCGCCTGGATCGTGCGCCGGACCCGGATCAGGGCGGAACGCTTCCCGCGGTTCGGGGAGCCGCTCACGCTGCGCACATTCTGCAGCGGGATCGGGCGCTTCTCGGCCGAGCGCCGCACCTCGATCCGGGGCGAAGACGCCGCGGTCGAGACGGTCTCGCGCTGGGTGTGCCTGGACCCGGAGGCGGGACGGCCGATGCGCTTCGCGCCGGACTTCCTCGCGGTCTACGAGGAGAGCGCGGGTGGCCGTGACGCGAACGTGCGGCTCCGGCATCCGGACCCGCCCGAGGACGCGACCCGGGAGCCCTGGTCCTTCCGTGCCATCGAGATGGACCCGGCCGGCCACATCAACAACTCGCACTACTGGGTGCCGCTCGAGGAGGGCATCTCAGCGGGCCCGGAGCCGGAGGAGGCGATCGACGCGGAGATCGAGTACCGGGACCCCGCGATCGCGGGAGAGGCGGTGCTGCTTCGCGACCGGTCGTCGCTGTGGATCGCAGCCGCCGACGGATCGATCCACGCGTCGCTGATCGTCGCCTAGGAGCTCCGCGGCCGGATTGCGGCCTCGGCCCTGCCCCGGAGACCTTCCGCGGCCCTCGCGTGCTCCGAGATCGCGTCGACGATCCGAGGCCAGACACCGCGGGGGAGGTCGTGCCCCATCCCCTCGATCTCCATCAGCCTCGCGCCGGGGATCGCCTTGGCGGTCGCGCGCCCTCCCGAGGGTCGCACCATCTTGTCGACGCTGCCGTGGATCACGAGGGTGGGGGCGGTGATACGTTCGAGCATCTTCCTTCGGTCACCGGAGGCGACGATCGCGCCCAGCTGGCGCCCGCCGGCGCGGACGTCGAAGCCCCGGTCGTAGGCCTGGGCGGCGCGCTCGCGGATGTACTGCTCGTCGCGGTCGAACCCGGTCGAGCCGATCATTCCGAAGACCGCGGCGGCGCGCTCGACGTAACCGTCGCGGTCCCTGGGCGGGGGGCGAAGCAGGTGGCGATAGACGGAGAGCGCCGGCTGCCCGTGCCAGCGGCCCCCGGTCGTCGACATGATCGAGGTGAGCGAGCGGACCACCTCGGGATGCTCGGCGGCGAGCACCTGGGCGATCATCCCGCCCATCGAGGCGCCGACCACGTGGGCAGGGGCGATCTCGAGTTCTCGCAGGAGGACCGCCGAGTCCTCCGCCATGTCGGAGAGCGTGTACTGCTCCGGCCCGAACCGGCGACGGACGAGCTGGCCGATCGTCGGCGGGCGGAAGTCGAAATGGGTGGACAGCCCGATGTCCCGGTTGTCGAAGCGGACTACGTGGAAGCTGCGGTCGGCGAGCCGCTCGCAGAACTCCTCCGGCCAGGCGATCATCTGGGTCGCGAGACCCATGACCAGGAGGATCGGGGCGTCGTCCGGGTCCCCGAAGCTCTCGTAGCAGAGGGTCACGCCCCGTCCGACGTCGCAGAATCGCTCGGTCATTCCCGCCGATCGTAGCCGCGGTCCCCCAGCGCCCCCGAGCCGCGGGTCGGCAGTTCTGGGTAGTCAAGGCGCAACGGATCTTGCACCGGTGTTAGCAACTGCTGACGTTTCGGGGCCGAAGGTCTAGCCTGGCCAGAGCGGCGGCGACCGCGCGCTTCGCCAAACGGGTTGCTCCTCGGCTGCGCCTCGGAGCACCCTCGCACCTACCGATGCCGATTCCACGCGCGAGAAAGAGAGGGGCGATTCCTCGCCGAGGTCCCCGTGGAGGGACCCGCCGGGGACGCGCGGCCGTGCTCGCGCTGATCGTCTTCGTCGCCCTGGTCGTGGCCTCGGTCGCCGTTCCCGGGGCATTCGGCGACCCGCAGGGGAAGATCGAGCAGAAGCTCGAGGAGCTCGACCGGATCCAGTCGAGCACCGGCTCGCTGCGAGAGCAGATCGACAGCATGAACGCGCGGGTCGACGAGCTGATCGGCCGCGAGTCGGTGCTGCGCCAGGAGGAAACCGCGCTCGAGGCCGAGCTCGCCGAGAGGGAGGCCGAGCTCGACGAGGCGACGGCCGAGCTCAACGCCCAGAAGGCGGAGCTCGCCCGGGTGAGGGGCGAGCTCCAGGAGGCGGTCGCCGCCCTCGAGCAGCTCCTGGTCGAGATCTACAAGTCCAACGACCCGGACCTGACCTCGGTCGTGATGCGCTCGGCCGACTGGTCGGACCTGCTCACGCGGACCGAGTACATCGAGCGGATGCGGGAGTACGACGACGAGGTCGTCTCCCAGGTTCGCGGGCTTCGCGACCAGATCACGGCGCTCGTCGAGCAGCTCCAGACGATCCATGACCGGATCCAGGCGGCCCGCGACGAGATCGCCGCCAAGGAGCGGGAGCTCGCGAGCCGGCGTGCCGAGATCTCCTCGCAGCGGGTGGAGCTGGCCGCGGCGAAGAGCGCGCGGGAGACGGTCCTCGCCGCGCTGCTCGAGAAGGAGGAGCAGATCCACGAGGACCTCTCGGACATCCCGGCCCCGGCCGGCCGGGCGGTCCTCGCTCCGAACGGCGACGCGATCGCGCCGTCGAACGCGCCGCTCGCGGTTCGCGCGGCGATCTCGGCCGCCAACGAGATCAACGATCGTCCCTACGTGTGGGGCGGGGGACACGGATCCTTCGAGTCGAGCGGCTATGACTGCTCGGGCGCGGTGAGCTACGCGCTCCACGGCGGCGGCTGGCTGTCGAGCCCGCTCGACTCGACCGGCCTGATGGTCTGGGGGGAGCCGGGCGGCGGCAACTGGGTCACGGTCTTCGCCCACAGCGGACACACCTGGGCCTACATCGCCGGCCTCCGTTGGGACACCGGCGGCCCGGGAGGCGGCAGTGGCCCGCGCTGGAGCACGGTGATGCGAAGCGACGCCTCCAGCTACGTCGCGCGGCACCCGGCCGGGTATTAGAGCACCACAACTACACAACTGCTTACTTGTGTTATAGTATGGCCATGGCGAGCAAGGCGGCAGCGAAGACCGAGATTCCGTGGCCTCTCCCCGACGCTGTCCTCGAGCGGGTGGCCGAGCGCTTTCGGGTGCTCGGCGAGCCGATGCGGATCCGGCTCCTGCAGGTGCTCCGCGAAGGGGAGGCGAGCGTCAGCGAGCTTCAGGAGGCGACCGGCGCCTCCCAGCAGAACGTCTCGCAGCATCTCGGCGTCCTCCTCCGGGCGGGCATCGTCGGCCGTCGCAAGCGGGGGAACTTCTCGCTCTATTCGATCGTCGACCCGGTCGTCTTCGGCCTCTGCGACGAGGTCTGCGAGGGACTGCGCCGGGAGATCGAGCAGCTCGACGCGCTTCTCGAAGGAGGCGACTGACATGTATCGCTCGACCGATCACCCCGCCGGGTCCGGCCGCTGGCCGCTCGAGCGCGTCCTCTTCGCGCTCGCCGGGACGATGACGCTCCTGAGCGTCGCCCTGGTGGCGCTGGTCTCGCCCTGGTTCCTGATCCTGACGGCGTTCGTCGGGATCAACCAGTGGCTCTATGTCACGGTCGGCGCCTGTCCGGCGTCGCTGATCCTGACTCGGGCGACGGGCTTCCGCTCGGTGGTCTATCCGTCCGACCGCGAGAGCCGATCGGTCGAGCCCGAGAGCCATCCTCTCCACGGCGAGTCGGTCGGGGCCCGATGACCGACGTCGGCCCGATCGGCAGGCTCGGTCGCTACACGGCGACCCACGCCCGAACCGTCTTCATCGGCTGGGCGGTGATCGCGCTCGGCCTCGGGTTCCTGGCGCCGAAGGCGGAGAAGGCGCTCTCCGGCGCCGGTTGGGAGGCGAGCGGCTCCGAGTCCGTGCAGGCTCGGGAGCTGGTCGACCAGAACTTCCAGGGCCTCTCCAGCTACGGCCTGATGACCGTCGTCCACTCGTCCGAGCGAACGGTCGACGATCCCGCGTTCGAGGCAACCGTCGTCGCGGTCGAGGACGAGCTTCGCCGCGATCCGGCGGTGAGCACGGTCGTGCCGCCGACACCCGGCGCCTCGATCTCGCCGGACGGCCACACGGCGATCGTCCAGGCCGGCGCGGCCCGGGACTCGAACGCGATGGTCCGCGCGGCCGACGAACTGAAGGATCCGCTCGCCGACGAACTGAAGGATCCGCTCGCCGAGCTCGGGCGCGATGGGGTCGACGTCCAGCTCACCGGCGCCGCGGGGATGTGGTCGGACTTCAACGAGGCGAACAAGGAGGCGATGCTGCGCTCGGAGGTGATCTCCTGGCCGGTGACGCTCGCGATCATGGTGCTCGCCTTCGGCTCGCTCGTCGCTGCGGGGCTGCCGCTGATGCTGACGATGCTCGGCCTGGTCGCCGCCGCCGGCTCGCTCTACCTCGGCACCCAGATCCTGCCGATCTCGATCTGGGCGATGAACTTCGCGCTGATGTTCGCGCTCGCCCTCGGGATCGACTACGCGCTCTTCGTCGTCTACCGCTTCCGCGGCGCGTTCTTCGGCTCGAAGCTGAACGCCGAGGAGGCGGTTGCGGAGACGATGGACACGGCCGGCAAGGCCGTGCTCTTCTCCGGGCTCACCGTCCTCATCTCGCTGGGCGCGGTGATGTTGGTCCCGAGTCCGGCGTTCCGCTCGGTGGCCCTCGGGATCATGCTGTCGGTGATCTTCGTGCTCCTGGCGACGCTGACGCTGCTGCCGGCGGTGCTGGGCAAGCTCGGGCCACGGGTGGACCGCCTCTCGCTCTCGTGGGCCCACTCCGGCGAGCACCGCTCACCGCGATTCGCCGCCTGGGGCGAGCGCCTTTGGCGGCATCCGCTCCGCTACGGGATCCCGGCGCTCGCGGTGCTCGTGCTGCTGCTGCTGCCGGTGACGGACCTGCGCACCGCGATGCCGTCGATCAAGGTCGTCCCCTCGGAGGACTCCTCCCGCGTCGGCTACGACGAGGTCCAGGCCGCGTTCGGTGAGGGGGCGACAGGGCCGCTGCAGCTCGTGGCCGTGGGCGCAGACGCTCCGGCGGCGGCCGCAACCGCCGCCGCCGATCCCGGGATCGCCCAGGTGATGCCCGCGCAGCAGTCGGGTGACCGCGCCCTGATCCAGGCGATTCCGCGAGACGACCCCTCCAGCACCGAGGTGGGCGCGACGATCGATCGCCTGCGGGACGACCTTCCCGCCGGCACGCTCGTCGGCGGGGCGGTCGCCGAGAATCACGACCTCGAGTCCGCTCTCACCTCGAACACGGGTCTCGTGATCGGCGTCGTCCTCGCACTCGGGTTCGTCCTCCTCCTCGTCGCCCTTCAGGCGCCGCTGATCGCCGCCGCCGGCGTGCTCACGAACCTGCTCGCGACCGGTGCCGCATTCGGCGCCGCGAAGCTGATCTTCCAGGACGGCACCCTCGAATCCGTGCTCGGTTTCACCTCGCAGGGCTTCATCGACGCCTGGGGGCCTGTCTTCTTCTTCGCGATGATCTTCGCGATCGCGATGGACTACACCGTCTTCCTGCTCTCCTCTGCGAAGGAGCACTGGGACCGGACCGGTGACCCGAAGGAGGCGATGGTCGGCGGCCTCGCCCATTCGGGGCGCGTGATCTTCGCTGCGGCTGCGGTGATGGTCGCGATCTTCTTCACCTTCGCCCTCTCCGGGCCGCTCCCCCCGAAGGAGATGGGGGTGATCCTCGGGATCGCCGTCCTCCTCGACGCCGCCCTGATCCGGCTGCTCCTGATGCCGGTGCTGCTGCGCCTGCTCGGCCGCTGGGCGTGGTATCTGCCCCCGTGGGCGGACCGCTTCCTCCCCGATGTCCGCTTCGGCCATGGGGACGAGGCCGTCACCCGAGCCTAGCGCCGGACGATTAGGAGCGGGGGATTCGGGGAACTCCTTGGGCGAGGGCGGCTGGTCCGGGACTGAGGAACGAGATGGCCGGGTCGCCAAAGACGAACAGGAGGGATTCGGAAGATGAGATTCAGGGCGATAGCGCTCGCGGTGATTTGCGCTTTGATCGGCGCAGCAATGATCACCAGCGGGGCCACCGCGGGACACAACGACGGCAAGAA
The DNA here is from genome assembly GCA_036377415.1 of Solirubrobacterales bacterium. Lineage (GTDB taxonomy): Bacteria > Actinomycetota > Thermoleophilia > Solirubrobacterales > 70-9 > DASUPK01. The sequence continues at coordinate 22,885 of DASUYK010000124.1, forward strand.
GCACAAGGTCAAGAAAAAGAAGAAGAAGCAGCAGAAGATCTCAATCTGCCATCGCACCGGGAACGGCTCCTATGTCCTGATCAGGGTCGGTTTTCCGGCGCTGCAGGCGCACAGCAACCACGGAGACAAGTTCCCGACCAACGGAAGCTGCGAGCAGCCGGTGCAGCCGCAGCCCTTCACCTCGGGTCCGGTGCTGGACTTCGGTCCGAACGGGTGGGCCGGCTGGTCTTGCCCGCTGGACATGAGGGCGGTTGGCGGCACACACGACCTTGTCGACGTCCATGAGGCGTTCATCGCACAGCCAGGCGTGACGGTTGACGGGTACACGTATCCGGTGTTCCCCCATTACACGTTCAACGCGGCTGCCGGTGAGACCGGGTTCGTAGTCCACAACGACGACGACCAGGAGCTCGACAGAACGATCACCGTCTTCTGCGTGCCCAAGTGACCCGGATCTGAGGTCACCGCCGATAGGCATTCGTGCGGCCGGCCGGCCCCGCGGGGCCGGCCGGGCGGAGCACCTAGGCGCGAGACGCACGGAAGGGCCGTTGGCGATGAAGGACGACAACACCCGTGCAGTAGCCGACCCGCAGGGCGACAGATTTCCCGCCGCCACGGTCGTGCTCGACCGCGACGACCGGCTGGCCGACGACGAGGCCCCGGCCGACACT
>DASUYK010000125.1:0-21711 GCA_036377415.1 Solirubrobacterales bacterium
GCCGAGCTCCTCGAACCGCCGCCAGGCGAGCGCCCCGGCGGCGATGAAGGCGAGGGCGAAGCAGATCCCGAACGTCTGCAGGGTGAGCGGGCCGATCTCGATCTCGGGAAGCACGGCCTGGCGAAGGGTAGTGCGCTCGGGACGGCGGGTCTGCCGGAGCGGGTCCCGGCTAGTCCGAGAAGAGGCCTGACATCGCGCGCAGGCCGACGTCCATGCCGCTCCAGAAGGCGCCGCCGTGGAACGGACGCCCGTGCCGGAAGCGCCAGGGCACGGAGGTGCCCAGCATCTTCTTTCCCATCCGCCAGACCTTCGAGGAGCCGACGCGGTAGTCGCCGTCGGCGTCGGGGCGGACCTCGATCGGATGGGCGGGATCGCCGGTCAGGCGGAGCGGGACCTTGGCGAAGGTGGCCTTGTCGAACTGCTCCATGATGCACATGCTGACCGGGTCGAAGCTGGTCTCGGGCTCCGCGCCGAGGATGTCGGCGGCGATGTGCGCGGCGGCGGCGTCCCCCTGGAGGAAGGCGAGGAAGGCCTGCTTGACCGGGAAGTCCCCGGCGTCCCCGACGGCATAGATCTCCGGATGGTCCGCGAGGCGGCGGCTGGCGAGGTCGGTGCGTAGGAAGCCGCGGTCGTCCGCGGGCAGGCCGGGGAAGGGCGTCGAGGCGACGTAGGGCGGGAAGGAGACCAACAGGTCGTACTCGAGCCGTTCGCCGTTGTGGAACTCCACTCCCTTGGAGTCGACGCTGTCGACGACCCAGGAGGTGCGGCCCTCGATCGAGCGGCGCTCGAACTCGTCGGTGACCACGCCATGCAGGCGGGGTCCGAAGGCCTGGATGTAGGTGTCCTCGAAGGTCGCCCAGGTGATCTCCGCGGCCGGCCGTCCGCCCTTGCGCCGAAGCCAGGTCTCGAACATGAGCACGATCTCGTAGAGGGGCCCGGCGCACTTGTTGTTGGGCGGGATCAGGAAGAGCACTCGCTGCCGGTCGCCCGCGCGGGCGTGCTGGAGGACCCGCTCGAAGCCCGAGAGCAGGCGGAGCATGTCGTCAGGGGTCCAGGTGCTGATCGCGTGGTCGCCCAGCCCGGGGATCTCGTCGGCGCGCATGCCCGAGCCCGTCGCCACCACCAGGCGGTCGTAGGGGAGCGCGCGGCCGTCGGCCTTCACCTGGCGGGATCCGGGATCGATCTCGGTGGCGCGAGCCTGGACGAGCTCGATCCCGCGCTTGCCGGTCGGCTTGGCGAGGGGAACCTGCAGCCGCTTCGGGTCGAGACCGAAGGGCACGTAGATCGAGTTGGGCTTGAAGAGGAAGTGGTCCCGGTCGGAGACCAGGGTGATCTCGGCGCGGTCGTGGGCGAGAAGACGGAGGTTGAAGGCGGTCTCGAGCCCACCGAAACCGCCGCCCAGGATGAGGACGCGGGCATGCGCCTTTCCTCCTGGACCGGGAGTTCCCTTCCCATTCGAACCGTCCGTCATCAGCCGAGACTCTCAGGCGATGTACGGCCTCGCATCAGTTGGATCCCCAGATTTCGACTACGTGGTTACCACCGAGATCGGGCCTGGCTCCCCAGTGGGATGGACCGATAGCCCCGACGGGAGTCGAACCCGGCTCTTCGAGATTGAAAATCTCGCGTGCTGACCGTTACACCACGGGGCCGCTTCCTCATCTTAAGCGGCACATCCGTACGTCCTTCGTCACGTTCATCCACTTACTTTCGGCGCGAGGGAAGCGATGCGACCGAAACCACGCGAAAGGGCCGAGGCACGGCGGCTTCGAGCTGAAGGTCTGCCGCTCAAGCGGATCGCGGCACGGCTGGATGTCTCCGTGAACAGCGTCCATCGCTGGACGTGTGACATCGAGCTCACCCCGGAACAGGTGCGTCGGAACCTCACCGGACCGCGCGGACCTCAATACCCGCTGCACATTGCACGCCGCGCGGAGTCGTGGACACGCTTGCACCGAGATCGCCGGCGCGCCTATCAGGGTGAGGGTCGCCGGCGAGCGCGGAACGAGGACGCCATGCACATGGCGGGTTGCATGCTCTACTGGGCAGAGGGCTCGAAGCAGCGCAACACCCTCACCTTCGCGAACTCTGATGTGGAAATGGTCGCTTCTTTGCGCGGTTTCTGAGGGAGTGCCTGGCGGTCGACGCGAAGGACTGCAGGGTTCGGCTGAACGTCTACACGAACAACGGCCTTCCGCTCAAGGAAATCGAGCGCCATTGGCTGCGAGCGCTCGAGCTGCCCCCATCGTGCCTCAGGGGACATTCGCTCAACCACTACCCCACCTCGAGCAGCGGCAAGAAGCGAAGGAGGCTGCCGTACGGGGTCTGCAGCCTGACCGTCGCGCGAAGCACCCGGCTCGTCCAGCACATCTACGGTGCGATCCAGGAGTACGGGGGGTTCGAGGAGCCGAGGTGGCTCGACGGGCCGCCACGTAGGCCTGGTACGCGCCCGACGGCGCAAACGAAAAGCCGCTTAGTCGATCAGTCTCTCAAGCAGCGCCTTCTGCGCGTGCAGCCGGTTCTCGGCCTGGTCCCAGACTGCGGAGCGGTCGCCGTACAGGACGTCCTCTGCGATCTCCTCGCCGGGATGCGCCGGCAGGCAGTGGAGCGCGATCGCGCGCTCGGAGGCCGCCTCGAGAAGCTCCTCGTTCACCTGGAAGGGAGCGAGGTCGCGGCGGCGGCGCTCTGCCTCGGCCTCGTCCCCCATGCTCACCCAGACATCGGTGTAGACGGCGGCCGCGCCGGCGACCGCGGCGGCGGGATCGTCCGTGAGCGCGGCGAGCCCCTCCTCGATCCGGTACCCCTGGGGGCTCGCGATCGCGACCTCGACCCCCGCGGTCCGCCCGAGGATCGCGAGCGAGCGGGCGACGTTGTTTCCGTCCCCGACGTAGGCGAGCCGAAGGCCCTCGAGCTCGCCGAACCGCTCTCGCAGAGTGAGCAGGTCGGCGAGCACCTGGCACGGGTGGTGGAGCGGCGTCAGGCCGTTCACCACCGGGACCGAGGCCGCCTCGGCGAGCTCGGCGACGACCTCGTCCGACCCGGACCGGATCACGATCGCATGTACGTACCGGGAAAGCGCCCGCGCCGTGTCCGCGACCGATTCGCCGCGGCTCAGCTGCATCTCGTCGTCGCGCAGGACGATCGGCGTCGCGCCGAGCTCGGCGACCGCGACCTCGAACGAGATCCTGGTGCGCGTCGAGGGCTTCTCGAAGACGAGCGCGACCGAGCGGCCGTCGAGCGAATCCCGTCCCACCCCCCGCTCCCGGCCCTCCTTGAGCTCGGCGGCGCGGTCGAGAAGCGCGAACAGCGCATCACGGTCGAGCTCCTCGCCGGTGATCAGGTTCTGCGTCATGAACGAAGCCGCCGATACTACGCGCGTGCAGATCACCGCAATGACATGGAACTTGTTCCACGGTCGCGATTGGCCACCGGAACCCGAGCTCCAGGTGGGTGCGAAGAAGGGGAACTGGCGGCGGGGCCCGCGATTGGGCGTGGACTACGAGCAGGTCAACTGGGACCTGTTCGACGCATTCGCCTCGAAGATCGCCGGGGTCGACTGGGACGTCGCTCTCTTCCAGGAGTTCCCGCCCAGCTGGCGAGGGCGGATGGCGGACGCCTCCGGCGCGGAGGCTCACCGGGCCCTCAGCGGCCGCAACTGGCTGCAGCCTCTCACCTCCCTGATCGGCCGCTGGCGCCCCGACCTGATCGGCTCGTGGGAGGGCGGCTCGAACAGCACGCTCGTCCGCCGGGGCGCCGGCCCGATCGCGGAGCGCCGCCGGATCGTCCTCACGCGGAGGCCCGAGCTGCGGGTGATGGCGCTCACCCGGCTCGAATCCGGCCTCTGCCTCGCCAACCTGCACGTCAGCACGAAGCCCGCCTCCGCCGAGCAGGAGTTGACCACGGCCGCCGAGCGGGCCAGCGATTTCGCCGAGACGAACCCGCTCCTGTTCGGCGGCGACTTCAACGTCCGGCCGCGCGAGAGCGACGTCTTCGATCGGCTCCGCCGGCGGTTCGGGCTCGCGCGCCCGACCGCGCCGGACCGCCTCAGTCACCTGCTCGTGCGTGGCCTCGAAATCACCGACCCACCGGCGGCTTGGCCGCCCGAGGCCCGGGACATCGTCGACCCGGACACCGGATTGAAGATCCGGCTGTCCGACCACAACCCGGTGATTGCCCGATTTGCGGGTATGGGATAGTCCGGACATGGCAAGGGCGTCAAAGGAGGAACCGACCGCCGCCGGAAGCGAGCGAGCCGAACAGAGCGTTCAGGCGTTCCGCGAGGCGCTCGAGAAGAGCATCACGATCTCGCGCGAGCGCCTCCAGGAGGTCGTCGACGACGCCGTCCGCCGCGGCCGGATGACCAGAGGCGACGCCGAGGAGATCGTCAATCGAGTGATCGCGCGCGGCCGCGACCAGGCGGAGGAGATCCTCGCTCAGCTCGAGCGCCTGCTCGAGCAGGTTCGAGAGATGCCGGACCGCGCCCGCGAGGGGGTCGGCAGCCGGGCCGAGCAGGCGAGGAAGCGAGCCGTCGGGGCGGTCGACAAGCCTCTTGCGCGAGCGGACCGGGTTCGGCGCAAGGCCCGGGTCCCGGGGTTCCCGATCACTGCATACGACCAGCTCTCGATCCGCCAGATCGACAGCCGGCTGCAGGAGCTGAACCGCGAGCAGCTCCGGAAGGTCCGCGATTACGAGCGCCGGCACAAGGCCCGGAAGGGCCTGCTGCGCGCGCTCGACCGCAAGCTGCAGTGAGTACTACTGCTGCTTGAGCGCCTTCTTGCGCTCGTCCAGCTCCTTGCCGATCTCCTCGAGCGACTCGACCGACGTCTGCGCGCGCACCGCGAGCTTGCCGAGCTCCTTGCGCATGTCCTCGGTCGCCTTGTCGAGGGTCTCGCGCCACCCCGCGACCTGGTCCGACGCCCTCGAGGTCGCATCCCCCGAGACGTCCCGCAGCCGCGCGACCGCCGAATCGATCGAGGATCGCACGTCGCCGGTCGCCTTCTCGCCCGCCGCGCGCAGATCGTCGATCGCCTTCTGGACCTGCTCCCTGACGCCACCACTCTCACTTGATTCCACGTTGGACCTCCTGCTCGTTTTTTCCCGCAAACTGCGGCGAAAGCCTATACCCGTTTGAGTTGAGTAATGGGCGATCAGGCCACAACCCCGAGCCACTCCCGGCCCGCGAGGGGGGAGATCCTCCTGCTCGACGTCGACTCGCTCGCCTATGGCGGACGCGGGGTCGCGCGTCGCAACGGCTACGTCGTCTTCGTCGCCGGAGCGCTCCCCGGAGACCGCGTCCGGGCGGAGGTGACCAAGGCGAAGCGTGGATTCGCCGAGGCGTCGACGATCGAGCTCGTCCGGGCCTCGCCCGACCGGGTCCCCCCGCGCTGCGATCACGGCGGCGAACCCTGCCCGGGCGCCCCGTGGCAGGGGCTTCCCTACGAGGAACAGCTTCGCCACAAGCTGCAGCAGGTGGAGGACGCTCTCGTGCGCCTCGGGCGGCTCGAGGGGTTCGAGCTCGAGCAGATCGTGCCTGCGATCGAGCGCTGGCGATACCGCAACAAGCTCGAGTACTCGTTCGGCACGCGCGACGGCGAGCTCGTGCTCGGCTTCCACGCCCGGGGCCGCTGGGACGAGATCGTCGACGCCGAGGACTGCCAGCTCGCGTCGGAGCGCAACAACGAGATGCGAAACGACCTTCGCGCCTGGGCGAGTGCCGAGGGCCTTTCCGCCTACGATCGCCGCACGCGGGCCGGGGTGCTCCGCAACCTCGTGATCCGCGAGGGCCGGCGCACGGGGCAACTCCACAGCCGCCTGGTCACGTCAGCCGCCGAAATCCCGCGGCCGCCGGTCGATCTCCACACGATCGTCGAGGGGCCCGGGGGCGGCACGGACGGACCGACGGGAGTGCTGGGGGCCGAGCATCTCGAGGAGGAGCTCTCCGGGCTCCGCTTCCGGATCTCGCACGGCGCCTTCTTCCAGACCAACACCGAGATGGCCGAGGTCCTCTACGGGATCGCCGCCGAGATGGCGGCGTTGGAGGGCACCGAGCGCGTCTTCGACCTCTTCTGCGGGATCGGCACCCTCGGACTGTCCCTGGCGAGGAACGCCGGCGAGGTGTGGGGAATCGAGATCGTCGGGGAGGCGATCGTGGACGCCGAGGAGAACGCTCGCCGAAACGGCATCTCCAACGCCCACTTCCGCGCCGGCGACGCGCGCAAGGAGATCCGCCCGCTCGTCGCGGAGGGGGGCAGTCCCGACGTCGTCGTCGTCGACCCGCCGCGCGCCGGGCTCTCGAAGAAGGTCGTCCGCCGACTGATCGAGTGCGACGCGTCGCGAATCGTCTACGTCTCCTGCAATCCGACGACTCTTGCCCCGAACGCCGCTCAGCTCACGGAGGCCGGCTATAGGCTGCGCCGCGTGAAGCCGGTCGACATGTTCCCCCAGACCCCGCACATCGAGTGCGTGGCGCTCCTGGAGAAGGGCGCGTGAGCCGCGGGTTCGGTGTCACCGCCGGACTCGACCCCGAGATCGCCGCGCCCCTCGCCGGCCGCTGCCAGGAGCTCGGCTACAGCTCGATGTGGTCGAACGACCACCCCGGCGCAAAGGGTCTCGAGACGCTTGCCAAGTACGCGAACGGGGCCGATCGGATCGAGCTCGGGGTCGCGGTCATCGCCCTCGATCGCCAATCCCCGGAGGAGATCGCCGCGGACATCGACCGGACCGGGATCGACCGGAGCCGGCTCTGGCTCGGCCTCGGCTCGGGGTTCACCGAGAAGCCGCTGACGACGATGCGGGAGGCCCTCCCAGCGCTCCGCGAGGCGATCCCCGGTGTCCGTCTGGTGCTCGCCGCGATGGGCCCGCGAATGTGCGCCTTCGGCGGAGCCGAGTGGGACGGCGTGTTCTTCAACTGGATGACACCGGAGTTCGCCGCCCGGGCACGCGAGCAGGTCGAGGCCGGCGCGAGCGACGCGGGCCGCGCGACGCCTCCGGTCTTCGGCTACGTGCGGACCGCGGTCGGCGCAGGTGCGGAGGAGCGTCTCGCGAAGGACGAGTCCTTCTACCGCGACCTGCACCACGGCTACCGCACCCACTTCGAGAGGCTTGGGGAGCCGGAGGGGACGGTCGGCGTCGCCGCTGAGAACGCGGGCGTCGCCCAGCAGCAGCTCTCCCGCTACCGCGCGCTCGACACCGTCGTCGTCCGTGCGCTCGCAAGCGCGACGTTCGAGGACATGAGCGCTCTCGCCGAAGCGGCGGCGCCCGGCGTCTAGCGGGCCGGACCGGGCTAGGCCCCGGCCCCTGCCTCCTCCTCCTCGTCCAGCGGGATCACCTCGTTCGCGCAGGTGGCGCACAGGACTCGGCCGCTCCGCGTTCCCTCCGTGAGCGCGTTCTGCTTCTCGGCATCGGTCAGCTCGGCGCCGCAGTTCTGGCAGCGGTCCGGCAGCTGCTCAATCGTGCGCTCCTCGAGGTCCATGCGAAGCAGTGTATTCACCGCCGTCTCTTGCTCGGTGAGGGCCCCGGAGTCCCGCAGCCGGGCCAGACGCTCAAGCTCAGTTTCCGGCGGCCTAGTAGGGAGGCAGCCGGTCGTACCAGTCGCCGAGCAGCCGGAACGCCGACCAGAAGCGCTGCTTCGCATCCTCGGTGTCGAGCGCCTCATCGATATCCGGGACGTAGAGTGCGTCGATCGTCGGCGTGAGGCGCTGGATCGCGCCCTCGTTCGACTCGATCCGCTCCGCGAGGGGAAGGTCGAGGTCGTTCAGGACCTCGAGAGCGTCGTCGCCCATCACGACGACGATCCGCGGCTGGACGATCGCGATCTCCTCCCCGACCCGGGCGATGCACGTTTCCGAGGCGTGCGTCGGATCGGTGAGCGGGCACTTCACGCAGAGCGTCCCGAAGACGACGATCGGGTCGATCGCCAGGCGCTTGAAGCTCTTCATCAGTGCGTTGCCGGCGCGGCCGTAGAAGGCGACGCCCTCCTCGATCTCCGAGGGTGTCGGCGCCCCCTTCAGCATGAAGATGTCGGCCTGGGGATGGCCGGAGCCCTGGACGGGCATCACGTTGCCGCGGGGGCAGTCCTGACAGGCGGCCAGCTCACTTCCCAGGTCGTTCAGCTCCCGGATCGCGCGCTCGAGATACTTCTCCCGGATCTCGTCGTCGGTGATCGATGACACGGCGTCCTGCCTCTTCTTCGGCCCCGCCCCGGCCCCTTGCGGGTGCATCAACTCTTGCCGGCCGCACGTCGGCGCCCGGGCGATCTCTTGCCGCCGTCCCGCCCCGCGAGCGAGCGCCCGCCCCGGCCGCCGCTCGTCTGGAGGAACTTGAGAGCCTGGACGTAGACGAGATTCTTGTGCTTGCGGACGATGTCCGCCTCCCGCATCGACTCGAGGAACTCCTGGGGTCCCTCGAAGTCCCTCAGGCGAATCCTGACGCTGCCCAGGCCCTGGGCGACGTGGCTGTCGGAACCCGCTCCCGGGACGATCCCGTACTTGCGCGCGAAGCGCACCGCCTCCTCGTTGAAGGCCGAGAACGCGACCCGGGGGTTGAAGACCTCGAGGATGTCGATCTCCTCGACGATCTCGAGCAGGTGCTCGTAGTCGGGCACCGAGTGAAGGCGGTCGAACGGGTGCGGCACGTAGACCAGGCCCCCCTGGCGGCGGATCTCGGAGATCGTCTCCGCCATCGACATCGCGCGCTCGATTCGCTCGCGGAGGAACAGGCCGATCACCTCGCCCTCGTGCGCGGTCTTCACCTCCTCGGCGAGGATCACCTTGATGCCCCCGATCCGCTCGGCGACCTTCTGCGCCTCGACGGCTCCGGAGATCTCGTTGTGGTCGGTGATCGCGATCGCCCCTAGGCCCCGGGCCTTGGCCGTATCGAGCAGCAGCTCGACCGGTGTCGCGCAGTCCGGCGAATGGTCGGTGTGCATGTGGAGATCGCAGTGGATGAAGGCGCGATCGCGGAGGCGGCGGCGGATCTCCGGGTCTCCGGTCGGGTCATGACGGCGGCCCACGAGACGCCGATAGATCGCCTCGACGTCGTCGGTGACCTCTCCCCAATCCCGCGCCTCGCCGCTTCCGCGGGCCGCGGCCCGCAGCCCATCGCGAAGAGCGGAGTCGGTGGACAGCCGGAGCAGCTGGGCCGCGAGCGTCTGGGCGTCTCCGAGGGGAAAGAGCAGGCCGCGCTCGCCCTCGCCGACCAGCTCGCGGTAGAGCTCCAGATCTGAGGCGACGGGAACCGCTCCGGCCGCGAGGGCCTTGCGGAGCACCCCGGGGGCCGCCCGGACGCCGCCGGAGGTGAGGCAGGCGATGTCCGCGCCGGCCAGGTACTCGGCGGGTTCCCCGTCCCGCGGCCTGACGACGCGGAGGCGCTGGCGGAGCCTGCGGCTCACCCGGGCAAGGGGATCCCCCGGCCCGTCGAACCAGATCACGCCCTCCCAATCGAGCTCGTCGGGCAGGCGACGGAGGGCCCGCAACAGGAGGCGCAGGCCCCCTCGCTCCTCCTCCGCGCAGTATGCGATTCGAACCCGTCCGGGCGGGGCGGGCTCGAGGGCGGGCTCGGCCACGTCGGCGCCCGGGCGGACCATCTCGTACTGACCGGGGAAGAACCGCTGGAGCAGCTCACCGGTGGCCTCGTTGCTCGCCGTCCGCTCGTCGATCCGGCCGAAGAAGACCTCCACCAGCATCCGCGCCACCTGGGTCGAGAGGACCCGCTCCACCGGCTCGTGGAACGTCGCGACGTTGAGGGCCTGCGAGTGCCGCAGCGCGGCCGACCCGGTGCTCGGAGCGAAGGGCTCGTGAACGTGGACGAGGTCGAGCGCGACCGCACCAAGCAGCCGCTCGAGCGCCCTGCTGATGTCGACCGGGAGCGGAGCCGGCCGCCGTCGCGGCCCGCTCGGCAGCGGGATGCTCTGGCCGATCGCGATGACCCGCGGGTTTTCCCCCTTCGCCAGGACGCCGGGGTCCTTGGTCGCCTCGCGGATCAGCCGACGGCTCTCACGGATCGCGGTCCGCGACTCGGACGGCGCGACGATCAGGACCCGATGCCCGCGCCGGGCGAGCTCCTCGGACGTCCGAGCGACGAACGAGTTGATCTCGTGTCTGGAGCCCCACGGATGGGGGCTGACCTGCGCGATCGCGAGGGAGGAAGTCTCCACGCCGCGAGCTTAAGGCTAAGAACCGTGAAGCAGGCGAGCTACTTGGCCTTCGCCTTGGCCTTCTTGCCCTTCTTCCCCTTCTTGGCGGGGATCCCGCGGGGCCGCCCGTACTTGGCGATGAACTCCTCGGTCATCTCCCGGGCCACCGGATCGGGCCGCTGGTTGTGCGGCGACTTCATCAGGTAGCTCGAGGGCCCGTCGAGCTGGCCGGTGATGCCGTGGTTCAGCGCCAGCTTGATGATCCGGACCGCGTCGATCACGATGCCCGCCGAGTTCGGGGAGTCCCAGACCTCGAGCTTGAGCTCGACGTTGAGGGGGACGTCGCCGAACGACTTCCCCTCCACCCGGATGTGCGCCCACTTGCGATCGGTGAGCCAGGGCACGTAGTCAGACGGGCCGATGTAGACGTCGTCCGCGGGCAGCTCGTGATCCATGATCGAGGTGACCGCGTTCGTCTTGGAGATCTTCTTCGACTCGAGCCGCTCGCGCTCGAGCATGTTGTAGAAGTCCATGTTGCCGCCGACGTTGAGCTGGCTGGTCCGCTCGAGGCTCACGCCGCGATCGGCGAACAGCCTCGCCAGCTGGCGGTGGATGATCGTCGCGCCGACCTGCGACTTGATGTCGTCGCCGATGATCGGCAGGCCGGCCTCCTCGAAGCGGTTGTCCCAGTAGTCCTCGCGGGCGATGAAGACCGGCAGGCAGTTGACGAACCCGACTCCGGCCGCCAGCGCCTGCTCGACGTACCACTTGGTCGCGTCCTCGGAGCCGACCGGCAGGTAGCAGACCAGCACATCGGTCTGCGTGTCCTGGAGGATCCCGACGATGTCGGCGGTCTGCCCCGGGGCCTTCGTGATCTTCTCCTTCAGGTACTTGCCGAGCCCGTCATGCGTCATCCCGCGGTGGACCTTCACGCCCAGCTTCGGGACGTCGGAGAACTTGTAGGTGTTGTTCTGGCCCGACCAGATCGCCTCGGAGAGGTCCTTGCCGACCTTGTCGGCATCGATGTCGAAGGCGGCGGTGAACTCGATGTCGCGCACGTGGTAGCCGCCAAGGTCGACGTGCATGAGGCCGGGAACCCGCTCGGCGGGGTCGGCGTCCTTGTAGTACTGGATGCCCTGCACGAAAGAGCTCGCGCAGTTGCCGACGCCGACGATCGCGACGCGGACCTTCTCGTCGCGCGCGCCGTCGCGCCGGGCGCCGTTCGCTCTTCCATTAACGGTGCTCATCTATCGAAATCCTCCTCATATGAAGACTCAACGCTGAAACCACACTTGCGCGTCGGGGGGGTTACACGTCCTCGGCCGGTACCGCCGGCGCGTCCGATCCGGCGCTCTGCTCGGCGAGGGCATTCCGAACGTGCCAGACACGCTGCACCACGGTCAGGGCCGTGAGTGCCGCCATCGCGTAGATCGCCGGCGCCAGAAGCTCAAAATCGAAGACTCCCGCTCCTTTCGCGAAGACGAGCCCGACGGAGAGTATGACTACCCGGACGGGGCGTGTGGCCAACCCCACCTTGCACTCGACGCCGAGCGCCTCGGCGCGCGCTCGAGTGTAGGAGACCATCAGCGAGCCGAGGACGACGACCACGCACATGGCGGCGGCGAATTCTTCGCCACGCTCGGCGAAGCGGTAGGCGACCGCAGTGAGCACGATCCCCTCCTCGACCCGGTCCAGGGTGGAGTCGAGGAATGCGCCGAACAGCGTCCCCTTGCCCGAGGCCCGCGCATAGCGGCCGTCGAGCGTGTCCATCACCGAGCCGACGATGAAGGCGATCCCGCCGAGGAAGTAGAGGCCCTGCCAGATCAGGACCGCCGCCGCCAGGTTGCCGGCCAGTCCGGCCATCGAGATCGCGTTCGGGGTCAGGCGTGACTCGATCAGCCGATCCCGGACGGCGGCCGACAGGTCGGCGGCGGCCGTCGGCCTCTGCCCGCGAACAGCGGGGCCCCTGCCGGGACGGTCTGGGTGCTCGGTGCTCATCGGAGCGTCCGGAAAGGCTAGGGACGGCCGCCTAGGCGGGCGCCGCCTCCGGCTCCGGCTGGGCGTCGACCTCCCCCGCGCCGGTTCGCCGGCCGAGCGGACCGAAGGACCAGTCCGGATTCAGGCGAGCGAGCAGCATCGCGACGGCCACGGCGGCCGCGGCGGCGGCCAGGCCGAGCAGGGCATCGAGCCAGAAGTGGTTGCCGCTGGCCACGACGACGAAGGTCATCAGAAGCGGATAGGCGAACAGCATCGCCTTGAGCACGCGGGGCCTGACCAGGAGAGCGAGCGACCAGGCGAAGATCACCGAGAGGCCGACGTGCATCGAGGGCACGGCGGCGAACGGATTGAAGAGGGGGTCTCCCGGCGCAGACAGCAGTGGGTCGTTGCCGGTGATCGCGCTCGAGGGATCGAGACCGAGCTCCGGCAGGAAGCGCGGCGGCGCGGTCGGGTAGAGCGCGTAGCCGAGGACGGAGATCGCCATCGCCGCGAACACCGTGTTGCGGACGAATCCGTAGCTCCCGCGGTAGCCGAAGTAGATGATCGCCAGCGCCAGGCAGCTCCCCTTGAAATGGAGATTCGCGTAACCCCACCGAGCGATCTCCGCCGGCCATCCCCAGTCGATCGCCCAGCTTTGGACGCTCGGCTCGATCAACGTCCCGAGCCAGCGCTCGGCGTCGACCAGGTCGCGGGCATGGCCGAACGACGCGGCCATCGAGCCGTCGACCGCGCCGCGCGCATGACGCCAGGCCCAGTACGCCACCGCAAGCAGGAAGAGTTGGAGGAGCAGATCGAGCGGGCCGCGGGGGAGGAATCGCTTGCGCAGGGGTTGCAGCCTCACGGCGATCCTCGGATCTCGGAGGAGGTCTGGGCCGATCCGTACTGGATCGCCGGCTCCTGGTGACAGCGGGCCCCACCGTCGATCGCCCGCCAAGGCGCGAAGTCGACGCCGACCCGGAAGCGACCCGGCGTGGTGACCTCGAGCATCGTGTAGTCCGCGGGGGCCTGTTCGACGCAGCCGCTCCCTCGCTCGATCGACCAGTACGGGGTCCAATGGACCCGGACGAGGACCGTCCCGGGCGCGTCGGCGTCGACGACGAAGCCCTCCGGCGTCAGCTTCACCATCCTTCCCCCGATCGCGAGAGGCGCCGGGTCTCGGACCTTGTAGACCGTCCAGTTCTCGCTCCTGAACACCCGCTCGAGATAGCGCGGCGGCCCGCGCCTGATCAGACGCTTCTCCGCCCGCGCCGCGTAGTCGAGCGGCGCGTCCGGCACGGCGACGTATCCCACCCCCAGGTCGTCGAGCCAGCTGCGGTACTCGGGTCCCGTCAGAGGCGTACCGTCGTAGAAGACCGGGTTGAGCTTCCGGTCGAGCTGGCGCTCCCAGCCGCGGGCGATGTAGATCCCCCGCGGGACATGAGCCGACTCCCAGTGGTGGGCGGCGGGAAGCACCTCGACCCGATAGGACTCGCGATGCGGGGTCCCTCGGAGGTAGTCGCGAAGCGGCGCGTAGTAGTCGGCATCGACAGAGGGCTGGGCACGCACGTCCTCGAGATCGCGGACCACCGGTGACCACTGCCAGTAGACGAGCACCGGGACGAGGAGGATCAGCACGAAGCGCTGGCGGCGCCAGAGCCCGAACGCGAGCGCCGGGCCGAGCAGCAGCGCTCCCATCCGGGTCGCGTTACCTCCCATCGGGCTCTGGATCAGAAACGCCCCGGTGAGCGCGGCGCCGTAGGCGGCGACCCCGTAGCGCAGCAGGCGCTCCTCCGAGGGGAGCGCGATGAATACCGCGAGGGTGACGAGGATCGCCGGCTCGAAGCTCGAGAACACGAAGGGCTCGGTGCCGCCCTCGGGAAAGGCCATCGACATGATCGCCGTCATCCCGACCGAGACGACCGCGAGGTCGAGAACCCTCCGCTTCCTCTCCGCGGCCGCGTACGCGATCACGCCACAGGCGAGGAAGAGCGCCGCGACCGGGCTTGCGAGCGGCGTCAGCGCAGCGAAGACGAGCGCCGCGACCCGGCGCCCGCGCTGTGCCGCATACACCGCCCCGAGCGCGAGCGCGACGCCGAGCGCGAATGTGAGCCTGCCGGTGAACAGGCTGATCGCGGTCGCGGTCGCGAACCAGAGAACGCCCAGCCGCGCGCGGTCGCCGAAGCGGCGGTACGCGATCGCCGAGAAGAGAAGGGCGGCCGCGATCGTCGCGATCGCGCCGACGATCCGTGGTCCGAGAACGGATCCCAGCGCGGGCAGAAGCAAGCCGTAGCCCGGAAGATGGTGGCCGCCGAACCAGGAGTTGTTCCAGGCCGAGAAACCCTCCTCCGCGAACAGCCCGGAGCGGAAGACCTGCGCGGCGTGATCGGCGCTCTCCGGCTGAACGATCAGATAGACGACGCCGAAGGCCGCCGCGACCAGCCCCGGCTCGCCGTAGCGACGGAGCGCGACCCGGGCGCTCAACTCGTCGCGGGCCGGAAGGACCAGACGGCCGGCCGGACGCGGGCCAGGACCAACCGGGCGGCGAGCGCGGCAAGCACGGCGACCACCGCACCGGCCGCGGCGTCGAGCCAGAAGTGGTTCGCGGTGACCACGACCACGAAGAAGACCAGAAGCGGATAGATGCACCAGAGGACCCGCGTGATCGCGCGCCGCGCGATCATCGCTCCGCACACCCCGATCATCAGCGAGAAGGCGACGTGCATGCTCGGGATCGCCGCATAGGGATTGATGAAGAGCTTGACCAGGCCGGAGTCGTGGTTGACCTGCGCGTAGTCCGTGATCGTGTCGACGAAGCCGTGCTCGGGGTAGAGACGTGGCGGCGCGGTCGGCACGAGCGCATAGCCGACGAGCGCGAGCGCCATCGCGACGATGAACATGTTGCGGACGAAGTAGAAGCTCGGGTTCCGGAACAGATAGAGCCAGACCATGAAGGCGGTGGTGACGACGAAATGGCTGTTCATGTAGACGAAGTTCGAGGCGTCGACCAGCCAGCGCATGTCGACCAGAGCGCTCTGCAACCCGGGCTCGAAGAAGGTGCCGGTCGCCCTCTCGATGTCGATCACGTTGGCGCCGTTGATGAACGCCTGCGTGCGCTCGCCGTCAGCGATGCCGCGGACGGTCTCGTAGCAGAGCTCCGCGACCACGAACAGACCAAGCTGCCGGGCCGCGTCCCCATACCCCTGCGGTAGCCAATCACCGATTTTTCCGACTAGGGAGCGCACGACCCGGGGATTCTAGTGGTCACCAGCCCGTGACAACTTCGGCGTCGGCCGGCGAGACCCTCGAACAATATCCTCGCCCGGTGCCCCTCCCGAGCAGAGTCGTGCTGGCCGACGGCAGCTCGCCCACCCCAACGGCGGGGAAGCCGCCGCGAATCCCGAAGCGCGACCCGGGATGGCGCCGCCCATCCCGCCGTCGCGTGATCGCGATCCGCGACCGGCTCCGCGAGCTGTACGGGCGGCCGCTGTGGGAGCCGCACGGCCACCCGATCGCCGAGCTGGTCCGAACGGTGCTCTCGCAGAACACCAATGACCGCAACCGCGACGTTGCCTACGAGCGCCTCCGCGAGCGTTTCCCGACCTGGGAGGACGTGCGCGACGCGTCCACCGAGGAGGTCGAGGCGGCGATCAAGCCGGGAGGCCTGAGCGCGACCAAGGCCCCCCGGATCCAGGGGATCCTCGAGAGGCTGGGAGAACTTCCCGATCTCGACTGGCTGGCCGAGGCGCCTCGCGAGGAGGCGCTCTCATACCTAAGCGACCTTCCCGGGGTGGGGCGAAAGACCGCCGCGTGCGTCCTGATCTTCGCCTTCGGACGTCCCGAGATCCCGGTCGATACCCACGTGCACCGCGTCGGCGGACGTCTCGGGCTCTTCCGTGCCCGGGCGTCGTTCGAGGAGGCGCACGACGAGATGCTCGCGGTCACGCCGCCCGAGGACGCCTACGAGCTTCACATCAACCTGATCCGGCACGGTCGCGCGGTCTGCAGGCCCCGTCCGCGGTGCGGCGAGTGTGCGCTTCGGAGGATGTGCCCCTTCTACAGGAGCGGCGCGGCGACGAACCAGGCGGGGGCCTTGCGCGCGGGGACGTGACGATCCGAAGGGACCGTCGTCGCGCCCCCGATATGCTCCCGCGCCAGAAATGAAGCGGAGCACCTTCGTCATCTTCGGCCTCGTCGTCCTGCTCCTCGGTGTCGGGATCCCGGCCTGGGCGATCAGCCAGGAGGGAAGCGAGGAGCCGGCTCCCGAGGGGGTCGCGTCGAGCGTCGAGGCCGGCGAGGACCTGTTCGTCACCAACTGCGGGACCTGCCACACCCTGGCGGAGGCCGGGACTGATGGCGTCGTCGGGCCCAACCTGGACGACCTGCTCGCCCCCCCGAGCGCGACGCCGCCGGATCCCTCGACGATCGAGCCTCGGGTGCTGAGCGCGATCGAGAACGGAGTCGCGGGGCGGATGCCGAAGGGCATCCTCGGCGGCGAGCAAGCCCAGACGGTCGCAAGCTACGTCGCGCAGGTGGCCGGACAGCGCCCTTAGCGGGCCTGGCGTCCTCCGTCGGTATCGAGGTCCCGAGCGCCCTCACCCGCACTCGAGCGCTCCGCCAGTACCGACTTATCCCTGCGTGAGACCACTACCCAGTACTGCGGCTCCTTCCTAATACGGGCACAACGTGCGCAACTCCAGATCGAATACCGTTATTAAGAGGGAGCAGAGAGGAGATCGAGGGCCCGTAGCACCGCGACGGCGCTCTCCAGGAAAGGAGTTCTTGTGAGGAGTCAGGCGTTCTCATCCCCGAGCAAGCGCGGGCTGGTGGGTGTGGTGGTGGCAGGGCTGGTCGCGGCCCTCTGTCTGCTGCTGATCCCGGGAGCCCCCGATGCTGCGAAGGGGCAAAGCGAACCGACAGCGAACGCAGCGAAGAAAAAGAAGAAAAAAAAGAAGGACACGGTCAAGGTCATGACCCAGAACCTGTATCTCGGGGCGGATCTGGGTCCCCCGGTCCAGGCGGCCGTCGGACCGCCGCCGCGTACCGACCTGTTCGCTGACCGGGTCGGCACGGTATTGAAGAACGTCAACGCCAACGACTTCGCCGTCAGGGCAAGGACGATCGCCAGCGGTATCAAGAAGCACAAGGTCGACGTAGTCGGCCTTCAGGAGGCCGCCCTGTGGAAGCTCGAGATCCCAACCGATGGCGGCGGGCCGCCCCGCGGCAGCGCTGCCACCGTGCCCCTGATCGACTACCAGGACACGCTGCTGAACGAGCTCAACAAGAAGGCGAAGAACAAGAAGCAGTGCGCCAAGGCGGCGAAGAAGCGCAAGGCGCAGGGCAAGAAGCCGAAGCCGTGCTACCGGGGCTATTACCTGGTGGGCTTCCAGGAGGAGGCCGACGTCGAACAGTTCGGGGACTTCGACAACGACCCGGGTCCGGACGGCAAGACATGCGACCTGAGCTCGGGCACTTGCCCGCCCCCTCCGGGATCCGATTCCTGGACCTGGGGCAACGATGACACGCCCGGCGTCAACATCGGGGAGCCACCCTCGCCGCCGTTCCCCCCGGACGCGAACTTCGACCAGACGCCATTCAACGGGGGCGGTGACGATCCCCCCGCCGGTCCCGGCGGGACGGACTGTCCCGACACCAATCCCGGCGCGTCGCCGGTTCCTCCGTTCCCGGCAGCATTCGGCGGGGACATCGACCCCAACACGGCGGGCTCGCAGGTGCCGGTCTGCATGTTCCACGGGATCGACGGCGACATTCGCCTGCAGATGCGCGACGCGATCATCGCCCGCAAGGGCGCCGGCGTGAAGGCGTTGAGCGTGTATGGCGCCAACTTCGGGAACACGTTCTCGGTTTCGGCGTTCGGGGTCCCGATCCAGTTCAAGCGGGGCTTCATCGTGGCCGACATGAGCGTGCGAGGGAAGAAGTTCCACCTCGTGAACACGCATCTGGAGTCCGAGGATGCCGGCACGATCCGCGAGGATCAGGCATTGGAGCTGGTCAATCCGGGCGGTCCGGCGGCCGCGAAGAAGACGGTGCTGGTCGGCGACCTCAACTCGGATCCGGCATCGGCCGATCCCGAGTCGCCGCCCGCCTACAACGCGCTGGCAGCGGCCGGATTCAGGTCGTTGACCGGACCGGGGCTGACCTCCGGGCACGGTGAGCTGCTGAGCGATCTCGGGAACGTGCTCGACAACTCCCGAATCGATCACATCCTCACCAACGACCCGAGCATCACGATGCGAAGCTCGCTGGTGCTGGATCCAGTCGGCGGCGGCCTCTGGGCCTCCGACCATGGCGGGGTCCTCAGCCGGCTGGCGATCCCGGGCGGCAAGAAGAAGGGCAAGAAGAAGTAGCCGCCCAGCAATAGGAAGGTTCACCGAGAGGCCGGGGCCCAGCGCCCCGGCCTCTCTCTTTCTGCAAGGACCCACGTCGTCTGCGATCCGAGGCTGTACAATCACCCACGGATCTGCCACAATCTCACTTAGATTTCTTAGGCGGGTATGTGAGAAGCGGTACGCTGACGAGACAACGGAAAACGCAAGCTTTGGAGGACTGAGCAAGTGGCGAAGACAATCGGCATCGATCTGGGCACGACCAACTCGTGCGTAGCGGTGATGGAGGGCGGCGAGCCGACCGTGCTCGAGAACGCCGAGGGCGGGCGAACCACCCCCTCCGTGGTCGCTTTCACCGACTCGGGCGAGCGCCTGGTCGGAACGGTCGCCAAGCGGCAGGCCGTGATGAACCCCGAGAACACGATCTTCTCGATCAAGCGCTTCATGGGGCGCAAGGAGGTCGAGGTCAAGGAGGAGGAGACGATCGTCCCCTATAAGGTCGTCGCCGGCCCGAACGGCGACGTCCGCGTCGACGCGGGCGGCAAGCAGTACTCGCCCCCCGAGATCTCCGCGATGATCCTGCAGAAGCTGAAGGCCGACGCCGAGGCGAAGCTCGGTGAGCCGGTCGACTCGGCCGTGATCACGGTCCCGGCGTACTTCAACGACGACCAGCGCCAGGCGACCAAGGACGCCGGCAAGATCGCCGGGCTCGACGTGAAGCGGATCATCAACGAGCCGACCGCGGCCTCGCTCGCGTACGGGCTCGACAAGGAGTCCGACCAGACGATCCTCGTCTTCGACCTCGGCGGCGGCACCTTCGACGTCTCCGTGCTCGAGATCGGCGACGGCGTCTTCGAGGTGAAGGCGACCTCCGGCGACAACCACCTGGGCGGGGACAACTGGGACAAGGCGATCGTCGAGTGGATCGTCGCCGAGTTCAAGCGCGACCAGGGCGTCGACCTCGCCTCCGACAAGCGGGCGCTGCAGCGGCTCTACGAGGCCGCGGAGAAGGCGAAGATCGAGCTCTCGGCCGCGCAGGAGACGCAGATCAGCCTGCCCTTCATCACCGCCGTCGAGGGCGATCCGAAGCACCTCGAGATGAAGCTCACCCGGGCGAAGCTCAACGAGCTCACCTCAGAGTTGCTAGAGCGAGTCGTCGCCCCGGTGAAGCAGGCGCTCTCCGACGCCGGCTCCGAGATCCAGCACGTCGTCATGGTCGGCGGCATGACCCGGATGCCGGCGGTGCAGGAGAAGGTCAAGGAGCTGACGGGCAAGGACCCGCACAAGGGCGTCAACCCGGACGAGGTCGTCGCGATCGGCGCGGCGATCCAGGCCGGCGTCCTGGCGGGCGACGTCAAGGACGTCCTCCTGCTCGACGTCACCCCGCTGACGCTCGGGATCGAGACGAAGGGCGGCGTGATGACGAAGCTGATCGAGCGCAACACGACGATCCCGACGAAGAAGTCGGAGATCTTCTCGACCGCGGAGGACAACCAGCCCTCGGTCGAGGTGCACGTCCTCCAGGGCGAGCGCGAGATGGCCTCCGGGAACAAGAGCCTGGGCAAGTTCCAGCTCACCGGCATCCCGCCGGCACCCCGCGGCATCCCGCAGATCGAGGTCACCTTCGACATCGACGCGAACGGCATCCTCAACGTCTCGGCCAAGGACCTCGGCACCGGCAAGGAGCAGAAGATCGAGATCAAGGGCGGCTCCGGCCTGGACGAGGCCGAGGTCGATCAGATGATCAAGGACGCCGAGTCGCATGCGGACGAGGACCGCAAGCAGCGTGAGCTGGCCGAGGCCCGGAACGTCGCCGAGAACGCGGCCTACCAGGCCGAGAAGCAGCTCGGCGAGCTCGGCGACAAGGTCGACTCCTCGGCGAAGGAGGAGATCGAGGCGGCGATCAAGGACGTCCGCGATTCGCTCACCTCCGACGACGCGGCCGAGATCAAGGCCAAGTCGGACGCGCTCCAGGCGGCCTTCCAGAAGGTCTCGGAGCAGATCTACGCGGCGGCGGCAGAGCAGCAGGCGGCGACCTCCACCGATGGCGGCGGCGCACAGAACGGCGCCGGCGAGGAGGAGGTCGTCGACGCGGAGGTCGTCGACGACGAGAAGACCTCCTAAGGGGGGACCGATGTCGGATCAGACCCCGCCGAAGCGCACGGAGACCGAGCCCGAGCGCGAGGAGCGCACGGAGACCGTCGCTCAGCGCGAGGAGCGCGAGGCCGAGGAGCAGGTCGAGCGCGACCTGGACGAACTGGGCGAGGCCAGGCGCGAGCGCGACGAGTACCTCGAGCTCGCCAGGCGCACCCGGGCCGACTTCGAGAACTACCGTAAGCGGGTAGCCAAGGAATCCTCCGAGGCGCTCGCCCGCGGCAAGGCCGGGCTCGCCCGCGAGCTCCTCCCCGTGATCGACGACCTGGAGCGCGCGCTCGAGTCCGCGCCCGCCGACGGCGATCCGCTCGCCAAGGGCGTGGCGCTCGTGCTCGACGGGCTCCGCGCAAAGCTCAGGGACGCCGGCGTGGAGGCCTACGAGCCGACCGGCGAGCGGTTCGATCCGTTGCTCCACGATGCACTCTCCACGCAGACGAGCGAGGGCTCCGAGGCCGGGATCGTCCTGGAGACGGTCGAGAAGGGCTACCGGCTGAACGGTCAGGTTCTCCGGCCCGCCCGGGTCGTGGTGAGCGAGTGAGGCGGGAGGGGGATCGCTGATGGCACAGGCGCGCGACTTCTACGAGGTGCTCGGGGTGAAGAAGTCCGCCTCGGCGGACGAGATCAAGAAGGCCTACCGCGAGCTCGCCCGCAAGTGGCACCCGGACCGGAACCCGGACGACCCCGAGGCGGAGGAGCGCTTCAAGGAGGTCCAGCAGGCCTATGACGCCCTGTCGGATCCCGAGAAGCGCAAGCAGTACGACGCCGGGGGCAGGTTCGGATTCGGCGGTGGGTTCCCCGGCGGAGGCGGCGGGTTCCCCCGCGGCGGCTTCGCATCCGATCTCGGCGACATCTTCTCCACCTTCTTCGGCCGCGGGGGCAGGGAGCAGGGCGCCCGGGCCGCCCGAGGGCGTGACCTGGAGACCGAGGTCCGGCTCTCCTTCGATCAGGCGATGCACGGGACCCAGGTCGCGGTCGCGGTGCCGACGACCGGCCCCTGTCCGACCTGCTCGGGGACCGGGGCGCGGCCCGGGACGACCCCTCGGGTCTGCCCGCGCTGTGAGGGCAGGGGGCTCGACGCACAGAGCCAGGGTTTCTTCTCGATCT
>DASUYK010000126.1:0-45445 GCA_036377415.1 Solirubrobacterales bacterium
TCAAAAGGACCAAGCAGCACCTGTCGCCTGGTCTCGTCCTCAGCCTGATCGCGCTGGTGGTCGCCGTGGGCGGCACCTCTTTCGCAGTCGCGCAGAATGGCGGGGACAACACACTGAGGACCCGGCTCGGCGGGGCCACCACAAATGTGGTCCAGAACGTGACCTTGCTTCCGCAGAACCAGAACGCCGGGATCTCGGACCATCTCGTCACGTGCCCGTCGAACCCGAAGCTGGGGGCTGGCGTGGCGCTCGGCGGCGGAGTGATCGACCCGCGGCCGCCTCTCGACAACAGGAATTTCGCGGCGCTCGCGCAGAAGACCGACGGCCCGTCGAGCAAGTCGGCCTGGCTGTTCGAGTTCGACAACGACACGGGCACGGCGCTGCCGGTTCAGCTGCGCGTGCAATGCACCTTCAGCAAGCTGAACACGAAGCGCGGGTAGCACACGTAGTGGCGAGCCGGTGCCCGAGGGGCACGGAGCGAAGCAAGCGGCCCCCTCTCGCAGGGGGCCGCTCGCCGTTCAGGGGGGATCACAGCTCGATCTCATCGGGCTGGGCCACTGACCGGCCCGGGAATGCGCCCCTTCCGTCGTCTTCCGTAGTCTTGCGTCGTGACCCTCTTATCGGCCTGTCACGCCGGAGGCGGCGGGTACGAGTCCCGTCGCTCCCGTTAGGCGAAGCTGCTGCCAACCATCGATCTTGGCCGACAGGGACGTCGAGACACCGCGCAGCGCAGTCGCCGGGTCGATCACGATCCCGGCCCGCTTCAATGGGCCGCCCGAGAGCGCGAACGGCGGATACGCATGCGGCAGAGCGGCTGCTCTGCTCGAGGCCACTGCCGCGGAGGCGAACCTCCGCCTGCCTCCACCGCTCGATGCGCCGCTTCTCGTAAAGACGGATGACGGCGCGGTCGAGCTGCGCGATCGCGACAACGTCGTGCTCGACGCCCACAGGACCGAAGGATGCGACCACGAGGTCCCCGAGTCCGTGTCGTTGGCGGCCGCCGAGCGGTCGAGCGAAAGCTACCCGTGGTACACAGGCCACCCATTCCCCACCTGTTTCGTCTGCGGACCGGAGCGCTCGCCCGGCGACGGGCTGCGAATCTTCGCCGGAGCCGTGGACGGCCGAGAGGCGCTCTTCGCCGGCTCATGGACTCCGGCGTACGACCTGGTCGACGACGCCGGGAACGTTCGCCCCGAGATCGTCTGGGCTGCCCTCGATTGCCCCTCGGCAGTGGCCGCAGCCGGGCTCTCGGACGACCCGGGCGCTCCCGCGGTGCTCGCCCGCCTGACGGCCTCGCTCGAGGCCCCCCTTCACGCTGGTGAGCCGCACATCGTCCTCTCCTGGCCCCTCGGGGCGGACGGCCGCAAGCGAGAGGCAGGCTCGGCGATTCTCGATCTCGACGGGATCGTGCGCGCCCGAGCCCGCGCCCTCTGGATACAGCTCAGGAGCTGAGAAACAACCCGCTCTGCTCACCTGGATCCGATAGCCATTGCTAATGGAAACACGCCGAACGCGCGCCCCGACGGCGCTCACGGTCGCCCTCGCCATCCTTCTCGGGGCCCCCGCCGTGGGGCAGGCGAGCGATCAGGTCCCGGCCGACTCCGCTGACCAGCCGCCGTTCGACGGCGGCCGCACTTACGAGCTCGTCGAGCCGCCGCCGTTGACGCCGCCGCCGGGCCTCGAGTTCGACGCGCAGCGGGTAGCCTCGATCGCGGCGCGGGCGGTTCCGGGCGAGGCGGCCGACTCGGACCGGGCCCGCATCCGCACCCGGCTCGGAAGCGAGGGGCAGGGAGAGTGGCAGGTCGACTTCTTCGAGGACGGAGACGGCCTCGCGCAGGTCGTGGTCGACGACGCGAGCGGAGAGGTGGTCGAGAAGTGGACGGGCTCGCAGGTCGACACGAAGCTCGCCCGCGGCTACGAGGGCGCGGTAGCCGGGGACGTGAACGAGTGGTGGATCTGGCTGCCTCTCTGCCTTCTCTTCCTCGCCCCGTTCGTCGATCCCCGCCGGCCGTTCCGGATGCTTCACGTCGACCTGATCGCGCTGCTCGGGTTCAGCGCGTCGCTCTTCTTCTTCAACCGGGCGGAGATCGGGCTTTCGGTCGCGCTCGTCTATCCCGTCCTCGCCTACGTCTTCGTCCGGATGCTGATCGCGGGATTCCGCCCCCGCGATAGCCGGGAACGGCTGGTCCCGCTGGCGCCGCGAGGCCTCCTCGTCGCGGGGATCGTCGCGCTCGTCGCCTTCCACACGGCGTACGTCGCGACCGAGGGGAAGGTGATCGACGTCGGTCTAGCCGGCGTGATCGGAGCGGACCGCCTCGCCCACGGCGATGACGTGTACACGGAGGAGTTCTCGGAGGGCCTGCCGTCGAGCGGGGACGTGCGAGGGGACGTCTATGGGCCAGCGAACTACCTGGCCTACGTGCCGTTCGAGCTCGCCCTGCCCTGGCGCGGGGAGTGGGACGAGGTCTCGGCCGCCCGGGCGGCGGCGCTCGGGTTCGAGCTGCTCACGGCAATCGGTCTCCTCCTCCTCGGACGGCGCCTGCGTGACGGTCCGGAGGGCACCACCCTGGGGATCGCGCTCGCGTACGCCTGGCTCGCCTACCCGTTCACGATGTACACCCTCGCCTCGAGCTTCAACGACGCCCTGGTTGCGCTTCTGGTCGTCTGCTGCCTGCTCGCGATCTCCTCACCGCCGGCCCGCGGCGCCCTCTCGGCCTTCTCCGGGCTGACGAAGTTCGGCCCGCTGGTGCTCGCCCCGCTGTTCGCGGCCGGGACCGGCGAACGCCGGTTCAGGCCGTTGGCCCTGTTCGGGATCGCCTTCGTGGCGGCCGCCGCGATCGTGACGCTCCCGCTGCTTCCGGACGGCGGGCTCAGGGAGGTCTATGACCGCTCGCTCGGCTACCAGGCCTCGCGCGGCTCCCCATTCAGCGTCTGGGGGCAGGCACCGTCACTCGACTCGCTTCAGACCGTTGCCAAGGTGCTCACGGTCGGGCTCGGGGCCGCGTTCTTCTTCGTGCCGAAGCGGCGCACCACGGTCCAGCTCGCGGCACTCGCGGCGGCGCTCCTGATCGCGGTGCAGGTGACCGCGAACCACTGGTTCTATCCGTACGCGGTGTGGTTCGCGCCGGTGGTGCTGGTCGCCCTCTTCGCCGTGTTCCAACACGATTTCGACTCAGCGGACTGAATGCGCGGCCGTCTGCGGGTGTCAGCAGGGCGCAGGAACGCACTGCGGGACGCCGAGATCCCATTCCCGCCTCTAGCTAGAGGGTCCCGCCGGCGGCGGGCGGAGCGGTCGGGTCGTCGCCCTCGTCGCCGATCTGCTCCCGGGCGAGGAAGTCCTCGATCATCAGCGGGTTCTCCTTCGCCCGCTCGACGACGTTGAGGAGGTCGGTCATCGAGGAGACCTCCTCGACCTGCTCCTTGACGAACCAGGTGAGGAACTGCTCGGCCGGGAAGTCACCCGTCTCGCGGGCGAGCTTGAAGAGCGCGAAGATCTCGTCGCTGACCCGCTTCTCCTGCTCGAGCGCCATCCTCACCGGCCCGACGACGTCGTCGTAGCTCGTCTGCTGCGACTTGATGTCCGGGATCCGCACCTCCGCGTCGATGTCGAGCAGGTACTGGACCATGATCATCGCATGGTTCCGCTCTTCGACCGCCTGCCGGTAGAAGAAGGCGGCGAGGCGGGGAAGCGTCTCGGAGTCGTAGTAGACCGCGGCGCCGATGTACTGCTGCGAAGCGCCGAACTCGTTCGAGATCTGCTCGTTGAGCGCGTTGGCGAAGCTCTGCTCTGCCATCGGCCGGAGCCTATCTACTCGCCCCAGTCAAAGCCCGTCGGCGTGGGCGACGGGTCGAGGGGGCTGGACGGAAGCCCCGGCTCGGTCCCGGCCGTGTTGTAGCTCGAGGGGGCGACGTCGTTCGGCGTGTCGGGGTGGAAGATCGATGCCAGGTACTGGATGTGGCCGCGACCCGGTCCGAGTTCCCACTGGCCCCCGCCGTAGGCGCCGATCCCTTTCTCCTCGCAGTGGTCGTACCCCGCGAACAGCTCGCGGAGCGGCCCGAACCGCGACGGCTTGATGTTGACCATCTTCGGGGGCCAGATCCGGTCCTCGATGTCGGCGACGGAATGGATCGGCGCGTCCCAGGTGACCCGGTCGGCGACCGGATCGAGGATCGGCCTGGTTTCCTCGTTCACGTCGGGGTCCTCGAGCCAGGCGTCCGGGAAGGCCTCGATCAGCTTCCGATAGAGCTCCGGATCGGTGTCGACGTCAACCGGGGTCCCCTTGTATTGACCCTTCAGATCGAGCGAGTCGACGGCCTCGGTCTCGACCAGCTGATCGATCAGCTCGTCGGACCAGTCGTTGGTCGGGTCGAGCTTGAACCGAAGGGTGGGATAGACCTCGAGCCGCGCCCGGACCGGCTCGATCGTCGAGACCTCGTCGGAGCCCGGCGGTGTCAGGCGCATCGAGACGACGAAGGTGACCGGCCTCGGCTCCCGCCCCATCACCTCGTGAAGCGGCTTCCCCGCCTGACGGAGAGCCAGATCCAGTGCGGCGCTCTCGAATGCCCAGCGCCGGTAGTCGGCCGAGACCTCGCGCTCGGGAGGGCTGGGGAAGAGATCGAGTCCATCGAGGAGCTCGGAGAACGAGCCGATCGTGTGGTCGCCGGCGAGGTCGAGCACCGCCCCGGCATCCTGGAAGGCAACATGATCGACGGCGTCGTAGACGACGTCCTCGCCGATGCCCTCGTGGCCACCGCCCTTCAGGTGGATCAGCGTGGTCAGCCGGGTGAAACCCGGCGCCTCGAATTCGAGCCCGGTCAACTCGTAGGAATCGATCCGGAGCGGCAGGTCCTTGATCCGGTCGTAGCTGCTCATCGGCGGCGGACACTACCGAGCGCCGGCTGCCGGCCACCCCGTTTTGCGTAACGTTCCGGCCCGCAGCCAGACCGTCGGGGGGAACAAGAGGAAGGAGAAGGAATGGCCGAGACACTCGCCGCCGACGCCGGCGCCGGCCTGAAGGCCCTGGGCATCAACTGCACGCTGAAGCGCTCGCCGGAGACCTCGAACACCGAGGCGCTGATGAACCGGGTGCTGGGGCTCCTGTCGGAGCACGGCGTCGAGACGGAGATTCTGCGACCGGTCGACTACGACGTCAGGTTCGGGGTGACCTCGGACGAGGGCGACGGGGACGAGTGGCCGCAGCTCCTGGAGAAGGTCAAGGCGGCGGACATCCTGCTGATGGGGATGTCGATCTGGTTCGGCGTCCGCTCCTCGGTCTGCCAGATGGTGATCGAGCGGCTCGACGGCACCTACAACGAGACGAACGACGTTGGCCAGTACCCCCTGTACAACAAGGTCGCGGGCGTCGTCGTCACGGGAAACGAGGATGGTGCGCACGCGAGCGCCGAGACCACGCTTTTCAACATGACGCACCTCGGCTGCGTGGTGCCTCCCAACGCCGACACCTACTGGGTGGGGGACGCCGGACCGGGCCCCTCGTACCTCGACGCCGGCGGACCGGACCACCCCTATACGCAGCGGACGAGCTCGTGGTGCGCCCACAACCTGCTCCACATGGCCCAAATCCTGCGGGAGACGCCGATCCCACCGATCGGGAACACGCTCGAGGAGCACGGCGGGGACGCGGTCCACACGGGCTGATCGCTCAGCTCGGCTCGCGTATGGTCTGCGCTGGACAGATCAAAACAGGAGCCTCCAATGGAAGTGAATGAGCTGAAGACGATCTCCGAGCCGCTGATCACGGCCTGGAACGAGCAGGACCCGGAGAAGGTGGTTCGCTGCTACACGGACGACCTCGTCTACGTGGATCCGAACACACGCGGCGCCGTGGAGGGTGCCGACGCGTTTCGTCGTTACCTGACGAAGCTCTTCGGAGCCTGGCGGATGCACTGGGAGGTGAAGGAGACCTTTCCGCTCAAGGACGCCGACGGAGCGGCCGGCCTCTGGAGGGCAACCTTCCGGCGAGCCGCCGGGGGCCCCGAGGTGGAGGTCGACGGAATGGACCTGGTGCTGATCGAGGGAGATCGGCTGAAGCGGAACGAGGTCTACTTCGACCGGGCCGTGCTCGCACCGCTGCTCGCCGAGGAAGGGGCGCTCGGCGCGTGAGGGAGCTCAACTTCATCGAGAGGGGGAGGCTCGAGTGGCGCGAGGCTCCCGAACCGGGGCTGCGCGGCGACGGCGAGGCGATCGTCCGGCCGGTCGCGCTGGCGACCTGCGACCTCGACGCGGCGATCGTCAGGGGGCGCGCCCCGGTCCAGGGGCCATTCCCCTTCGGGCACGAGTGCGTCGGCGAAGTCACCGGCGTCGGCGACTCCGTGGAGACGGTGCGGCCCGGAGACCTGGTCAGCGTCCCTTTCCAGGTCTCATGCGGGGAGTGCGAGAAGTGCCGCGCGGGGCTGACCGGCAACTGCCGCTCGGTCCCCCGCCTCTCGATGTACGGGCTCCCGATGGGCAGGGAGTCATATGGAGGCTTCGCGAGCGACGCCGTCAGGGTGCCGTTCGCCGACGCGATGCTCGTCCCGATTCCGGATGGGGTGGAGCCCGCCGCTGTCGCGAGCCTCTCGGACAACATCCCGGACGCGTGGCGGACGGTCGCCGAGCCCCTCGCCGCTGCGCCGGAATCACCCGTCCTGATCTGCATGGGGGCGGGGTCGATCGCCCTCTACGCCGTGGCGATCGCACTCGCGCTGGGCGCCGAGCGGGTGGATGCACTCGGCGGGCGCGAACGCGACCGGGAGCTCGCCGCGGAGCTGGGGGCGAACGTTCTCGACGAGGAGTTCCCGGACCGTGCCGGCTTCTACCCGATCACCGTCGACGCGAGCGCCGACCCGGCCGGGATTGCGTGCGCTCTGAGGTCAACCGACGCCGACGGGATCTGCACCAGCATCGGGATCTACTTCCAGCCGACCGAGCTGCCGCTGCTGGAGATGTTCACGCAGGGCATCACGTTCCGGACGGGTAGGCCGCACGTCCGCAGGCTGATGCCGGAAGTGCTCGAGCTGGTTCGGGAGGGGCGGTTCGATCCGCGCCCGATGACGGTGAACACCGTCCCGTGGGACGAAGCGGCCGAGGCGCTCTCCGAGCTGCGGGTGAAGACGGTCGTCGAGAGGGCGGCCTAGGTCCCGCCGGGGGTGATCCCCCCGGTTCCGCCCTGCGAGGAGCCGGCGACGGGCGGGCGGAGGACCGCGATCTGCGGCTGCTGGAAGAGCAGCCGCATCGAGTCGTCGGAGGCGAAGAAGAAGAACGCGCCGCCCTTCTGCTTCAGGCCCTTCGGGACGCAGGCCGCGGCAGTCGCCGCGGAGGTCCGCATGATCGCCATCCCGGAGCTCGGGTTCGGTACGTCGGTGAACGAGATCTGAAGCGAGAGGTTCGACGCCAGCGGACGCGCCTCGGGCTTCAGCTTCCGGCGGATCTTGACCTTCCGCTTCTTCTTCTTGCCCGGGACCTTGACCTTTTTGACGATCGTCTTGAACTTGTACTGCAGACGCAGGTCCTTGGCCCGCGCTCCGAACGCGTCGGGGCCGTTCGCACAGGAGTCCTGGGTCTGGACGCTGAGCGGCCCGATGTGGGGTGCGCCGAGCCGCCGGTTCTTCTTGTCGATGTCCTGGGCGATCTGGCGGAAGTTCCAGGTCGGGTTGTCCTGCGGCGCCAAGCCGGTTCGCTTGCCGACGCCGACCGGGTTGCTGGCGGCTGTGTTCATCATCGAGGCGTTCCAGCCCTTGATGATCGGAAAGACCTTCGCGAACTTTTCGACCCACGATGGCCGGGCCGGATCGGTGGGGCGGCCGGCGTTCCAATCCGTCTCCTCGAAGTCGGTCATCAGCGCGAAGACGTTCGGGTCGTCGATCAGCGAGAAGGCGTAGCCGGCCGAAGCCGGGTCATAGCTCATCCCGTTGAGCGCGATGATCCGGTTGCAGGGAAAGGTCGCGCGGAGCTCCGCTGCGAGGTCGACGGCGACCGTCGGCGTTGTCGGGGGGAACTGACCGCTGCCCTGGAAGCGGGTGTTCAGCACGAAGATGTCCTGTGGCCGGAGTCGGCTGCCCATTCCGGCTCCCGGCTTCGTGTAGGTGTCTACGTTCCCCTGGGTGTTGATCCGGATCAGCATCGTGAATCGCGTCGGACCCGGCCCCTCGGGACTCAGTCCGAAGGGCAGCGGCGGACAGGTGCCCTGCGCGAGGGCGGCGGGCGGGGCGGCCGAGCGGCCCCCGAGGAGGATCAGCGCGAGCACGAGGGCGCCGACCGCGACGAGAGCGGCCCGGCGCGCTCGCGAGGGCGCGCTCGCTTCGATCTGTTCGAGGACTCCTGCCATCGGATAAGACAGACGGGGTGGCGCCTGGCGGCGTCCCCTGGCATCAGCGCCGCACGCTAGCGGCGCCCTCTCCACGAACACGCGAGCGGTCTTGCAGTTGTGGAAGGACCTAGGAACGCGAGCGCGCAACGAGGCCGAGCATCGCGTAGGCCACGTTCGCCGCGAGCAGCGCCGTCGGCTGCCCCGGCGGGTCGTAGGGGGGCGAGACCTCCACGACGTCGAAGCCGATGAACCGGATTCCGGTGAGTGAGCGGACCAGCTCCAGCGCCTCGGCCGAGCTCGGGCCGCCGGGCTCCGGGGTCCCGGTCGCGGGGGCGAATCCCGGGTCGACGAAGTCGACGTCGAAACTGAGGAACGCGGGTACGTCCCCGACCCGCTCCCTGACCCGCTCCGCGTATCGATCCGGGCCAAGGGCACGGAGCTCGGATCCACGGATCAGGTCGAAGCCGAGCTCCTGCGCCCCGGCGAGGTCGTCCTCCGAGTAGAGGGACCCACGCATTCCGGCGATCACCGAGCGTCCCGGATCGACCACCCCCTCCTCGACCGCGCGCCGAAACGGGGTCCCGTGGAAATAGCGCTCCTCCCCGTACGCGTCCCAAGTGTCGGCGTGGGCGTCCAGCAGGACGAGGGCGGGCGGGCCGTGCCGAGCGGCGAGCACCCGGAGCTCGGCGAGCGCGATCGTGTGGTCCCCGCCCAGCGCGAGAGTGACCGCATCCGAATCGACGAGCGGAGCCAGGCCCTCCGCGATCTGCTCGATCGCCCTCTCCGTCGACCCGGGCATCGGCGCCACGTCGCCGGCGTCCACGATGTCGAGCGCGGTCAGGACGTCGGTCCCGATCGCGGGGTCGTAGGGCCGAAGCAGCACGGAGGCCGAGCGGATCGCCTCCGGGCCGAAGCGGGCGCCCGGCCGGAAGCTGGTCCCCCTGTCGAACGGGACGCCCACGACCGCGACGTCCGCCCTCTCCGGGCGGTCGGTGTACGGCTGACGCGCGAAGGTCCGGATCCCTCCGAACCGCGGCGGCGCCGAGCTCGGTGAGGGCTCTTCCCCCGTCACGGTCCCTTCGCTCCCGGGTTCTCCTTGACGACCCGAATCGTCCGGAGCGACCGGTCGCTCGCCCCCCTCACGAGTCCGCCGTGGGCGAGGGAGTCGGCGATGTACGCGAGGGTTGGAGCGGTGAGACGCTCTCCTGGAAGGACGTTCGGCACGCCCGGAGGGTAGGCCGCGAGGGACTCCGCGGCGATCCTGCCCTCCGCGTCTGCGAACGGGACCACCTCCTGCGGGCCCAGGTACGCGTCCCTGGGGGCGAGCTCGAGCGGGCCCCAGGGGGGCGGCTCCGCGAATGCGCGCCGCTTCTCGAGGTCGGAGGGCGTGACGTCGGCGGTCGCCCCGGCGAGAGCCTCCGCGAGCCGCTCCGCCGGCTCGGCCGCCGGCTCGCCCAGACCGAAGACGGCGACGATCACGTTCTCCGAGAAGAGCTCCAGGTTGATGTCGTCACGGGCCCGCATCAGCTGCGCGATCCTGTGGCCGGTCGCCCCGGTCCCACGGACGTCGATGGAGAGCCGGAGCGGGTCCCAGGCTGCGACGCTCCTCGCCCCGGCGAGCCGCTCGTCGAGCACATCGAGGCCCGGCATCATCCGGATCCGCTCCCTGGCTCGCTCCAGGGTCTCGAGGGTCTCTGTGAGCAGCTCCTGCCCGCGGGTCGCGGCGAACCTCCTCGCGGCGTCGATCGACGCGGTTAGCAGGGCGTTGGGACTGGTCGACTCGACGAGCGTCACGGAGCGGTCGATCAGGTCCTCGTCCACCCGCTCCCCCTCACCCAGGTGGAGGATCGCCGATTGCGTGAAGCTGCCGACGATCTTGTGGGTGCTGGAGAGGACGACGTCGGCCCCGCCCCGCAGCGCTCCCGGCGGAAGCGCGTCGTGGAAGTAAAGGTGCGAGCCCCAGGCCTCGTCGACGATCAGCGGGACCCCGCGGGCATGGGCGACCTCGGCAAGCTCTCCTATCCACGCAACGGCACCGAAGTAGGTGGGAGAGACGAGCAGGGCGGCCACGGCCTCCGGCGCGGCCTCGAGCGCGGCTTCGAGGGCCTCTGCGGTGACGCAGTGGGCGATCCCAAGCTCGGGGTCGATCTCGGGGGCGACGAAGGCCGGTCGCAGACCGGAGAGCACCAACCCGTCGATGATCGAGGAGTGGACGTTGCGCTGGGCGACGACCAGTCCGCGATCGGGCGGGCCGGTGAGCAGCCGCCCGCTCGCGTGGGCGAGCGCCATGCAGATCGCGTGGTTCCCCCCGGAGGCGCCATTGAGGAGGAACCAGCTCCGCCTCGCTCCCCAGGCGGCGGCGGCGAGCTGCTGGGCACGCTGGAAGGGGGTGGGCTCGGGCCCCACGTCGATCCCCTCGATCCCGGGCGGGACGTCGTGGAGGACCGCGGCCTCTCCGAGGGCCCGGATCAGGCCCGGATCGGCGCCGACTCCCTTATGGCCGGGAATATGGAAGCGGCCCGGGTGTCGGGCGGCGTAGGCCACCACGGCGTCGAGGTAGGGAGCTTCGTGCTGGTCAGGCACCGTGCGGGGGCTCGCCGCCCGCGTACTGCGAGTAGGGATACCACCACTCCTTGGGCGCGACCTCGCTCTCGATGTGGACGTGCTTGGTCTCCTGGAAGGCCTCGAGACCCTCCCGGCCGAGCTCGCGCCCCAGCCCCGACTGCTTGAAGCCGCCGAACGGGCCGGCGTCGTTGTCCGTCAACGGGTCGTTGAACCAGACCGTCCCCGCCTTCACCTCGCGCATGCAGCGGAGGATCGTCCTGAAGTCCTGGGTGTAGACGTTCGCCCCGAGACCGTACGGGGTCGAGTTCGCGAGCTCGATCGCCTCGTCGAGGCTCCCCACCGGCACCAGCGGGGCGACCGGGCCGAACGTCTCCTCTCGGAGGAGCTCGGTCTCCGCCGAGGCTCCGGTTACGACGGCCGGCGCGAAGAAGTGCCCGCGATCGCGGCCGCCGGAGTCCCCTCCGATCACCACCTCGGCGCCGGCGGCGACCGCCGCCTCGACCTGCTCGACGACCTTCTGGCGCTGTCGGGCGGAGACCATCGGTCCGATGTCCGTCGAGCGCTCCATCGGGTCCCCGATCACCAGGCTCCGGGTGTAATCGACGAACGCGTTCAGGTAGTCGTCGTAGACGTCCTCCATCACGTAGAAGCGCTCCGCCGAGGTGCAGACCTGGCCGGAGTTCAGGAATGCCGCCCAGGCGCCGCCCCTGGCGGCGACGTCGATTCGATCGGCGACGTCCGAACAGACGATGAAGGGGTCCTTGCCGCCCATCTCCAGGTTGATCCGGGCGACGCGGTCGATGCACGCCCTCGCCACCTTCTTGCCGGTCTCGACCGAGCCCGTGAAGGCCACCCCGTCCACCCGCGGATCCGACGCGATCGCCGCCCCGACGTCGCCGCCGCCGGCGACCAGGTTGACCACACCGGAGGGGAGGTGCTCGAGACACGGCGCGAGCATCAGGGTGGAGAGCGGCGTCAGCTCCGATGGCTTGCAGACCACGGTGTTGCCGGCGGCGAGCGCGGGCGCCATCTTCCAGGCGAGCAGGAGCAGCGGATAGTTCCACGGCACGATGCAGCCGACCACGCCGAGCGCCTCCTTGAGCACCAGCGAGAGCTGGGACGACTCGATCGACGGGATCACCCGCCCGGCCGAGTCCCTGCCGATCTCCGCGTAGTAATCGAAGCACGCGGCGGTCCAGCCGACCTCGTCCGAGTTCTCGATCAGGGGCTTGCCGCCCTCGTGGGTCATCACCTCGGCGAGGTCGTCGGTCCGCTCCCGAAGCCGGTTCGCGACTTCCCGGAGAAGCTCTCCGCGGTCGACCGCCGGAGTGCGGGCCCATTCGCGAGCGGCGGCGCGGGCGGCGGCGATCGCGGCGTCGATCTGCTCATCGCTCGCGGTCGCGACCGATGCGATCGCCTCCTCGGTGTACGGATTCTCGACCTCGAGCGTCGTGCCGCTGCCCGCCACGAGCTCGCCGCCGATCAGCATCCGTGTCTCGACCTTGCCCATGGCACGATCGTATTGGGAGGGACCCCTCGCGACCAGGGCCGTTTTGCGGATGGCGGGGAAGGACGGCCAGGGGGAGAAGGAAACCGGCCGCCCTATCCGCCCGCCTGCGCCGAGGCTGAAAACCCGGCGGAGGCGAGGCATCTTGATTATGTGGGCGGGCGCCGGAGTAGGGGGTCTCCGAACGCCCGCCCGCTGCCTCGACTCAGGGTCGGCCTACCCCGCCGAGTCGCGGCTAAACACATTCTTGGTAGCCGGAACGCCCTGGCCCTTCGGCCGGTTCGCGCCCGACGTCCGGCCGCCTACCCGCGCCTTCCCGTGCGAAACTGAAAGGCAAACGAGGCCTCGGAGCGGGTGAGTTTGGACCCCCCGGGTGGACGGGTAGCCAGTTCCGTGGGCGGCTCCGCAGCAGCGAGCTCCATGGGACCGAACGGGGCCAGACCATCTCGGTCGCGAGGAGCCGTCGGGAAACCATGAATGAACTTGCCTCGGCAGAAATCCAGATGACTCCCCTGCCTTCGCCAGGACCGGACGAGCAGCTCGCCGGCGAGAGGCGACTGCTGGAGCGCTACTCTCGCGACCGCTCGCCGGTCGTGCGCGAGGAGCTGGTCGGGCGGTTCATGCCTCTCGCGCGGCGCCTCGCGTCCCGGTACGCGGGGGGAGCCGAGCCCTTCGATGACCTGATCCAGGTGGCGAGCGTCGGGCTGGTGAAGGCGATCGATCGCTTCGACCCGGAGCGCGGAACCGCCTTCTCCACCTTCGCCGTCCCGACGATCCTCGGTGAGCTGAAGCGTCATTTCAGGGACCGGGGATGGTCGGTGCACGTCCCGCGTGACGTGCAGGAGCGGATCCTGAAGGTCGAGCGCGCGCTCGCCGAGCTGCCCTCGAGGCTCGGCCACTCGCCGACGGTGCAGGAGATCGCTCAGCGGATCGAGGCCACGGATGAGGAGGTCCTGGAGGCCATGCACGCCGCCCAGGGCCATCACGCCATCTCGCTCGACGCTTCCTCGTCACTCGGCGACGGCGACGAGCCGGCGCCTCTCCGCGACCGGATCGGCGCAGAGGATCTCTCCTTCAACACGGTCGAGTACGGTGAGGCGATCGGCGAGGTGCTCGAGGAGATCTCCGAGCGGGACCGGAAGGTCCTCCACCTGCGTTTCGTGGAGGACCTGACCCAGAGCGAGATCGCCGAGCAGGTGGGCGTTTCCCAGATGCACGTCTCACGGATCCTGCGGGCGACGATC
This sequence comes from Solirubrobacterales bacterium, assembly GCA_036377415.1. GTDB lineage: Bacteria > Actinomycetota > Thermoleophilia > Solirubrobacterales > 70-9 > DASUPK01. The sequence continues at coordinate 13,626 of DASUYK010000126.1, forward strand.
GAGCGTCTCCGGCAGCAGATTCCGGAAGACGAGTAGCTAGGAACCGACCTCGAACACGAGGAACTCCGCGGAACCCCCGTCGGGGGTCCTCTCGGTGACCACGTTCATGGTCCGGGCCAGGCTCCGTAGGGACCCGTGACCCGGCAGCTCCATCTCGGACATGAGCCTCTTCCCGGCCCCCTCGACCAGCGGCCCGACGCGGACGTCGAGGGTCCCGTCTCCGTCCTTGATCGCAATCCCGACGCGCCCGTCGGCGAAGTCATCCGGTCCGGAGGAGGAGACCGCGTCGCCCAGGAGGACGGTGTCGGCGAGCCGATCGACGGAGAACTGGGCCCGGGCGGCCAGCGCGCCGATCACGCGCGCCAGGACCGGCCGAACGATCTCGCCTGGCGTGATCGCCATCGCCAGCTCCTTGGCGGCCTCGAACGGGGTTCCGTTCTCGGCGTAGGCCGGCGGCGAGAAGCCGAAGCGGATGGTCGTCCTGCTCCCCCTGCCGACGGCTCCGCTGATCTCGAAGCTGTCCGAGAGGGCGGCGATCAGGGGAAGACCGAGGCCCAGGGACGACTCGCCGTCGTCAGCGCGCGGGCGAAAGCCGCGACCCTGGTCCGCGATCTGCACCTCTAGCTCAGCGTCGCCCGGCGTCGCCCGGACCTCCAGCGGGCCGGGCTCGTCCTCATAGGCGTGGACCACGACGTTGTTGCACGCCTCGCTTACGACCGTCTTCAGGTCGGCGATCCGGTCGCCCGAGAGCCCGAGCGCCTCGCCGAGGCCGGCAACCGCCTGACGGACCACCATCACGTTCTCCGCCGTCGCCGGCAGCGTCAGCTGAAGCTCCCGGGCGCTCATCGCGCCGGCTCCCCGGAGGCCTCGAGGACCGCGGACTCCGCCACCTCGCGCTCACCGTGCACGGGGAGCTCGGTGCGCAGACCCGTCACCTCGAGCACCCGGTCGACGGCGCCCGCTCCGTTCGCACTCAGCACGGCGTAGCCGACCGCGGCGTCGCCGGCGCGGCGCTTTCCGTCGAGGATCGCTCCAAGGACCGATGAGTCGATGAAGGTTGCACTCGATAGGTCGACGATCACGCCCGTTCCCTCTGCGAGCAGGGCCTCCAGACGGCGGCGGAGCTCCGGCGCCGTGCTGAGGTCATGCTCGCCAGTTATGGTCAGCACGGCCAATCCTGCATTGGTTCGCTCAATCGCGAGCTCCCCCGTCCGCACATCGCCAGGAATACCTTGATCGGGGGGTACTCAAACCTCCGGCTCTGGACGAACGGACGCCATCCGCTCGGCGCGGCGCTGCTGGGCGAGCACCAACGCGATCGCGACGACCGTGACCGCGAACAGCATCGTCGCGAGCACGTTGACCTGGACCGGGATCCCCCGCAGCTGCGCGCCGAAGATGTAGAGGGGGAAGGTCGTGGTGGTCGCACTCGTATTGAACTGCGAGATCACGAAGTCGTCGATCGAGAGGGCGAAGGCGAGGAGGGCGGCGGCGATGATCGCGGGCGCCATTAGCGGCAGGGTGACCGTCCGAAAGGTGGTCAGCGGCGGAGAGCCGAGGTCGGCGGCCGCCTCCTCGATGCTGCGGTCGAATCCGATCAGCCGTGAGCGCACCACCACCACGACGAAGCTGATCGAGAACATCACGTGGGCAATGAACAGCGTGCTGAAGCCCCGCTCGATGTTGTAGGTGATGAACATCGACAACAGGGCCGCCCCGATCACGATCTCGGGCGTCGCCATCGGCAGCACGATCAGGAGGTTGCTCGCCCGCCTGCCGAAGAACTCGTAGCGCACCAGCGCCATCGCCATCAGCGTGCCGATCGCGGTGGAGGCAAGGGACGCGACAGCGGCGAGCTTCAGGCTGGTGAGCATCGATTCGTTCACCTCTTCGACCGCGAAGGCGTCCTTCCAGGGCTCGAGGGTGAGACCGCTGAAGGTGAAGTCGAGCTCGGCCTGCTCGTTGCCGGCGTCGAAGGAGAACACGGCGATCACGATGATCGGGGCGAGCATGTAGAGGACGGCGAATCCCGCGAAGATCAGCACGGCGTTTCGGCGCAACCATGCCCAGGCCCGGGCGAATGGAGAGAAGCCTTCTCGAGCGGCTGTTGCGGTCCCGGCCTCCATCTACGCCCTCCGCTCCTCCTCCTCGCCCATGAACGCGCCGGTCCCGGCGATCCGCAGGTAGAGCAGGACCACCACCAGGATCGCGGCCATCATGATGAAGGAGAGCGCCGCAGCCTCCGGGTAATTGCGCTGCTCGAGATAGAGCGACTGGATCACGTTGCCGATCATCGAGTTGCCCGGACCGCCGAGGATCTCGGCGTTGATGTAATCGCCGACTGCGGGAATGAAGCAGAGCAGCACCCCGGCGACGATTCCCGGCATCGTGATTGGCAGGGTCACCCGCAGGAAGGTCTGGGTTGCAGAGGCGTACAGATCCTTGCCCGCCTCGATCAGGCTGGTGTCGATCCGCTCCAGGCTCGCGTAAATCGGCAGGATCATGAACGGCAGGAAGTTGTAGGTGAGCCCGGCGATCACGGCACCACTCGTTTGCAGAACCCGCCCGTCCTGGGGAACGAGCTGAAGAAACTGGAGGATGTCGAGGGCCGGGCTTTGGTCCGCCAAAATCGTCTTCCAGGCGATCGTCCTGATCAGGTACGTGGTGAAGAAGGGCGCGATTACGGCGAACAGAAGCAGCAGCTTCCAGCGGCCGGCGCGGAGGGCGATCGCGTAGGCGAGGGGATAGGCGATCAGCAGGGCGATCAGCGTGGCGAGACCGGCGTACCGGAAGGAGCGCAGGAACTGCTCCGTGTGGCCGGAGAGGGCGTCGCCGAAGTTCGAGACCTCGAACGCCGAGCGGAACCCCTCGTTGAAGCTCCCGGTCCGCAGCGCAAGCTCCCCCATGAAGTACATCGGAACGACGAAGAAGAGCGCAAGCCAGATCGCTCCCGCAGCGAGCAGGCCGTAGGGAACGAGGCGGCGGCGGAGCCCGGTCATGAGGTTGCCGTCATCACTCTGAAATCCGCCGCCGCCCGTTTGATGCTGCTCCGGCTATTGCGTGACCACCTCCTGGAACGCCGCGGTCACCTCGTCGATGTCTTCCTGGCTGCCGGGCGGGTCCGGCTGGGGCACGCAGTTCTCGGTGAACTGCTCGTCCGGGAAGATCAGCTGGTTGTTGCCCAGCTCCGGATCCTTCTGGACGAGGACCTCCTGGACGCCTTTCACCGGGGTGACGTACTGGACGTACGCCGAGATGTCCGCCTGCACGACGGGGTCATAGACGAAGTCCATCCACGCCAGCGCCGCCGGCGTGTTCGGCGCGCCCACCGGGATCACTGCGTTGTCCGACCAGAGCGTGCAGCCCTCGGTCGGCATCACGAACTCCGTGTCGGGGTTGTCGACCAGCCCGATGTCGCCCGACCAGGCGATCGCAGCGACGACGTTCTCGTTGGCCAGGTCCTGGATGTAGTCGTTGCCGGTGAACCGGCGCAGCTGACCGGACTTCGCGGCTTGGTCGAGCCGGTCGATCTCGTCCAGCCAGTCCTGCTTGGTCGCGTCCGCCGGGTCGATCCCGTCGGCAAGCAGCATCAGCGGGATCACGTCGCGCATCTCCGTGAACACGGTGACCTTGCCCTTGTACTGCGGGTCGAACAGGTCGTTGACCGACTGGATCTCCGGCGCCAGCCTCTTGTTGACGATCAGCCCGGCCAGCCCTGACTGCCATGGCAACGAGTAGCTTCGATCGGGATCGAACGGGGGGCTGCGGAGGTCGTCACGCAGGTTGGCCTCGACGTTCGGCATGTCCTCGAGGTTGATCTCCTGGAGGTAGCCGAGGTCGTGCATCTGCTTCGCCATCCAGTCGGTGACCACGAAGATGTCGCGTCCTCCGGACTGGCCCTGCTGAAGCTCCTCCTGGACCTTGCCGAAGAATTCGACGTTGTCGTTGATGTCTTCGTTGTAGTTGACAGTCGTCCCGGGGTACTTGGCCTCGAACTCATCGATCGTGTTGCCCTCGCCCTTGTCGAGGTAGCCGACCCAGGTAGAGATATTGAGCTCGCCAGTGACCTCGCCGGTGGTGGCGGTCTGAACGTTCCCCTCCCTGCCACCACCGACCTCGTCGTCGTCGCCACAGGCCGCAAGTCCGAGGGTCAGGACCAGCGCGGCGACCGCCGCCGCGAGGCCCGCCAGTCTCTTCGTCGTGTTCACGTGTGTTTCCCTCCTGTCATTTCAATCAAGCCGTTTCAGGTTCGGTCGCCTCCCTCGTCGTCTCGCCTCGCCCGTCGTGCGATGAGACGCGTACGATATGCATGTGCTCGGGCGCCCATGAGAGCTTCACGTTTGCTCCACCCCCCGGCAGCTGCTGCCGCTGGGCCTCGTCCGCGTTTGGGACGAGGACCGTCATCCGCACGTCGTCGGGGAGCTGAACGATCAGCTGAGTCGAGGTGCCGAGATAGAGCGAGCTCTCGACCAGCCCCTCGACGCTCGGCTCGCTCCTGCTCGCCGAGCCGATCGAGAGTTTCTCGGGCCGAACCACCGCCTGGCAGCGGTCGCCGACCGAGAATCCATTGACGTCGGCGGTGACCTTGACGCCGCTGTCGAGCTCGACCTCGCCCTTCGCACCGGTCCTCCTCACGACTCCGGGCATCAGGTTCGAGACACCGATGAAGCCCGCGACGAAGGTCGTGGCGGGGCGCTCGTAGACCTCCTCCGGGTCCGCGATCTGCTCGATCCGGCCACGGTTCATGACCGCGATCCGGTCCGACATCGTCAGCGCCTCCTCCTGGTCGTGCGTGACGTAGACGAAGGTGATCCCCACCTCCTGCTGAATCCGCTTGAGCTCCACCTGGAGGCCCTTTCGAAGCTTCAGGTCGAGCGCCCCGAGCGGCTCGTCGAGAAGCAGGACCCTCGGTAGGTTGACCAGCGCGCGGGCCAGGGCGACCCGCTGCTGCTGGCCGCCCGAGAGCTGGGCGGGGCGTCGGTTCGCCTCCGCCCTGAGCCCGACGCGCTCGAGCTCAGAGGCGACCCGCCGGTCGATCTCGCCGCGGTCGACCCTCTGGCGCTTCAGGCCGAAGGCGACGTTGTCCTTGACGGTCAGGTGGGGGAAGAGCGCATAGCTCTGAAAGACGGTGTTCGTGGGCCGCCTGTACGGCGGGGTGCCGGCCATGTCGACGCCGTCGATCGTCAGCCTGCCGGAGGTGAGCTCCTCGAATCCGGCCATCACCCGCAGGGTCGTCGTCTTCCCGCAGCCGCTCGGCCCGAGCATCGTGAAGAACTCGCCCTCCTCGATCTCGAGATCGATCGAGTCGACGGCGGTCAGGTCACCGAACCGCTTGGTCACCGACTCGAGGACGACGCTCCTGGCTCCGCCGCCCCGCGAACCGTCCCGCGCTTCGGCCGCCATCGCTACTCAGCCCCTACCGGGATTGCCGTCGGCCTTCCCACCGCACTGCGTCACACCAGCTCTCCTTCTGGTTTCACGGCCGCGTCGATCCTAGGTGGTTCGCCGTCGCGGCGCCAACGAGCCTAGGAACCGCGACGGATCGTCGCAAGGGGCGGAATCCCCAAAAGCGAGGCTGGCGGTTAGACGGAACGTACAAGTGGATCAACGGTCATTTCACAGAATTCCGCTTGTGAGCCAGTACCGCGCAGGGTAGCGTTGTACGGTGAGGCTAGAGATCGGAGGAGACGGATGGCGACTCCCAGCGCCCCGGAAACACAGGCCGCGGCGGGATCCCTGCAGGAGCAGGCCCAGCGGCATCTCTGGATGCACTTCACGCGGATGGGCTCGTTCGGGCCCGAGCACGAGGTCCCGATCATCGTCCGCGGCGAGGGCTGCTACGTCTGGGACATCCACGGCAACCGCTACCTCGACGGCCTCTCGGCGCTCTTCTGCGTCAACTCCGGCCACGGGCGCGCGGAGCTCGGGGACGCGATGGCCGCCCAGGTCAGGGAGCTCGACTTCATCACCGTCTGGAGCTACGCCCATCCGGGCGCGATCGAGCTGGCGACGCGGATCGCCTCGCTCACCCCGGGCGACCTGAACCGCGTCTTCTTCACCAACAGCGGCTCGGAGGCGGTCGAGTCGGCCCTGAAGCTCGCGCGCAGCTATCACCGGATGAAGGGATCGGGTCACAAGACAAAGGTCGTCGCTCGCGAGATCGCCTACCACGGCACCACCCTGGGGGCGCTGAGCGCGACGGGGATCCCGGCGCTTCGCAGCCAGTTCGAGCCGCTCGCGCCGGGCGGGGTGCACGTCCCGAACACCAACAGCTACCGCTGGCCCGCCGACCGCGACCCCCTTTGGGCGGCCGATGCGATCGAGGAGCGGATCCTCTTCGAGGGCCCCGAGACCGTCGCGGCGGTGATGCTCGAGCCGCTTCAGAACGCCGGGGGCTGCATCCCCCCGCAGGAGGGCTACTTCCAGCGGGTCCGCGAGATCTGCGACCGCCACGACGTCCTCCTGATCTCCGACGAGGTGATCTGCGCCTGGGGGCGGCTCGGCCATTACTTCGGGTGCGAGCGCTACGGCTACCAGCCGGACATCATCACGGTCGCGAAGGCCCTCACCTCCGCCTACGTTCCGATGGGCGGCATGATCGTCTCAGACCGGGTGTTCGAGCCGTTCGAGGAGGGGACCGCGATGTTCGTGCACGGCTCCACCTTCGCCGGGCATCCGGTGGCGGCCGCGACCGCGATGGCCAACCTGGACGTCTTCGAGCGGGAGGACCTCTGTGGCCACGTCCGCGGCAAGGAGGGGGAGTTCAGGGCCGCGCTCGAGTCCCTCTACGACATCCCGATCGTCGGCGACGTGCGGGGCGACGGCTACTTCATGGCGCTCGAGCTGGTCAAGGACAAGGAGACGAAGGAGTCCTTCGATCACGAGGAGGCCGAGGCGCTTCTGCGGGGCTATCTGTCGGGCGAGCTCTACCGCAGGGGGCTGATCTGCAGGGCGGATGACCGCGGCGATCCAGTCGTCCAGCTCTCGCCGCCGCTGATCGCCGACACAGAGCAGTTCGAGGAGATCGTCGACGTCCTCCGTCCGGTGCTCGAAGAGGCGTCGCTCCGCGTCGGCCACGCCCGGAGCGGTGCCAGAGCTCCTCGTCGAGCACCCTAGGGGACCTGATGCTCACGCTCGAGAACCTCACAGCCGAGCTCGACCTCAAGGTCGTCGCCGGAGCGAAGCCCGCGGGCGAGACGGAGATCCGCTGGGTGCACATCACCGAGCTGCTCGATCCGACGCCATGGCTCTCCGGAGGCGAGCTTCTGCTCACCACCGGGATCCGGCTCGACACCGCCGAGCGGCAGCGAAAGTTCGTCCGCCTTCTGGCGGAGTCCGGCGTGGCCGGCCTCGGGTTCGGAACCGGCTTCGATCACGCGAAGCTGCCGAAGGCGCTGCTGGCCGAGGCGGATGCCGTCGATTTTCCCGTCTTCGAGGTCCCCTACGAGACCCCGTTCATCGCGATCACCGAGGCGGCCTTCAGTCGGCTCGTGAACGAGCAGTACGACGTTCTCTCCCGCGGGATCGCGGTCAACGAGCGGCTGGAGCGCCTCGTACTCGAGGGAGGGGGCCTCGACGAGATCGCGCGCGAGATCGCCGCGGCGGTGGGGGGCAGCTCGGTTGTGCTCGATGCCCGCGGTGAGACGCTCGCCCACGGCGGGCGGCGCCTTCCCGAGCACCTCCTGGACGCGATCCGCGGCGAGGTCCAGCCGCGCGCCGCGGCGGCGGCGCCGTTCGTCCCGCCGCAGCCCGATCTTCGGGGCCGCGCGCTCGCCCATCCGGTGTCGCCCAGAGGGGGATCGGCCGAGGCGTGGCTCGTCGTCGTCCGCCGATCCGGCGAGCTCGGCGACTTCGAGCGCCTCTGTGTCCAGCAGGCCGCGATCGTCGTCGCGCTCGAGCTGATGCGCGAGCGGGTGGCGAAGGAGACGGAGAGGCGGCTGTCGGGCGAGGTTCTCGCCGGGACGCTGTCCGGGCGTCTTGCGCCAGACGACATCCGCGATCGGCTCGCGCCCTTCGGGATTGGGGACCGCGCGGCCGTGCTCGCCTTCGAGCTCCAAGACGCCGCCGCCGGCGAAGCCACGCTCGCCGAGTTCCTCGCGGCCGAGAGCCGCCCCGCCGTCGTCGCTCCCCACCCCGCCGGGCGGCGCGAGCTCCTCTGCGCCGTCGTGGACGGTGGCAAGGGGGACCCGATCGAGCTCGCGGACAGCGCCCGCAAGGTCCTGGAGGCGGCCCACGGCGATATCCGTGCGGCGGCGAGCCGCGCGCTCCCGACGGAGCGCGTCCGCCACTCCTTCCATGAGGCGCGCTGCGCGCTCGAGGCGACCGGGTTCGCGAACGGCGCCGCTCCGGAGGTGGCTTCCCACCGGGATCTCGGCGCCTTCACCCTGTTGCTCTCGGTCCAGGATGCCGAGGCGCTTCGCCTCTACTGCGAGAGCGTGCTCGGCCCGATCGAGGACTCGGACGAGCGCTACGCGAACGAACTGCTTCGCTCGCTCGAGGCGTACATCGACCGAAACGGGCACTGGGAGCGCGCCGCGAGCGACTGCTACTGCCACCGTCACACGCTGCGTTACCGGATCAAGCGGATCGAGGAGCTCACCGGCCGGGACCTCAGCCGCGCCAATGACCGGGTCGAGCTCTGGCTGGCGCTCCGCGCCCGGGAGCTGCTCGCGTGAGGGTTGCGGTCCTCGGAGCCGGCGGCACGATCGCGCCGGCGATCGTCCGTGACCTCGCGGAGTCCGAGGAGGTGAGCGCCCTGCGGCTGCTCGATCTGGACCTGCGCCGCGCCGAGACGGTGGCGATCGAACACGGCGGCGACAAGGCCCGGGCCCAGAAGGCCGACGCGACGTCCGACCTGGCAGAGCAGCTCGCCGGGATGGAGGTGCTGGTGAACTCCGCCCACTACCCGGTCAACCTCGCGGCGATGGAGGCGTGCCTCGAGGCCGGCTGTCACTACATGGACCTGGGCGGTCTCTACCACGTCACCGCCGAGCAGCTCGAGCTCGGGCCGCGCTTCGAGCAGCTTGGCCTGCTCGCGCTGCTCGGCGCCGGATCCGCGCCGGGGAAGACGAACCTGATGGCGGCGCGCGCCGTCCGAGAGCTCGGTGGATCCGTCGAGTCGATCTCGGTGGCCGCTGCCGGCAGGGATCTCGATCCACCCGACGGGATCGCCTTCCCCTACGCGGTCAGGACGCTGATCGCGGAGATCACCCAGGCTCCGGTGGCGCTGATGGACGGCCGCCCGCGAGAACTCGAGCCGATGACCGCGGGACCCCGGATGAACTTCGGCGATCCGATCGGCGAGGCGGACACGATTTTCACCCTCCATTCGGAGGTGCTCACCTTCGGGGACAGCTTCGGGGCGAAGCACGTCACGTTCGCCCTCTCGCTCTCGCCGGAGGTGCTGAAGCTGTTGGGGGAGCTCGCGGAGGCGAGCGAGGAGCGAGTGGCCGATGCGGCGCGCTCCGCTTCGCCCCCCTCCCCCAACACGATCTCGGCGCACGTCGTCGAGGCGACGAGCGGCGAGAGGGTGCTCCGGGTCGCGAGCGTCACGCCGCCGCACGAAGCGTGGGGGCTGGGCGGCGGGATCCTCTCCACCGGTTCGGTCGCGGCCGCGGCGGTGAGGCTGCTGGCGAGGGGACGGATCACCGCCGCCGGAGCACTGCCGCCGGAGCTCTGCGTCGACGCGGACGAGATGTTCGGCGAGCTCCAGACCCGCGGCGTCCGGTTCGAGATCGGCGAGATCGAGGCGGCGTCCGCATGAAGATCGGCGTCCCGACGGAGGTCAAGGAGGAGGAATATCGCGTCGCCCTGACTCCCGCGGGCGCGCGCGAGCTCACCGACCGCGGTCACGAGGTCGTGATCCAGGCCGGTGCGGGGGAGGGGAGCGCGATCGCCGACGAGGCGTACGAGTCGCAGGGAGCGGAGATCGTCCCGGACGCACCGGCCGTCTTCGAGGCCGCGGAGGTGGCGCTCAAGGTGAAGGAGCCGCAGCCCCGCGAGGTGGAGATGTTGCGCCCGGCCCAGACCCTGTTCACCTACCTGCACCTGGCGCCCGCTCCCGAGTTGACGAAGGGGCTTCAGGAGTCCGGCGCGACCTGCGTCGCCTACGAGACCGTCGAGGATTCGCACGGCCGCCTGCCTCTGCTCGCTCCGATGAGCGAGATCGCGGGCAAGATCGCGACCCAGGCGGGGGCGTTCTTCCTCGAGAAGCCTCTCGGCGGCCGAGGCATCCTGCTCGGGGGCGTCCCCGGGGTCGCGGCCGCGACGGTGATGGTGATCGGCGGCGGCGCCGTCGGGATGAACGCCGCCTTTATCGCGATCGGGATGGAGGCGGACGTGTTCGTATACGACGTCTCGATCGATCGGCTTCGCGAGCTCGACGTCGCCTTCGGGGGGCGCGCCTCGACGGTCTTCTCCTCGACCCTCGCCGTCGAGGAGATGCTGCCTCGGGCCGACCTCGTGATCGGGGCGGTGCTCGTCCACGGCGCGCGCGCGCCGAACGTGGTGCGGCGGGAGCAGCTCGGGCTGATGCAACGCCATTCCGTGCTGGTGGACGTCGCGATCGACCAGGGAGGATGCTTCGAGACATCCCACCCAACCACCCACCGGGACCCGACCTTCGAGGTCGACGGGATCACCCACTACTGCGTCGCGAACATGCCCGGCGCGGTGCCGATCACGGCGACCTATGCTCTGACCAACGCCACCCTGCCGTATGTGCTCGCCCTCGCCAACCACGGCGTCGCAGGCGCGGCTCGCCGCGACCCTGGCCTTCGCCTCGGCATCAACGTCGCCGCCGGTAAGGTCACCCATCCGGCCGTCGCCGAAGGAGTCGGCGTCGAGCACACGCCGGTCGAAGAGGTGCTCGCCCAGAGACAGAAAGCCTGACCAAGGAGGACTGAGATGGCCACCGCAACCGCAACGCGGAGTTCCAGGAAGAGCCGGAACTCGAAGCCGAGGGCTCGCACGCTCAGCAACATGATCGGCGGCAAGTTCGTTCCGCCCGTCGACGGCGAGCGCGAGGCCGTGATCGATCCCGCGAGGGGCGAGACGATCGCCAGGGCGCCGCTGTCGAGCAAGCGGGACGTGGACGCGGCGGTCAAGGCCGCCAGGAACGCCTTCGACGAGTGGTCGACGGCGACGCCAGGTGAGCGCTCGAACCGGCTGCTGAAGATGGCCGACGCGATCGAGGAGCGGGCCGAGGAGATCGCGGATCTCGAAGCGGCGGATGCGGGGAAGCCTCGCTCGGCCTTCTTCGACGACGAGATCCCGTTCATCGTCGACAACCTGCGCTACTTCGCAGGGGCGGCTCGCAATCTGGAAGGTCGCGCCGCCGGTGAGTACCTGGAGGGCTATACCTCGTTCGTCCGGCGCGAGGCGGTCGGCGTGGTCGGTCAGATCACCCCCTGGAACTACCCGCTGATGATGGCGATCTGGAAGATCGCCCCGGCGCTCGCGGCGGGCAACGCGGTCGTTCTGAAGCCCGCCGAGACCACCCCGGTCACCACGCTCGGCCCGCTGGCGGAAATCTGCGCGGAGCACCTGCCGGCGGGGGTCGCGAACTTCATCGGCGGCCACGGCGATCCGACAGGCGCCTCCCTCGTCAAGCACCCCGAGGTCGACATGGTCTCCCTGACCGGCTCGCCGGAGACCGGCACGTGGATCGCCCGCGAGGCGGCCGACACCCTGAAGCGCGTCCACCTCGAGCTCGGCGGAAAGGCGCCGGTGGTCGTCTTCGACGACGTCGACATGGAGACCGCGATGGAGACGATCGCGGGGACCGGCTACTACAACGCCGGTCAGGACTGCACCGCCGCTACCCGCGTGCTTGCCTCGAAGAAGGTCTACGACAACGTCGTGTCAGGACTCGCCGAGCAGGCCGGCGGTCTGCGGATCGGCGACACGATGAACGGCAATACCACGCTGGGCCCGGTGAACTCGGAGCGTCAGCTCGAGCGGGTCGAGGGGTTCCTCGAGCGCAGGCCGGAGCAGGCGGAGGTCGTCACCGGCGGCAAGCGGGCCCGCCGGCCGGGCTTCTTCATGAAGCCGGCCGTGGTCGCCGGACTGAAGCAGAAGGACGAGATGATCCAAAACGAGATCTTCGGCCCGGTGATCACCGTCCAGCCGTTCACCAGCGAGGAGAAGGCGATCGAGTGGGCTAACGGGACGCGCTACGGGCTCGCCGCCTCGGTCTGGACCCGGGACGTCGGTCGGGCGCTGCGGGTCTCGAAGGCGCTCCGATTCGGCTGCGTCTGGATCAACGATCACATCCCGATCGCGTCCGAGATGCCGCACGGCGGCTACAAGCAGTCCGGCTACGGCAAGGACCTGTCGATGTACTCGCTGGAGGACTACACCAACATCAAGCACGTGATGGCGAATCTGGGTTGAGCCCGCTCTATTTGCCCTTGACCCGAATGCAGTAGCCGTAGGCGGTCAGGCTCGGAACCGCGCCGAAGTGGCCGAAGGCGGTCGCCGTCGAGCTTCCGTCGTCGTTCAGCGAGCTGCCGACGTAGAACGCCTCGCGGTCGCCGTTCGTGCTGAAGCCGGTGGTTGTCAGCCGGAGGCCATCCGGGCAGCGTGGAGTCGTCGCCGACGCCGCCTGCCCCGCTGGAACGGCGGTCGACGACGAGACTTCGGTGAGGATCGGGCGCTTCTGCCTCACGCAGTAGGCGATCGCGGTGAGCTCGCCCCCGCCGAGGGGGAACGCCGAGCCGCTCACCCGCCAGGCGCGGGGGCCCACCGCGCGCGACTCGGTGACGTAGTTGCCGCCGTCGGCGCCGAAGTTCGTCCGCTGAAAGCCGCCGGTGACCAGCTGTTGGCCCTTCGGGCAGCGCGCGGTCGCCGATCGGATCTCGCCCGACTTGATGAAAACGGTCTTGTGCGGCGTGGGCGTCGCCGATTCGAGCCCGCGCCCGCAGACGACCTGGACGGTGATCTCGCGCGTGTCGGTGGATTCCCTCGAAGGGTCGAAGAGGATCGGGCTGACGTGGAAGCCGCGCTGGGCGCCGAGCCGCTCGTATGAGTGAACGTAGATCCCCTCGCCATCCGGGTCGGGAAGCTGGTGGGTGATCGTCCCCCCGCCGAGCGGGAAGGTCCCACCGGGGCAGAACACCTCGAATCGCGCCTGCTCCTCCAGCTTGGTCATCTTGAACGTCCTCTCGATCAGCCTTACCCCCCGGGCGGGGCCCGGCTTCCCGGGGTCGCTCTTCGCCCCGCGGCGGCCGAGCACGCGGATCGTTCCCTTCGCCGAATCGAGCACGTAGAGGCCGGAGGGGTGCCGGAGAGCCATCCGGATCTTGTTGCAGTTGCTCCCCCTGATCACAAAGACGACCCCCATCCGGCCGACCGACCCGGGCGAGTGGGCGACGCCCGTCCTCAACGGGCTCTCCTCCGCGATCAGCCTTGCGGTCCGGCTCGGGGACGGGTAGCAGCCGTCCTCGCTCACCGAGCGCCAGTACAGGGCGATCTTGAACGCCGCCTCCAGCTTCCTCGTCGGCGGGTTGTGCCCGGCGCCGCCGGGCCTCTGTGCGCTCGCCTGCGACGTCGCGAGCAGGGCGATCAGTAGGACGAGCGCGGGCAGTGTTCGTCGGATGGTCACGATTGGCTTTGAACACTCCTGCGGTCCGGAAAGAGCGCCGCGGCGCGACAGAGGGTCGAGCGACGCGCGATCCTAGAGGATCGGCTCTCGGTACCGCTACGGCACCGCCGTCGACTCGGCGATCGCCGTTCCGCCACGCGGGCTGATGCTCTCCTCCCGGGTCAGCCGGTGGGCCAGGTAGACGGGGATCGCGGAGAGCAGGATCACGATCACGGCGACGACGTTCACGATCGGGAGCTGGTTCGGCCGCGAGAGGTTCGTGAAGATCCATATCGGCAGGGTCTGATCGGCGCCGGCGGTGAACGTGGTGACGATGATCTCGTCGAAGGAGAGGGCGAAGGCGAGCAGCGCCCCGGCGACCATCGCGGTGCGCATGGTCGGCAGGGTGACGAACCTGAACGTCTGCCAGGGGTGAGCCCCGAGATCGGCCGAGGCCTCCTCGAAGGAGGCGGACATCCGGCGCAACCTGGCGATCACGTTGTTGTAGACGACGACTATGCAGAACGTCGCGTGCGCGGTGACGATCGTGAACAGCCCGAGATCGATCGCGAGGATCTGGGTGTAGGTGGCGTTCAGGGCCATACCGGTGACGATCCCGGGGAGCGCGATCGGCAGGATCACCAGGAACGAGATCGTCTCCCGGCCGAAGAACCGGTATCGGGCGACCGCGATCGAGGCCAGCGTGCCAAGCAGAAGCGCCAACGCGGTCGCGGCGAGCCCCACCTTCCCCGACGTCCAGAGCGCGTTCCGGGCCCCCTCGTTCTCGAACGCCTTCTCGAACCAATCGAGCGTCAGCCCCGGCGGAGGCCACTCGAGCAGTCGCGACTCGCTGAAGGCGTAGATCGCGATCACGATCAGGGGGATGTAGATGAACGCCAGGGTGATCCCGGTCCCGACCCTGAGGAGGATGGCCGCTCGCCGCGAGAGCCTCATAGCTGCTCGAACGCCCCAAGCCGGCGCGCCATCAGCAGGTACAGGATCATCACGATCACGGGCACGGCCGCGAACGCCGCCGCGAGCGGCAGGTTGTTGGCGATCCCGACGTTGGTGTAGACGACGTTGCCGATGAACTGGGTGCTGGAGACGAGCTGCGGCGCGATGAAGTCGCCCAGTGTCAGCGAGAACGTGAAGATCGATCCGGCGACGACCGCCGGGAACGCGAGCGGCAGGATCACGCGGCGGAAGGTCGTTCCCGGCCCCGCACCGAGATCCTGCGACGCCGAGAGGAGGGAATCGGGGATCCGCTCGAGCCCGGCATAGATCGGAATCACCATGAAGGGCAGCCAGAGGTAGCTCATCACGAGCCAGAGCCGGAAGATGTCGCCGTCCGGAGTGCTCAATCCGATCGGGCCGAGCGCCCAGTTCAGGGCCCCCTCCTCGCTCAGGATCGTCCGCCAGGCGTAGACCTTGACCAGGTAGCTCGACCAAAGCGGCATCAGGACAGCGACCACGAGCAGCCCCTGTACCCGGGGTGAGGCCACCTTTGCCATGTAGAAGGCGATCGGGAAGGCGAGCAGCGCGTCCGTGACCGTGACCAGGGCGGCCACTCCGATCGTCCGCCCCGCGATCGAGCGGTAGACGTCCTGCTCGATCAGAGTCTGGAAGTTCTCGAAGCTGAAGCCGCGCTCGATCTCCCCGGTGAAGTCGTCCAGGTGCCAGAAGGCGGTGACGAAGAGGATCGCCAGCGATCCGAGATAGACGACGACCAACCAGGTGAGCGGCGCCGCCAGGAACGCGGCGACCTGGGCGCCGCGCCGACCGTGGAAGAGGTCGGCGAGCCTGCGGCCCGCCGACCTCCTCTGCGGCCTTTCGCCTACGCCGGCCGCTTCCACGAATCGGTATCGATCAGTCGATCCCCTATCGGATCAACCCTTTACTTCCGTCCAGCCCTGGACCCACTCGTCGTAGGTCTTGCAGACCTCGCCGCGGTCGTCGCCGCAGTCCTTGGTCGGAGTGGTCCAGTACTCGATCTGGTCGAAGAACTCCTCATCATCTGCGTGGAATATCTCGCAGTGGTTCTTGACCTCGGTCAGTGCGCAGGACTTCTCGTTGGCCGGAGCCTCGCCGAAGTACTCGGCGATCTGCGCATTCACCTCCGGGCTGACGACGTGGTCCATCCACAGGTACATGCAGTTCGGATGCTCGGCCTCCGAGCTGAGCATCCAGGTGTCGGACCATCCCGTCGAGCCTTCCTCGGGCAGGGTGTTCTCGACCGGCGCATCCTCGTCCTGGAGCAGGTTGGTGATCACCTGCCAGGTCGTGCCGATGGTGCTGTCGCCGTTCGCGAACGCCTCGACCTCCTTGGTGTAGTCGGACCAGTACTCGCCGACGTTCTGCCTCTGCTGCTTCAGCAGGTCGATCGCGGCGTTGAACTGCTCCTCGTCGAGCTCGTAGACGTTCTCGATCCCGAGCTCGGGGTTGTGCTCACGCAGGTACAGCGCCGCGTCAGCGATGTAGATCGGACTGTCGTAGGCAGTGACCTTGCCCGTCTGCTTCGAGGCCTCCGCCGGGTCGAAGACCGCGCCCCACGACGTCGGGGCGGGCTTCACCTGCTCGGTGTTGTACATGAGCAGATTGGCGCCGCGACCGTGGGGGATCCCGTAGTTGACGCCGTCGACGGTGTTGTGAGGCTGGTCCTTGAGCGCCGGGAAGATGTCGGCGTAGTTCGGGACCAGGTCCACATTGACCGGATCGACGTCGCCGCCCTCGATCAGGCGGCCCGTCGCGTCACCCGAGGCCGAGACACCGTCGTACTGCCCGGTGCGCATCAGCGTCACCATCTCGTCCGAGGTGTTCCCGATCTTGACGTTGACCTGGCAGCCGGTCTCGTTCTCGAAATCGGTCACCCAGTCCACGGCGGGATCGGTCGAGCCGTCCTCGCAGTAGCCGGCCCAGCAGATGATGTTCAGCTCGCCCTCACCAGGGCCAACCTCCGTGAGCGCAGCGGTCGTATCGCCATCACCATCGTCATCGTCGTCCCCGCAGCCGGCCAAGACCAGCATGAATAGGGCCAACCCGACGACAATCAGCAGGGGTGCCCAGGCGGGGTGAGCTCTCAGTCGGCTCACTTTCGCTCCTCCTCTCCCTCGACGGCGACGGTGTGATCCGCGCGCCAGCCGATTTTGACTTTCTTTCCTCTCTGTTCCTGAGCCTCCGCTGAGGAGGTCTCGAGGTTTTGTCTGACGACCTGAAGCTCTCCGCCGCCCTCGAGGTCGACCAAGTAGCGGGTGACCATCCCCGCATAGGAGACGTCCTTGATCGTCCCCGCCTCGACGTGCAGGCCCTTCGGCGCGCTTCCGTTCTCGATCAGCGTCACCTTCTCGGGGCGCACGGTGAACCGGCGGCCGTCTCGCTCGAGCAGGTTCGAGACGCCGACGAAACCGGCGACGAACGCGTTGTCCGGCCGCTCGTAGATCTCGGCCGGGGGTCCGGTCTGCTCGATTCGCCCGTCGTTGAAGACGGCGATCCGATCGGACATCGTCAGCGCTTCCTCCTGGTCGTGGGTCACATAGATGAACGTGATCTCCACCTCTTCCTGGATCGCCTTCAGCTCGACCTGCATCTGCTCGCGCAGCTTCAGGTCGAGGGCGCCGAGCGGCTCGTCCAGAAGCAGAACCCGCGGCTCGTTCACGATCGCCCGAGCCAAGGCCACGCGCTGCTGCTGGCCGCCGGAGAGCTGGTTCGCCCGCCGGCTCTCGTAGCCGGGCAGTCTCACCGTCGCTAGTGCCTCCGAGGCGCGCCTGCGGCGCTCAGCCTTGTCGACGCCCTTCACCCGCAGGCCGTACTCGACGTTGTCGCCCACGCTCATGTGGGGAAAAAGCGCGTAGTCCTGGAACACCGTGTTCACCGCGCGGTCGTAGGCGGCGAGCCCGGTGACGTCCCGTCCCCCGAGCTCGACCGCGCCGGTGTCGGGCTCCTCGAAGCCCGCGATCATCCGGAGCGTGGTCGTCTTGCCCGAGCCCGAGGGCCCGAGAAGGGTGAAGAACTCGCCCCGCTGGATCTCGAGATCGAGCGACTCCACCGCGACCACCTCGCCGTAGCGCTTGCTGACCCCCTCCAGCCGGACGTCGGGCGTGTCGCTCACCAGGGGAAGGTATATCCCAGCGCTGTACGTTTCGTCGGGCCGCGTTGGACAATCTTTGCGGCGCGCCTTGGCCATCGCGACCCGGGCGGCCCGCGAGCGGGCTCAGCTTCCGGCCCGCAGCCGGAGGAAGGATCGGTTTGCCGCGTGCCTAGAAGCCGGGGAAGTACTTCATGGCGTAGCCGCGCGGCTTCCGCTTCGTCTTGCGCCACCGCGGCCCACTGCCCTGGTTGAGCTTCTCGCCGACCGCGGAGGTGTCGAACCGCAGTCCGGCGACCACCATGTAGACGTGGCCCGCGTTGCCGAAGACGGTGATCCAGCGACCTTTGCCTGGCGCGCCCCAGCTCGAGGCGAAACCGCCGGAAGTCATCGGGCTCTCGAGCATCCCGGCGCCGTGGAGGACGTAGCTCACCGCGCCGGAGCAGTCGTAGCCGGAGTCGTAGAAGGTCCGGTGGCCGCCGCCCCAGCGGTATGGCATCGCCTTGATCGCGTTGCCCGCCGCGATCGCAGCCTGGATCTCAGCCGGGGCGTCGGCAGGAGCGACCGCGGTGCCGTCCTTGCGCAGCTTGGCGCGGCCGGGCGGTCCGACCGGCGCCGGGGCCGGGGAGGTAGTGGTCGTGGTGGTCGTGCTGCCCGGCGTCGCGGTTCCGCCGGTCTGCGCCGAGGCTGGAATCGCGACCGCCAGCGTGCACGCCACCGTCAGTCCCGCGACTGCTAGGCGACGCTTCACGTTGAGTGTGTCTCGCATCAACCAGTTCTCCTTTGCAGGCCTGCGGGGTTAGCTGACGGGCTGGCGCTGAAGGAGCCTGCGCCCCCACGCTCTACTTCCGTGGGTTCGCCCCGATATCTGGTTCCCCCGCTCCCTTCTCCGGGGTGGAGAAGGGACTCGGCGTAACTGGCGCGGGACCTTAGCAAACGTGAATGTTCCTTTGCAGAGGCCCGTGGATTGCTAGTAACAGCACGCACGATCGTTGATTCGACGGGTCGGACGCCGTCCCTGCGGGCGCTAGACGCCCGGCCAGAACCGCGCCGCGTAGCCCGCTCCGCTGCGTGCGGTGGTACGCCACCGCGGGCCGCTGCCCTGGTTGAGCGATTCGCCGACCGCCGAGGTGTCGAAGCGCAGCCCGGCGATCACCACGAACGCGTGGCCGGGGTTGGTGTAGACGGTGATCCAGGACCCGAAGCCGGGTGTTCCCCACCGCATCAGGGGGCCAGACGCGAGCGGGCGCTTCAGCAGGCCCGCGGCGTGCAGCACGTAGCTGACCGCTCCGGAGCAGTCGTAACCCTTCGACTTCCACTTGCGATGCCCGCCGCCCCAGATGTAGGGCTTGGTGCGGATCCTGTTGCCGGCGTTGATCGCCTTGCGAACCGGCCGGGGCGCGCCCCCCGGCGCGACCGCGGAGCCATCCGGCTGAAGCGCCGCCATGGTGCCCGAGGGCGCCGGCGTCGTCGTCGTGGTGCTGCTCGTCGTGGTCCCACCAGGCACCCCGCCCGTCTGCGCCGCCGCCGGCACCGCACCTGCCAGCGAACCGATCAGCAGGAGCCCTGCCAGGCCAACCCTGCGCTTTCTCCTGAGTTCCATCGACCGAGAACCCTCCTTCGTCGGCCTACGGGGTTAGCTGACGGGCTGACGCTAAAGGAGCTCGCGTCCCCACCCTGGGTGGATTCGCCCCAACTGCTCTGGTTCCCCCGCTCTCGTCCCACCGTGACGGGGACGAGATTCGGCGTGTCGATCTGGCGGAAGGCTAGCAGGCCTCGCGGTTCTGTGAAGAAGTCCTCACAAACCGCACCGGCTCGGTGGAGTTGACCTCCGGGGGTGCTTCCCGGCCCAGTCGCCGATCTCGTAGGGTTGTCGGGCCGTGGATCTCGAGGGGAAGCGGGTGCTGCTGAGCGGCGCGACCGGGGGGCTCGGACGCGCGATCGCCGAGGAGCTCGCCGGCCACGGTGCGAAGCTGGTGCTCAGCTCGCGGAGGAAGGATGAGCTTCAGCAGCTCGCGCGATCGCTGCCGGGCGGGGCTCGCCGCCACGAGGCGATCGTCGCGGACCTCGCCGAGTCCGGCGCGGCGGAGAAGCTCGCGAGGGACGCCGGCGACGTCGACGTGCTGATCGCCAACGCCGCCCTTCCCGCCACGGGCAAGTTGGAGAGCTTCAGCTCTCGCGACCTCGAGCGGGCGCTGCGGGTCAACTTCGAGTCCCCGATCGCGATGGCGCGCGCGCTGGCGCCGGAACTCGAGCGCAAGGGCCAGGGCCACATCGTCTTCATCTCCTCTCTGTCGGGGAAGGTGAGCTCCCCGCGCTCGTCGGTCTACAACGCGACGAAATTCGGGCTCCGGGGGTTCTCCTTCGCGTTGCGGGAGGATCTCCACCCGCACGGTGTCGGCGTCTCGGTGGTTTCGCCGGGCTTCGTGAGCGAGGCCGGGATGTTCCACGACTCAGGGTCCAAGGCCCCGCCGGGACTCGGCAGCACCACCCCGAAGAAGGTCGCAAGGGCCGTCACCCGAGCGATCGAGCGGAACCGCAACGAGATCACGGTTGCTCCGCGTCGCTTTCGCTTCGTCACGGAAGTGGGCTACCGGCACCCGGAGTGGGCGGCGCGTCTTCAGCGCCGTGGAGGCGCCGAGAGGATCGCCGAGAAGCTCGCCGAGGGCCAGGCGGATAAGAGATAGGGCGCACTGGTAATACTGAGAAGGTGAGCGCCAGCAATAGCTTCGGAGCGCAATCGACCCTCGAAGTCGGCGATCGCGAGTTCGAGATCCACCGACTCGATGCGCTTCAGGAGAAGTTCGACGTCGCGCGGCTTCCGTACTCGCTCAAGGTGCTGCTCGAGAACGCGCTACGCCTCGAGGACGGAACCGCGGTGAGCTCCGACGACGTCGAGGCGATCGCGACATGGGACGCCAGGGCGGAGCCCTCGGTCGAGATCCCGTTCCAGCCCGCCAGGGTGCTAATGCAGGACTTCACCGGGGTTCCGGCCGTGGTCGACCTCGCCGCGATGCGGGACGCGATGGAGGAGCTGGGCGGCGATCCGGCGGCGATCAACCCACAGGTCGACGTCGACCTGGTGATCGACCACTCGGTCCAGGTCGACGCGTTCGGGAACGCGCGCGCGTTCGAGATCAACGCGGAGCGCGACTACGAGCGAAACGGCGAGCGCTACGCCTTCCTCCGCTGGGGTCAGACCGCGTTCGAGCGCTTCCGCGTCGTGCCGCCCGCGACAGGGATCTGCCACCAGGTGAACCTCGAGTACCTCGGCCGCTGCGTCTGGACTCGCGAGGTGGATGGCGTGACCGAGGCCTACCCGGACACGCTGGTCGGCACCGACTCGCACACGACGATGATCAACGGGCTCGGCGTCCTCGGCTGGGGCGTGGGCGGGATCGAGGCCGAGGCGGCGATGCTCGGCCAGCCGATCTCGATGCTCCTGCCCCAGGTGATCGGGTTCAGGCTCACCGGGGAGCTGCGCGAGGGCGCGACCGCCACCGACCTGGTCCTGACCGTGACCGAGATGCTTCGCGAGCGAGGCGTCGTCTCGAAGTTCGTCGAGTTCTTCGGCCCGGGGATCTCGGGACTCGGTCTGGCGGACAGGGCGACGATCGGCAACATGTCGCCGGAGTTCGGCTCGACCTGCGCGATCTTCCCGATCGACGCTGAGACCCTTCGCTACCTGGAGTTCACCGGCCGGCCCACCGAGCAGATCGAACTGGTCGACGCCTACACCCGCGAGCAGGGCCTCTTCCACGACGACGGCTCCGAGGACCCCACCTTCAGCGACACCCTGGACCTCGACCTCGGCGAGGTCGAGCCGAGCATCGCAGGCCCGAAGCGGCCCCAGGACCGAATCGCTCTCGTGAACGCGAAGAACGCGTTCCTCGAGGGGATGCAGGAATGGGATCCCGAGGCCGGCGAGGAGCTCGGGAACATGCTCGATGAGGCGATCGCCGAGTCCTTTCCCGCCTCGGACCCGCCCGCCGAGGACCACGACGGTCGCGCCGGCAAGCCGCGCCGCGCCGGGCGGACCGCCCTCGCAGAGGAGCGGCGGACCAGCGATGCTGTCCCGGTCCAGCTCGAGGATGGTCAGACGGTCGAGCTCGACCACGGGATGGTCGTGATCGCAGCGATCACGAGCTGCACGAACACGTCGAACCCGTCGGTGATGCTCGGGGCCGGGTTGCTCGCGAAGAAGGCGCTCGAGCGTGGCCTCGGCCGGAAGCCCTGGGTGAAGACCTCGCTCGCCCCGGGGTCGACGGTCGTCACCGACTACCTGAAGAAGTCCGGGCTCGACAAGCCGCTCGACCTGCTGCAGTTCAACCTGGTCGGCTACGGCTGCACGACCTGCATCGGGAACTCCGGCCCGCTTCCCGAAGAGATCTCGAAGGCGGTGAACGAGAACGACCTGGTCGTCTGCTCCGTGCTCTCCGGCAATCGCAACTTCGAGGGCCGGATCAACCCGGACACGAGGGCCAACTACCTCGCGTCGCCGCCGCTGGTGGTGGCGTACGCGCTCGCCGGCCGGATGGACATCGACCTGACCACCGAGCCGCTCGGGCGAGACGCCGACGGGGAGCCCGTGCACCTCTCGGAGATCTGGCCGAGCAGCGACGAGATCAAGGAGGTCGTCGCCGACGCGATTCGCTCCGACATGTTCACCAAGAGCTACGCCGACGTCTTCACGGGCGACAAGCGCTGGCGGCAGATCGAGGTGCCCGAGGGAGGCCGCTACACCTGGCCCGACTCCACGTACGTGCGCAAGCCGAGCTTCTTCCAGGGGATGGACCCCGAGCCCAAGCAGGTCGAACCGATCAGGGGGGCGCGGGTGCTCGCCGTCCTCGGCGACTCGGTGACGACCGACCACATCTCCCCGGCCGGGGCGATCAAGAAGGACAGCCCCGCCGGGAGGTGGCTGATCGAGCAGGGGGTGGAGGTCAGGGAGTTCAATTCCTACGGCTCGCGGCGCGGGAACCACGAGGTGATGATCCGTGGCACCTTCGCGAACGTCCGGCTGCGTAACGCGCTGGTCGGGCGGGAGGGTGGATTCACGCGCCACTTTCCGGATGGCGAGGAGACGACGATCTACGAGGCGGCGATGCGCTACGCCGAGGAAGGCGTGCCGCTGGTGATCCTCGCCGGGAAGGAGTACGGCTCTGGCTCGTCCCGCGACTGGGCGGCGAAGGGAACCTCGCTACTCGGCGTGCGGGCGGTGATCGCCGAGAGCTTCGAGCGCATCCACCGCTCGAACCTGATCGGGATGGGGGTCCTCCCCCTCCAGATCGCCGATGCCGACCAGCTCGAGGATGCGCTCGCGGGAGATGAGGTTTTCGACATCTCCGACCTGAAGGACGGAGAGGCGGAGACCGTGACCGTGATCGCCAGGCGGGAGGGCGGCGACGATGTCAGCTTCGAGGCGAGGGTCCGGATCGATACGCCGAACGAGGTCAGCTACTTCCAGAACGGCGGCATCCTCCATCGCGTGCTGCGCGATCTGAAGTCCCGGTAGTCCGCCCGTCCTCCGACGGTTTCGCGAAACCAGAAAAGCAGCGGCGTGGCGGGGCCGCGGGAGGCAGGGGGTCCACACGGCCCGCGCCACGCCTGCGCGTCGGTAGCCAGGGAGGGATTTCCGACGCGATCGCCCCCGGAGGCGGGACTGGCCCGGGGACGAGTCTTTGTCAAGTTAGTACGTCCTCCCGCCTGTCGCCTGATTATCCACCGTTTTGTCTCGCGGTGTCAACACCTCGCGGTCAATTCCCCAGCCGCGTCGCTCGATCAGCTCGATCCCGATCACGCTCCCGACCGGTCCGAGTGGAGTCAGCGTCGCCGCCAGCAGCGGCCACGGAACCTGCCGGCGGATGATCGCGACGAAGATCAGGACGCAGAGCCCGATGTACCCGAGGCCGTGGAGGAGCCCGAAGAGCGCTGTCTCGCCCTCGTACCCCGGCGCGAGCCAGAAGAAGAGGAGCGCCGCGAACAGGCCGAGCTCGATCCAGGATGCCGCCTTCACCCAGGGGAAGAGCCGCCCGGGAACCGGCCGTGGGAGAGGGTGAACGCGCCGCTCGGCGGCCATCGGGTCAAACTAGCGGCCGGCCGGCGTCCCGGCTATGCCGGGTCGGCCTTGCCCATCAGGGCCGTGAGGACGATCCGCTCCTGCTCGTTGGTGTGGGCGATCGCATAGCCCTCGCCAGGGCTTGCCCGCGGCGGCCGTCCGACGTAGCCGAACTCGACGCCCTCGGGCACCAGCTCCGGCATCCGTCGTTGCATCACCGACCAGGCGCCCATGTTCCGCGGCTCCTCCTGCGCCCAGACGATCTCCGCCACGCTCGGGTAGCTCGAGATCAGCTTCTCGATCTGCTCCTTCGCGAACGGATAGAGCAGCTCGACCCGCGCGATCGCGACGGTCCCTGTCTCCTCGCGCTTCGGAGCGGCGTCGATGTCGTAGTAGACCTTCCCGCTGCAGAGGACGAGCCGCTCCACCTTCTCCCTGCGGTCACGCGCGAGCGGATCGTCGAGGACGAACTGGAACGAGCCATAGGACAGCTCGGGCAACGCCGAGGTCGCCCGGGGCAGTCGTAGGAGGCCCTTCGGAGTGAAGACCACCATCGGCCGGGCCTTCGCGATCAGCGCCTGACGGCGAAGCAGGTGGAAGTACTGGGCCGCGGTGGTCGGGTTGGCGACCCTGATGTTGCCCTCGGCGGCCAGCTGAATGAAGCGCTCGATCCGGGCGCTCGAGTGCTCGGGCCCGGCGCCCTCGTAGCCGTGCGGGAGGAGGAGTGTGAGACGCGAGGTCTGCCCCCACTTCGCCTCGGCGGAGACGATGAAGCTGTCGATGATCACCTGGGCGGCGTTGCCGAAGTCGCCGAACTGCGCCTCCCACAGAACCAGGCTGTTCGGGGATGCAGCCGAGTAGCCGTACTCGAATCCGAGGCAGGCGATCTCCGAGAGCGGGCTGTTGTGCAGCTCGAAGGGGGCCTTCGCCTTCGCCAGGTTCTGAATCGGGGCGTAGCGCAGCCCGGTCTTCTCATCGTGGAGCACGAGGTGACGGTGGGAGAAGGTGCCCCGCTCCGTGTCCTGGCCGGTCAGCCGGATATGCACACCCTCGGTGAGCAGCGAGGCGAAGGCGAGGGCCTCGGCGTGACCGAACTCGATCTTTCCGTCGTCGATCGCCTCGAGTCGCTTCAGGAGCGGCTTTCGCAGCTTCCGGTGGATCGTGAAGCTGTCGGGCACGCGGAGCAGCTCCCCGTTCAGCTCCCGCAGCCGCTCCTCGGAGACCTCGGTCTCCACGCTCGGGCTTCGCGACCGGTCGAGCTCGCCGGTCCCGGTCGCGGTCGGGTCGGCGTACTCGCCGGACTCGATGCTGCGCCGGAGCTCCCCGTGGGCGCTCTTCAGCGCCGCCTGCCGCTCGTTAACTCTCTCTTCCACCTCGTCCGGCGTGACGACGCCCTCCTTGACCAGCGCCTCCGCATACAGCTGGCTGACCGGGGGATGGTCCTTGATCTTCGCCGCCATCAGCGGCTGGGTGTAGGCGGGTTCGTCGGTCTCGTTGTGACCGAAGCGCCGGTACCCGATCAGGTCGATCACGACGTCGCGGCCCCAGCGCTCCCGGTAGGCCATCGCGAGCCGGACCGCCGCGAGGCATCCCTCGGGGTCGTCGGCGTTGACGTGAATGATCGGGATGTTGAAGCCCTTCGCCATGTCGGCCGCGTAGGGGGTCGACCGCCCCTCCTCGGGATCCGTCGTGAACCCGATCTGGTTGTTCTGGATGATGTGGACGGTCCCGCCGGTCGCGTACCCCTTCAGCGATTGAAGGTTGAGCGTCTCCGCGACCACGCCCTGAGCCGGGAAGGCCGCGTCGCCGTGGAGGAGCACCGGCACCGCGCACATCGGATCGTGCTCGAGTCGCCCGTTCTCCGTCGTCGTCTGGGCGGCCCGGGCGGCCCCGGTGACGACGGGATCGACGAATTCGAGGTGACTCGGATTCGGATACAGCCGGACCTGGATCTCGGATCTGTCGCGCGTCCGGTAGACCCCGCCGTGGCCGTAGTGGTACTTGACGTCCCCGGTTCCTCCGGTCGGGATCGCGGCGAGCGACTTGACGGCCTCGATCGCCTTCGCGCCCTCGAACTCCGCCAGGATCTCCTCCACCGGCCGGCCGATGTTGTGGGCAAGGACGCTGAGGCGCCCGCGGTGCGCCATCCCGATCACGACGTCATCGGCTCCCTCGGTGTGGGCCATCTCGAACACCTCGTCGAGCATCGGGACCACGGCGTCAAGCCCCTCGATCGAGAACATCTTCTGCCCCAGGTAGGCCTTCTCGAGGAAGCGCTCGAAGCCGAACACCGCGATCAACCGATCGAGCAGCCGGCCCTTCTCCTCCGGGTCGAGCGGCTTGCGGTGCCACCCCGTTTCGATCATGTCCCGCAGCCACATCCGCTGCTGGTGCGAGGAGAGATGCTCGATCTGGTAGCCGATCGTCCCGCAGTAGGCCTCCCGCATCCGTGGCAGGGCCTCGAGCAGGGTCTCGCCCTCGACCCCGATCCGCAGGATCTCTGCGGGGATCTGGGCCATCATCTCCGGCGTCAGGCCGACGTTCTCGGGCTGGATCGCGGGATCCCCCTTCGGCTTGGAGCCGAGCGGATCGAGCCTCGCTGCGAGGTGCCCGTGGGTCCGGTACGCCTTCAGCAGCGAGGTGGCCGCCTGAACCGCCTGGAGCAGCTCGGTGTCGGGCTTTGCGGCCACCGCCGGGGTCGGCTCCCCGGGGAGCCCATGAACGGGGAGCGGCGGCGCCGAGGCCGATGCGGCGTGGGCGCTCGTGACGACCGACGGGTCCAGTCCGAGGTCGGTGGCGACCGACTCGTAGAACGAGTCCTCTCCCTGGAGCAGCTCCTCGATCCGGCGCAGGAACGAACCCGACTCCGCGCCCTGGATCACCCGGTGGTCGTAGGTCGAGGTCATCGTCATCACCTTGGAGACCCCGAGCGCCTTGATCTTCTCCGGGGCATGCTTCCACTCGACCGGATAGGCCAGGGAGCCGCAGGCGACGATCGTGCCCTGACCAGCCATCAGCCTGGGGACGGAGGCGATCGTGCCGAGGCCGCCCGGGTTTGTGAGGCTGATGTTCGTCCCCTGGAAGTCGTCGGCGGTGAGGCTGTTCTCCCGCGTCTTCGTGATCAGCTCCTCGTAGTAGCTGTGGAAGCCCGCGAAGTCGAGCCGGTCGGCCCCCTTGATGCACGGGACCATCAGGCTCCTCGAGCCCTTCCGCTCGACGTCCACGGCGATCCCCAGGTTGGTCGCGCCCGGTTCGATCACGGTCGGCTTGCCGTCGCGATCCTCGAAGGCGCGACCCATCACCGGCCACTCCTGCGCCGCCTTAACGATCGCCCATGCGATCAGGTGGGTGAAGCTGATCTTCATCCCGCGCTCGGAGAGCACCCCGTTGAGCGCCTTGCGCTTCGCGTCGAGCGTGTCCACGGCGAGCGTCCGGAACGACGTGGCGGTCGGGATCGACCGGCTCTCCTCCATCGCCTTGGCGAGCATCGCCGCCGGACCGCGAAGGGCCTTGACCTCACCCTCGGCGGCGAACACATCACGGGTCGCTCCTCCGGCTGCGCCTCCGGAGCGCCCCCGGATCTCCGTGGCCCCGTCACCCTCCGCGGCGAGGACGTCCGACTTGGTGATTTTGCCCCCCGGCCCCGTCCCCTTCACGCCCCCCAGGTCAACGCCGTTGGCCTGGGCGGCACGGCGCGCGATTGGCGTCGCGCGTGCGCCGTCGCCCGACTCGGCCAGGGGCGCCGCCGGCTCGGGCTCCATCCCTTCCTTCTTCATCGCGGGCGGTGAAGGAGCCGCGCCGTCGCCGTCCGCGCCCGCCCCCTTGGTCAGCTCCGCGAGCGGCTTGCCGACCTCGATCGTCTCGTCGGGACCGACGATGATCCTCGCGATCGTCCCGCTCGCCGGTGCGGGAACCTCGGCGTCGACCTTGTCGGTCGAGACCTCGACCACCGTCTGCCCTTCCTCGACGGAGTCGCCCTCCGAGACGTGCCATTCGAGGACCGTCCCCTCGGTCACCGACTCGCCCATCTCCGGCATCACGATTTGGAGGGACTCTCCCTCGGCCGCTTCGGGGGCTCCGCCGTTCGAGGCCTCGGGGGCCTCTTCAGCTGCCTCCTCCCGCTCCTGTTCCGCTGGTTCCTCGGCCGCGACCGGCTCGCCGGCGCCGTTCGGATCGATCTCCGCGAGTGGCTTTCCGACCTCGATCGTCTCGTCGGGCTGGACCAGGATCTTTGTCACGGCTCCGGCGGCGGGAGCGGGGACCTCGGCGTCGACCTTGTCGGTCGAGACCTCCACCATCGTTTCGCCCTCCTCCACCGAGTCCCCCTCGGAGACATGCCACTCGAGCACCGTGCCCTCAGTCACCGATTCACCCATCTCGGGCATCAGGAGCTGGACCTGTTGCTTGGTGGACATACCCCCAGTAACTGTATGGCCTTGGGCCGTCCCGCCTACACGCTGCGATTCGCCCTCCTGGGGCTAACCGATCCGGGCGATCAGGTCGACCGCGGGCCAGCCCTGAACGCGGATGAACTCCCGGGTCGGTGCCTCCGCCTCGCAGAATGCACAGCGAATCGGCTCGTGCCAGCCGACCGACCCGGAGATGCGGATCGGCACGCCGCACTCGGGGCAGGCGAGCGAGCGCGTCCCGACCCAGGCCGCCCGCTGCGCGGGGCGAAGCTCGACGCGGGCAGCGGCTGCGCGGAGCCGCTCCTCGTGCTCTGGATCGGGCTTCGCGGCTGGATCGAAGTAGAGGCTCACACCCCGATTATTGCGCTGTCGGGTCGCAATTCGGCCGCCGCGTTCACCGCGGTGTAAGTTCCGAGGTGAGCGGAGCCGATTGGAGGAACAGGGGACATGAGCTACTTCGTCACCGGAGCGACCGGGTTCATCGGCCGGAACCTGGTCGAGCAGCTGCTCGAGCGCGAGGGGACGATCTACGTGCTCGTTCGGGAGGGTTCCCGGGGGCGGCTGGAGGAGCTCCGGAGCCGCTGGGGCGCGGGCGAGGGCCGAATCGTCCCGGTGATCGGCGACATCTCCCAAGAGAAGCTCGGCTGCGGGGACCAGATCGCGGAGCTCCGGGGGAAGATCGACCACTTCTTCCATCTCGCCGCGATCTACGACATGACCGCCGACGCGGATAGCCAGCGCGTCGCGAACGTCGAGGGGACCCGCGAGGCGGTGAAGCTCGCCGAGGGGCTCGAGGCGAAGCGCTTTCACATGGTGAGCTCGATCGCGGCGGCAGGCCTCTACAAGGGCACGTTCACCGAGGACATGTTCGACGAGGCCGAGAAGGTCGACAATCACCCCTACTTCCAGACCAAGCATGAGTCCGAGGCGGTGGTTCGCGAGGAGTGCGACGTCCCCTGGCGGGTCTACAGGCCGGGGATCGTCGTCGGCCACTCCGAGACCGGCGAGATGGACAAGATCGACGGTCCCTACTACTTCTTCAAGCTCCTGCAACGGGCCCGCAACGCCCTTCCGCAGTGGTTCCCCGGAGTCGGGATCGAGGGACGCCGGATCAATATCGTCCCGGTCGACTTCGTCGCCAAGGCGATGGATCACATCGCGCACCTTGACGGGCTCGACGGTCAGGCCTTCCACCTCACCGACCCGAACCCGCTCACGGCCGGGCAGGTGATCAACACCTTCGCCAAGGCCGCTCACGCGCCCGAGGCCGTGATGCGGATCGACTCGAAGATGTTCGAGTTCATCCCGAAGCAGATCCGGATGGGCCTGACGATGCTGCCGCCGGTGAAGCGGATCGGCGACCAGGTCCTCGCCGACCTCGGGATCCCGCGATCGGTTCTCGTCTACGTCAACTACCCGACCGACTTCGACTCGACGAAATCGCAGGAGGCGCTCGAGGGAACTGGGATCTCGGTGCCCCCGCTGCCGAGCTACGGGGAGCGGTTGTGGGACTACTGGGAGCGCAACCTCGATCCCGACCTGTTCAAGGACCGCTCGCTGTCCGGCGCGATCGGAGGCAAGATCGTTCTGATCACCGGGGCGTCGTCCGGGATCGGCAAGTCAACCGCGATCAAGTGCGCGGCCGCCGGCGCCGAGGTCCTGCTCGTCGCGAGGACACCCGAGAAGCTCGAGGAGACGAGGGCCGAGATCGAGGAGCAGGGGGGCACCGCCCACATCCATCAGTGCGACCTCTCGGATATCGCCGACGTGGAACGGATGGCGAACGAGGTGCTCGAGCAGTACGGGCGGGTCGACGTTCTGGTGAACAACGCAGGGCGCTCGATCCGCCGCTCCGTCGAGCTCTCCTACGAGCGCTTCCACGACTTCGAGCGGACGATGCAGCTCAACTACTTCGGCGCTCTGCGGCTGATTCTCAGCTTCCTGCCCGCGATGCGAAAGCGCAGCAAAGGCCGGAAGGGCGGCCACATCATCAACATCAGCTCGATCGGCGTGCAGACGAATACGCCTCGCTTCTCGGCCTACGTCGCCTCGAAGGCCGCCCTGGACGCCTGGTCGCGCTGCGTCGCCTCCGAGGTGGTCGACGACGGCGTCCACATCACGACGATTCACATGCCGCTCGTCCGGACGCCGATGATCGCCCCGACGAAGATGTACGACGCCTTCCCGACGATCACCCCGGACGAGGCCGCCGACATGATCTGCGACGCGATGATCCGCAAGCCGAAGAAGGTCGCGACCCGGCTCGGCAACTTCGGCGAGCTGCTCTACAACGTGGCCCCCAAGGCCTCCGACGCGATCCTCAACACCGCCTACAAGCTCTTCCCGGAATCGAGCGCGGCCAAGGGCGAGGAGGCGAAGAAGGACGGCAAGGTCCGCAAGGAGAAGGAGGAGGAGCTCTCCACCGAGGGCGTCGCCTTCGCGTACCTGATGCGCGGGGTGCATTGGTAGGTCGGTGAGGGGTAGGGTCGGCGCGTGGCCACAGCGACGCGGCGGCTCAAGCACTGGGGCTGGGGCTACGAGGACCGGCAGCCCTCCCGTGAGCAGGTCGAGGGGATTGCGAGAGCGGTGACCGAGCGGCTCGGGTTCGAGGTGGACCAGGTCGCGGAGCCGGTGCCCCTGGAGGAGGTCGAGCTTCCCGACTCGCGGTTGAAGCCTCCGAAGGCGCTCGGCGGGTTGTTATCCGACGACCGCTACGACCGGGTCGCCCATTCCCTGGGCAAGGCCTATCGGGACGTGGTCCGCGGATTCCGGGGTGAGTTTGCGGACCCCCCGGACCTGGTCGCGTATCCGAAGTCGCCCGAGGACGTGGACACGGTCCTCAGCTTCTGCGCTGACGAGGGGGCCGCCGCGATCCCGTATGGCGGGGGAACGAGTGTCGTCGGCGGGGTCGAGCCTCGGATGCGCGAGGACTACCCGGCGGTCGTCACGGTCGACCTGAGGCGGATGGACCGGGTGCTCGAGGTCGATCCGGTATCGAAGGCCGCCCGGATTCAGGCGGGCGCCACCGGACCCGTCCTCGAGGGGCAGCTCCGCGAGCACGGGCTCACCCTTCGCCATTTCCCGCAGTCGTTCGAGTACTCGACGCTCGGGGGCTGGATCGCGACCCGAGCCGGCGGCCACTTCGCGACCCTCTACACGCACATCGACGACCTGGTCGAGTCGGTCCGCGCGGTGACCCCGGCGGGCGAGTGGGAGAGCCGGCGGCTCCCGGGCTCGGGGGCGGGTCCGAGCCCGGACCGGATCATGCTCGGTTCCGAGGGGATCCTCGGGGTGATCGTCGACGCCTGGGTGCGGGTCCGCGAGCGTCCCACCCAGAAGGTCTCCTGCGGCGTCGCCTTCGACCGCTTCCTCTCCGGGGCCGACGCCGTCCGCGAGATCTCGCAGTCAGGCCTCAACCCCTCCAACTGCCGGCTGCTCGACGCGACGGAGTCCGAGACCTCCTCCGCGGGACCTCCCGGGAAGGCGGTACTCGTGCTGGGATTCGAGTCCGCTCATCATCCGGTGGACGATTCGATGGAGCTCGCGCTCGATGTCGCGCGAAACCACGGCGGGGAGCCGGGTGAGGTGAAGCGGAGTGGCGCCGAGCCGCCGGGGCGGGAGGCCCGCCGTGAGTCGCCCGCCCCCTCGGAGCCTGGCGACGACCCCGTGAACGCGTGGCGCCACGCGTTC
>DASUYK010000127.1:0-34243 GCA_036377415.1 Solirubrobacterales bacterium
GAGAGGCAGACCAGCGGTCGCGGGGCGACCCGCCGACAGCTCGGCGGCGGCGCCCGCCATCGCCCGCTCGATCGAGCCGTCCCCGTACGCGGCCTTCGCATCGCGTTCGAGCTGCTCCCGAAGGCCCGCGAGGCGCTCCCGGGCCGGGGCGCCGAACCGCTCCACCAGGCCGTCGAGTGATTCCACCAGGATCTCCGCGTCCCGGAACCCGCTCAGCGTTCGCGCGACGTTGCGGTAGTGATCGTTCTCGCGTCGCCACAGATCGTCGCCAAGGTGGTCGCGGACCAGCCGAAGCGCGGACCGAACCTTCTTCATGTCCTTCCGGGCCTCGTGGATCCCCTCGTCCGGGTCGCTGTCGGTCTCCCCGCGGAGCTCGGCAACGGCGTCATCGACCTGGGCGAGGATCGCGCGCTTTACGCCGAGACCGACCGGTTCGCCAGCGAGCAGCCTGTACGCGTCCGAATCGAGGGCGTGCCCGTCCCGATCGCGGAGATGCCTGAGCCCGAGACCGGCCGCGGCGGCCGCCGTGCCGGCGGCCGCGAGGGCTGCGGCCTTCAGTTCGCGGGATGGGCTCACGCTTGCGTCCTGCCCGGATCGAGAACGAAATAACACCCGGAGCGAGAAACCTCAGTGAAACGAGATCAACCCGATGGCAGTCCCCTCGTCGCCAGCGTCTCGTTCAGATATCGGGCGTCACCCGTCACCTCCGCGCCTAGCCAGCCCGGAGGATCGAACGCGCGGGCCTCCTCCTCGGAGGGAAACTCGATCTCGGCCACGACCAGCCCACCCAGCTCGCCGTCATAGACGTCAATCTCGATCTCGAGGCTCTGGTGCGGAATCACGTAGCGGCGCTTGCGCAGGCGCCTCCCCTCGGTCAGCGGCCAGAGCCGGTCGAACCGCTCTCGGTCGAGCTCGACCTCGGCCTCCTCGCGGGAGAGACCCGAGCCCCGCTTCGCGGTGAGAGCGAGCTGCTCGCCCTTGCGACGCAGCCGCACCTCCCCATCGCCGCCGATCGCCAGGTAGCCCTGCTCGATCGCGTCGCCCGACGCCGGCTCCAGCTCCGGCGGCTCGGTGACCAGGAACTTGCGCTCGACCTCCATCCGCGAAACCGTAGACTCCGGGGAGACCCAACAGGGGGGCTCGCGGGCAAGCGGGCTGAGATAGCGGAATAACACCCTTCGCTGACCCTTTGAACCTGTGCGGTAATGCGCGCGGAGGGAGCATGCTGACGAGACTTCGCGAAGGCACTCCGGACGCGACCGACGCCGGTCGCGTTCGAGTCGACGGGCTCGCCCATTCGTTCGGCGAGCTGCGCGCGATCGCATCGATCGACCTCGAGGCCGAGCCCGGCGAGGTGCTCGGAATCGTCGGCCCCTCGGGCTGTGGCAAGACCACCCTGCTCGAGCTGGTCGCGGGGCTGCGCACGCCGGATCGCGGGCGGATCTCGGTCGGCGGCGGAATCGATGCCGAGGAGCGCCTGGCCCACTGCGCGTACATGCCGCAGCGGGACATGCTCCTGCCCTGGCTCTCGGCGATCGACAACGCCGCCCTGGCGCTGCGGATCGCCGGCGAGTCGCGCACGGAGTCACGGCGGCGCGCCGGCGCGCATTTCGGGCGGCTCGGCCTCGCCGGCTTCGAGCGGTCGCGACCCGACGAGCTCTCGGGTGGGATGCGCCAGCGGGTCGCCTTCCTGCGCACGCTGATGGCCGGCCGCCCGGTGCTCCTCCTCGACGAGCCATTCGCCTCGCTCGACGCGATCACCAGGGGCGAGATGCAGTCATGGCTCGCGGGGGTTCTCGGCCCGGACCGTCATACCGTCCTGCTCGTCACTCACGACGTGGAGGAGGCGCTTTACCTCTCCGACCGGGTCCTCGTCCTCGGTCCCCGGCCGGCCACGGTGGTCGACAGGATCGAGATCGAGACACCACGCGCGCGAGACCGCGCCGCGGCGGTCACCTCGTCGAGGTTCGCCGCGCTCAAGGAACGCGCGCTCCGCGGTCTGGCGGGAGCGGCCCAGTGACGCGCACGGGCCGCTACCTCGCCCCCGCCGCCGTGATCGCGGTCCTGCTCGGAGCCTGGGAGCTGGCGGCTCGCTGGGAGCTGATCTCCGGCGCCCTCGACATCGAGGACTTCCTGGTTCCCGCGCCGAGCGAGATCGCCGAATCGCTCTGG
This sequence comes from Solirubrobacterales bacterium, assembly GCA_036377415.1. Classification (GTDB taxonomy): domain Bacteria; phylum Actinomycetota; class Thermoleophilia; order Solirubrobacterales; family 70-9; genus DASUPK01. Next base: position 2,173 of record DASUYK010000127.1, read on the forward strand.
CGCGACCGCTCGCTGCTCGCGGAGGACGCCTGGGTCACCCTGCGCGAGGTCGTGCTCGGGTTCCTCTGCGCGCTGGCGGCCGGGCTCGCGTTCGCGATCGTGCTCCACCTCTCCGATACCCTGCGGCGCGCGTTCTATCCGCTGCTGGTCGCCTCCCAGACGATCCCGCCGGTTGCGATCGCGCCGATCCTCGTCGTCTGGTTCGGCTTCGGGATCGGGCCGAAGCTGCTCCTGGTGGCGCTGATCTGCTTCTTCCCGATCACCGTGAACACGCTCGACGGCCTCCGCTCCGTGGACCCGCAGCTGATCACGATGATGCGGACGCTGGGCGCGGGCCGCACCCAGATTCTGGGACGGGTGGAGCTGCCCTCGGCCCTCCCATTCGTCTTCAGCGGGGCGAGGATCGCGGTCGCGGTCGCGGTGATCGCGGCGGTGTTCGCCGAGTGGGCCGGGGCCGACTCCGGCCTCGGGCATCAGATCCTGATCGCCTCCGGCCAGCTGCTCACCGCACGCATGTTCGCGGCGATCGTCCTGCTCTCGGCGATCGCGATCCTCCTGTTCGGGCTCGTGGCGATCATCGAACGAAAGGTGGTTACGTGGGACAACCGGGGGGTTACCCGAGGATGAGACCTCGATGGACGCGGCGGGCGGCGATCGCCCTCGCCGGAATGACGCTGGCGCTGGGGATCGCAGCGTGCGGGGGCGACGACGGCGACGGCGAGGCGACGGGGTCGGATCCGGAGCCGCAGGCGTTCGACCTCGCGCTCGACTTCTACATCAACCCCGACCACGCAGGGGTCTTCGCGGCGATCGAGCAGGGCTTCTTCGAGGAGGAGGGGCTGGACGTCCGGCCGCGCGTGCCATCGGACCCCTCCGCGCCGATCAAGCAGGTCGCCGCGGGCCGAGCCGACCTCGCGGTCTCCTACGAGCCGGAGGTGCTGCTCGCCGGCGACCAGGGCCTCGACGTCGTCTCGGTTGCGGCGATCGTCGATGCCCCGCTCACCTCGCTCGTCTCGCTCCCGGAGGCCGGAATCGGGAGCGCCGCCGATCTCGATGGGAAGACGATCGGGACGGCAGGGATCCCGTATCAGACGGACTACCTCGAGACGATCCTCGAGACCGCCGGACTGTCACCGGCCGACGTCGACGAGGTGAACGTCGGGTTCAACCTGCTGCCTGCCCTGCTCGGCGGCAAGGTCGACGCGATCCTCGGAGCGTTCCGGAACATCGAGGGGGTCGACCTCGAGCTCCGCGGACTCGACCCGAGGGTCGTCCCGGTTGACGAGCTCGGCGTTCCCACCTACGACGAGCTCGTCCTGGTCGCGAACAGCTCTGCGGTCGAGGAGGACCCGGGTCGGATCCGCTCCTTCATCTCCGGACTGGCGCAGGGCACCGAGTACGCCATAGCTCATCCGGACCAGGCCGCCGAGTTCATCCTCGACGCCGGCAAGGGACTCGATCCGGCGCAGACCCGGGCGGAGATCAACGCGACCCTGCCGCTGCTCGCTGCCGAACGCGACGAGCCCTACGGCTTCATGGACGAAGCGCAGTGGGATGCGTTCGCCTCGTGGATGGCCGAGCAGGACCTGCTCGCAAACGGCGCCCCTGAGGTGAGGGAGGTGCTTACGAACGAGCTACTGCCGGCTTCGCCGGAAGCGACGCCCTAGCGGCTCGCGACAGCACCCACTGCGCGCAGGACGTGAGCGCCGTACACCTCTATCGCCCCGTGCGGATCGGCGCCGGAGACGTTCATCAGCGCCATCGTCGTCGCGCCGAGCTCCTGCGCCTCGCGGATCCGGTCGGCATGCACCTCGGGCTCCGAGGAGATGATGATCGACTTCTTCAGCTCCTCGTCCGACACCTGATCCGCCGCGTTCTCGTGCATCTTCCGGGGATCGTGCCAGTCGTCGGTGTAGTGCTCGTCGGGCTGGGCGCCCTTCCAGACGCTGGCGCCCTCGAGCGCCGAGTCGTCGTCCTCCGCCCAGGAGAACTGGATCTGGAGGACGATCTCACCCGGCTCCCTGCCTGCGTCATCGCAGGCGCCCCGGTACGCATCGATCACATCCGGGGCGGTCTCGGGATCGGCGAGCGTCCAGAGCCCGTCGGCCCAGCGGGCAGCGACGCCCGCCGCCCGTGGGCCGAAGGCGGAGACGTAGATCGGGGGCGGCGATTCGGCCGGGTACCGGAGCGACCTCTTCATCCGGCTGCGAGTGCGAACGGACTGCCCTCGGAGTCGCGACACACCGCCCACCGCTCTCCGGGGTGGATCACCGATCCCCCAAGCGCCTGAACGCGCTCGAGCGCGCCCGGAAGATCGGGCACCGTGAAGTAGGGCAACGACGCGGTGTCGCCCGGACCGGAGCCGCGCTCGTGAACTCCCAGGCGCACCTCGCCTCCCCCAGTCTCCCAACCCGCCCCGGCGTCACCGGTCCTCGGCTCCAGCTCGGCACCGAGGACGCCGCCCCAGAAGCGGAGTGCGCGGTCGGGGACATCGGCGGGGAACTCGATCAGCGGTGCGGGCATTACCGTGAGTATCCGGCATCCGCACGCGCAGCGTGGTGGTATCACCTGTGCGAGGAAAATCGGAGGAGGTGAGAGATGAAGCTGGAGGTTGGGACCCGAATCAACGTTGAGGCGGAGTCGACCGAACGACCGGCTCGGACCGGCGTCGTCGAGGAGGTGGTGAGCGAGCCACCCACCCCTCGCTATCGCATTCGCTGGGATGACGGGCACGAGAGCATCTACGCGCCCGCTGCGGGTGCGGTCGTTCGCGCCGAGCCGACCGACAAGGCAGAGTAGCCCCGGCGTCTCGGAGCGACTAGCGAACTTGTACGGCGGCATGCCCGGCGGGTACTCGCCAGGAGTCGACACCGCCGGAAGGCTCACCGGAGTAGTGCCGGGGGCGTCGTCAGATTGACCTGACCGACCTCGACATCGTCCCTTTCGCGGGCTCGCCCCAAGACATCGTCGAGAACCGCTCGGACCGTACGCTAAGCGGCCACCCGCGCTTTCTCCAGATCGTCGACGCCCAGGACGAGCTTGACGCCACCGAAGGTCGTGTACGCGAACTCGATGTTGACGCCGGCGTCGCCGAGCTTTCGGGCGACGGCGGCCATCGTGCCCGGGCGGTCCTCGACCTCGACCACGAGCACGTCGCGGTCGCCGCTCACCTCCATCCCGCCGCCCTCGAGCGCCTCTTGGGTGGCGGCCGCGTCCTCGACGAGGATATGGATCTCTCCCTTCCCCTCGCCTGTGGTCGCGCACATGCCCTCGATGTTGATGCTCGCCGCACCGGTAGCGTCGCCGAGATCGGCGAGGGCTCCCGGCTTGTCATCGAGAATCACAATCAGGTCCTTCATCATCTACCTCCTCGTCCGTACAACCAGCGGGATAGCGCGGCGCGCCTGGTCTGTCAACGCCTCAGCTGGCACGGCGCCGCGCCTGCGGGCAAACCGGCAGATCTAGCCCTTCTTCTTGAACCTGACCTTCTTGCTGTCGCTGGATGACAGGCCGAGGTCGTCGACGGAAGCGGTCGTTACAGTGGCCTTGCCGTTCTTGCCGGCCTTCATCGCCCCCGTCGGGATCGATGACGAAGATCTGGCTGTCGCCGTCCCCGCCCCGCGCGAAGGTGGCGGCCCCGCGCCCATCGCCTTGTGCCAGCCGACCAACGCGAAGGTCCCGGCCAGCCCACGAAACGGCGCATAGGGCGCGAAGTACTCCTCGACCTCCTCGACGGACGCCCGTCGGCCGAGTCCCGTGAGGTGTCCGACGAGCTTCACGTAGGCCAGGTCGCCGGCCGGGAGCGAGTCCGGGTCGCCGCGCCCGTGAAGGCCCAGGCATTGGATCGTCCACGGCCCGATCTCGGGGATAGCGAGCAGGCGCCGATCGGCATCCGGGTCGCTCGGGTCGGCTCGGCGACGCGCGACCTCGTGGGCGCACCGCACCATCGCGACGGAGCGCCCCTGACTCAGGTCCATCGAGGCGAGCTCGGCCGGCGCCCGGCCGGCGATCACTGCCGGCGACGGGACGTCCCGAAGCGGCCACTGACCGCGCCCGCGCTTCGGCGGCGGGTCGTCGCTCGGGAGGTAGGCGGGCGCCCACCTTCGGACGATCCGGCGCTGGATCTCGGCGGCGCGGGAGCTCTCGATCAGCTGCGCGGTGATCGCCCAGCAGAGCGCCTCCCACGGCCAGGGCCGGCGCCGCGGCCTCACCCACGGCTTGTGGTGGATCGTCGGTCCGACCAGCGGGTCCCGCTTGAAGGTCTCGTAGAACTCCCCCATCTCGTCCTCGACGGCGAGCGAGAAGCGGATCCGCTCGAGTGCGATCTCGAGCTCCGCCTCACCGGCCGGCGGCGCCGCATCCGGCGGCGGAGCGCCGCCGGGGACGACCGGGTGCTCGACCAGCGGCGGGTCGACCGACTCCGCCCGAACGTGGACGTGTCCCTCCCGGGTCTGCCAGCTCCTCACCCGCACCGGACTCGGGCCGACGTGCAGGAGCCTTTCGAGGACCCCGGCCCGGGAGCGCATCACGCCGTCCACCCCGGCCCCTCGCCGGAGGCGATAGGGCCAGCGGGGCATCACCCGCTCCTCGATGATCACGGCTATCGCCCGAGGACGTGAACGTCGACCAGGAAGCTGCGGCTGGCGACGACCTTCTCCCGCCGCCGCAACAGCCCGCGGCGCGGGGGGCGACGGGGCGAGCGGGAGGCGCGGGCGACGGCCGCCGCGGCGACCCCGGCCGCGGCTCCGGCGGTGGCGGCGACCGCCAGTGGCCCAACCTGACGACCCCAGAACTCGATCGCGCGACCCTGCGAGCGAACCGGCAGCGGGCGGACGGGCTCCGCCTCGATCACTTCCTCGGTCATCTCGAGCTTCTTCGCCACCGCTCGCATCCTAACGTCGGGTCAAGACCCGACGGCGCGTTTCGCCGTAGATGTGGCGGGGATGGCCACTACGATGTCCGCCTGGAACTGACCAGCACAGCCTTTGGCGACGGCGAGCCAATCCCCAAGAGGCACAGCTGCGATGGCGAGAATCTCTCCCCTCCGCTCGCCTGGCAGTCGCTACCCGAGGGAACCCGCTCGCTCGCCCTGATCGTCCACGACCCCGACGCCCCCTCGGGTGACTTCACCCACTGGCTCGCCTGGAACATCGATCCCGGGCCCGGAGAGCTCGTGGAGGGTGCACGGACGCCCGGGCAGGGCTTGAACGGACGAGGAGAGGCGGGATACATGGGTCCATGCCCACCACCCGGGCATGGAGCGCATCGCTACTTCCACCGCGTCTACGCGCTCGACGCAGAACTCGACCTCGAGCCCGGAGCCGGCCGGGAGCGGCTCGAGGGGGCGATCGACGGCCACGTGCTTGGCGAGGCCCGCCTGATCGGGACCTACGAGCGCGTCCGATCGACCGACTTCTCGTAGAGCCGGTAGCGCTTCACCACCTTGCCGCCCATCCCCTCCATCGCCCGGTTCATCGGCTGGTTCGTCTCCAGGATCCAGCCCTGATCCCCAGCCTTCATCGGAGTCACCTTCGCCGTCTCCACATGGCGGACGTAGAAACGGGCCGCGATTCCCGTGTGCTGGTACTCGGGCTTCACTCCGAGGGCGAAGACGCGCACCCGGTCGATCTTTCGCTTGCCGAGCAGAAACCGAAGCCAGCCGAAGGGCAGGAGCCGACCGTTCATCCCCTTGGTCACCTGGTTGATGTCGGGGAGCGTGAGCGCGGCGCCCAGGGTCTCGCCGTCGCGCTCCGCAACGAACGCCCAGCGCTCATCGAGGATCTGCTTCAGGTTCTGCGCCTGGAACTGGACCTCGCCCTCGGTGATCGGGACGAAGCCCCAGTTCTTCTCCCAGGCCGAGTTGTAGACCTCCATGAACCGGCCGATCTCGGCCTCGATGTCCTTCCTTCGCATGTTCCGCACGGTGATCCCGTGCTCCGACTCGACCTTGTCCGCGACCTCGTGGATCGCGTCGTGGAACCGATCCCCTTGCTTCAGGCCGCCGAGCTCGAGCCACCAGATCAGCAGGTCGATCGTCTTTCGGTAGCCAAGCGCCTCGATCCGCTCCCGGTAGTACGGCGGGTGCCAGGGCTCGAGGATCATCGGGTGTAGGTCGTAGCCCTCGATCAGCACGCCGCATTCGTCGTTGGTGGTGAAGTCCATCGGGCCGACCAAGCGGTCGCGGCCTCGCTCCCCGACCCACTGCTCGGCAGCTCGAAACAGCGCCTTGAAGACCGCGGGGTCGTCTTCCGCCTCGATGAACCCGAACTGGCCGTCCTTCCCGCCCTGGAACTCGTCCCAGCGCCGGTCGATCTGGGCGGTGATCCGCCCGACGGGCTGCCCGTGGCGCCAGGCGAGGAAGTACTCCGCCTCGCCGTGCCTGAAGAAGGGGTTCTTGTCCCTGTTCAGGAACTGTCGCCGCTCGAAGATCAACGGGGGCACCCACGGGGTGCCATCGTGGAGCCGCATCGGGAGCTTGATGAACTTCCCCAGTTCGCGGCGGCCCTGCACGGGACGAACCTCTATTTCGGCTGGCACGGCCGCGGAACCTACTAAGTGCGAGACTTCCGGGGCATGTCCGACTCCACCGTCAAACGGGTCGCGCTGGCGCGCGCCCTTGCATCACCGGTGGACGTCTTCGAGAAGGTCCGCACCCACGACCGGATCGAGCAGCTCGAGGCGGCCAAGCAGGCGGATCTCCTCCCCTATTTCCGGATCCTCAACTCGCAGGCGGGCCCCGTCGTCGAGATGGAGGGGCGCGAGACGATCATGCTCGGCTCCAACAACTACCTGGGCCTGACCACCGACGAGCGGGTCAAGCAGGCTGCGCGCGACGCGCTCGAGACCTACGGCACCGGGGTCACCGGGTCGCGCCTGCTGAACGGCACCACCCCGCTCCACCTGGATCTGGAGCGCGAGCTGGCCGAGTGGATGGGGACCGAGGACGTGATCGTCTACACGACCGGCTACCAGTCGAACCTGGGCTGCATCAGCGCGATCCTTGAGCCCGGGGACACCGTGATCTGCGACTCCGGCGACCACGCATCGATCCTCGACGGCTGCAAGCTCTCCGGGGCGCGGCTCCGGCCCTTCCGACACAACCGGATGGACAAGCTCGAGACGATGCTGGAGCGGGCCGCGGCCGACGGGAGCGGCACCCTGGTGGTGGTGGATGGCGTCTTCTCGATGGAGGGCGACGTCTGCGACCTTCCCCCGATCGTCGAGCTCTGCCGTCGCTTCGGCGCCCGGCTGATGGTCGACGAGGCCCACGGGGTCGGGGTGCTCGGGGCCCGTGGGGCCGGAGCCTGCGAGCTCTTCGGACTCGAGGACGAGGTCGACCTAAGGATGGGCACGTTCTCGAAGAGCCTCGCATCCTGTGGCGGGTTCATCGCCGGGGACGAGGAGGTGATCGAGTATCTGCGGATCGCCTCCCGCTCCTTCATCTTCAGTGCCTCCGCCGTCCCGGCTGCCGTCGGCGCCACTCTCGCGGCGCTGCGGATCATCCGCTCCGAGGGACCCGCCCTGATGGCTCGGCTGCTGGAGAACGCCGCGTACCTCCGCCAGGGGTTACGTGACCTCGGGCTCCGGGTCGTCGAGCCGGGGACCCTTCCCGACGGCAGCGAGGCGACGACACCGGTGGTCCCGGTGATCGTCGGGGAGGACTGGCAGGCTGTTCTTCTCTGGAAGGCCCTGTTCGAGGCGGGCGTCTACACGAACGTCGCCCTCCATCCCGCGGTCCCGCCCGGGGGAGCCCTGCTTCGGACCAGCCTGATGGCGACCCACGAGCGCGAGCAGCTCGACCGGGCGCTCGAGGTCTTTGCCGAGGTCAAGGGCAGCTTCCCGGATCTGCCGGCCGGTTGAGTCGCAGGTTCCCGGGCCTCCCGATCCGGGTTTACCCGAAAGTTCGCGGGGCCGATGATGGACTCGTTGGCCCCTGATGGACGCCCGGCCCGCCGCTGCACAAAACATCTGCTCTTAGCGAACGAGATGATTTTTTGGGTGTTGACCGTCGGCGCGGGAGGCGTATAAGTTTCGCCTCGCCGCGCGCTTCCGGGGCAGGGAGCGGACGGGATTGAGATTCAGAGGAGAGGACCGTCCACTTCCCCCGGCTCTTTTGAGCGAATGGGGGCTCGCCGGCCGCAACCAAGCCCGCCAGGACCCTGACCCAGCAGGAGGGAGAACGATGTCCGCTGCTTCCACGATTGCCCCTGCCCGCCCCGTCTCCATCCCGCCTCGGATCGAGCCCCGGATCGAACCGGAGGACTCGGCGGCAGGGCCGGTGAAGCGCGGAACCGCGCAATGCATGCAGGCACTCGCCCGGGCGAACGAGGTCCGTCTCGCCCGCGCCGCGCTCAAGCGCGACGTTGCGGCCGGCCGCCGAAGCGTCACCGACGTTGTCGTCGAGATCCCGTGGGAGGCGCATAGCATGAGTCTCAGCGAGCTCCTCTGCAGCCAGCGTCGTTGGGGAAGGGCGCGTTCGCGAAAGCTCCTCGCGTCCGCCGGGCTGAACGAGGCGAAGCGGGTCGGGACCCTGACCTCGAGGCAGCAGAGGATCCTGGTCGGAGCGCTCGAGGCGAAGCTGGCGAGCCAGCCGTTGTGATCGGCGGCTCGCCCTCGGGGGACGGCGGGCTGCTAGCTCCCCCTGATCCGGAAGAGGGCGCCGCCTGAGCGGCGGCGGAACGCCGTCGCGAACAGCGAGACCGAGCCCGCGAAGACGAGGACGGCCGCGCCGGCGCACACCGCCGGGTGGAGGGGGCTGACCAGGATCAGCAGCACGAGTACGGTCAGCCCGACCGCCCCGGAGAGCAGGGTGGTGTGGGACTTGTAGCCGGCGAAGTGCTCCCGCACCGCCAGCTCGAGACCGCCCAGCGCGCCGAGCGCGAGGCCGACGATCATCATCACCCCTCCCTGCTGCCCGCTGACGAAGAACCCGGCGACCAGCAGGATCAGGCCGATCAAGACGACCAGCTCCGAGAGGGGGAACGAGCCCCATGGCGGCGCTGGCCGCTGCGGGCCGGCGGCCCGCTCACGGGCGGCGGGGGCGCGCTGGGCGTCATCCCTGACGACCGCCGAGGGCTGGGAGCGACCGACCGCCGCCGGACCAGCCGGTGGGTCTCCCGGCCCCGACGCTTGAAGACGCCGCCGCTTGCGGCGCTGTCGCTTCGTCGCCATCAGTCCGTCAGGGGGCCGGAGCCCCCGCTCTAACGGGCAACCGGAGGAGACCTTGACCCGCCACCAGCCCGCCAACATGCCGAGCAGACCCCACTTCGGACGGGAGTGCCAGTGCTTGCAGCCCGGCTCGCCGATGTCCTGGTTCGAGACCCGGATCCACCTGTGGGCGCCGGGGTCGCAGACCATCTCATCGATCAGCTCGCGCTTGCGCGTCTCGACCGCGACCTGGCCATCCAACTGTCTCTTGACCTCTCGGATTCGCCCGGCGAGCGAATCGCGGACCCGCTCGAGCTCGTCGACCGACAGGACCCGCGGACCGCGCGCCCCGGCCACTCTGAACTCGATCCCCTTGCGGGGGAATGCCGACGACACGAGGTGGGCGAGCTCGAGCTCCATCGCGGCGATCTGACGCCGCAGATCGGAGCGCGCGGAGCGCTCGTCGCGCTCGTAGAGGATGGTGTCCAGTCCCGGGGGCGGCGCGGGCGGTACCAGGGAGGGCTCTCGCGACTCCAGCTCCTCCTCGGGCGGCGTCTCGGTCACAATCGGGCGCTCGAGCATCGCGTCATCCGATTTTACGCTCGTAGTCCGCTCGCCGCCACCCATAGGCCCTCCTCGAGGGCGAGCTCGGGCACTCCGCTCACCCCGATTGCGATCAGCAGCATCCGGGTCGTCCGCTTTCCGGGCTCCCGGCCCTCGGCGGTGCGGCTGAAGAGGATCCCCACCGGCCGCTGCCCGTCCGCGATCACGATCGTTCCGGATGGAAGCGGGGCGGTGCGACCCTCGAACCCCTCGCCCTCGAGGGATCGGCGCAACCCGACCTCACCATCGATGCGGTCGGCGTCGAATGCTTGAAGCGCGACGCCGACCTCGAGGGTGGCAACGGCGAGCGCGTCCTCGACGCGATTGTTGCTGTACAGCCCGCCCTCGTAGATCCGCCGGAAGATCAGCGCCTCGATCGGGGTCCGATTGGTGTCCGGATCGAGCCCGATGTGCCGAAAGAAGATCCGGTAGGCCGATGGGATCGGTTCCCGGCGGATCTGGAGCGCCTGTGCGCCCCGGATGCGGTCGCTGATCGCTCGCATGCGCGCCTTGAGCGCCCGCGAACTGCGCCCGGTGGTCGCCTCCACCGTGGCGGAGACGATCGATAGCCCCGGGAACTCCTCCTCGAGGTCGGGCTCGATCCAGCCTCGCCGGACAGCGATCTCCAGCTCCTCCTCCGGGTGCTGCTCGATCAGCGCAACCTCCGGGCGCGCTCGCGCGATGCCTTCACGAGCTTGTCGATCCTGTCGAAGAGCTCCCCCTCGGTGAGCTCCCCGATCGCGGTGGACTGGAGGATCCCGCCGGGGAACGCGAAGACGATCGTCGGGCAACCGCCGACCCGGTAGAGGTTGGAGAGGGCACCGTCACGGTCGAGCCCGACAGGATGGGTCCAGCCTCGCTCCTCGATCAGCGTGCGCACCTCGTCGGCGTCGTCGCGAACGTCGATCGCGAGGAAGTTGACCCGGTCCTTGTAGCGGCGGTAGGCGCGTTCGACGACATCCTCCTCCTCCTCGCAGCTGCCCCCGCGGGTGAACCAGAACGAGAGGACGAGCGGCCGGTCGAACAGGTCGCAGACCCGGATCGCTCCGGGGACGTCGACCGCGCAGGCCGGGGTCCTGCGGCTCTCCTCGGGACAGGGGATGCGCGCCGAGTCGCAATCGTCCTGCGCGATGTTCGCGTCGCCCTCCGTGCCGAGCCTGGCATCCGGAACGGCGAACTGTTCGAGCGGCAGGCCCGCCTCATCCGATGAGCCGAGGACCCCGCCGCTGTCGTTCGAGATCGTGTTGATCCCGGCGATCACGATCAGCGCGACGAACGCGATCCCGACCGTGAGCGAGTACACCGTGCTCCGGCGCGGCCCCTGATCGGAGCCCCCTCCCCCCTTCTCGTCTCGCCCGGAACCGCTCTCCACCGCTCAATCGTCGCGGATCGGGCCCGATCCGGCTCAGCGGCTGCTGTCTCCGCTCGCGCGGGGGGGCAGGGGGAGATTGCGTGATTCGGCGCCGGTGTTCGCGGCCGCCGGACGGGTCGGAATCCGGAAGCCCTCCTCGGCCCAGACGATCACCGCGGGCAACACGAGCATCACGCCCGCGAGGGCGACCGCGAGATCGGCGACGGTGACCAAGCCGAAGTCGCGGAGCACGGGTGCCACTGAGATCAGCCCGATGTCGTCGAGCAGGGGCAGCCCGGCGATCGCGAGAACGGCGAAGCCGGCGATCGCGGTGACACCCGAGGCGAGCACGGCGGGTCCGGTGCGCAGGTACGTGTGCCGCAGTGCCTCGCCCACCGAAAGCCCCGTCCCCCGCTCGCGCTCGTAGCGGGCGGAGAGGATCACGGCGAACTCGGTCGCGATCGCGATCACGAGCGCCCCGAGGGTCGCCGACATCGGGTTGAGCGAGATGCCGAGCGCGGCGACCACCAGTCCCGACCAGCCGGTCGCCATCAACACGGGGACCAGGGGAACGACGGCCCGGCGCAGCGACCGGTGGATCAGCCAGAGCACCAGCCCCACGGCCACGAGGCCGACCAGCGGCAGCCACCAGCGGCTCTGCGAGAGATCGCTGTTCGCCTCCGCGGCGAGCACCGGGAGCCCGGCGAGCTCGACGGTGGTCCCCTCCGGGGGGCCGGGGGCATCCGCCGGGTCGATCTGCGCCTGGATGTCGTCGATCAGCTCCTGCTGGTCGGAGAGCGGCTGGACCCGGATCCCGAAGGCGACGTCGGCGGTATCGCCGATCGGGGTCGTTCCCTCTCCGCATTCGCCCTCATGGCTGATCACGACCTGGGAGATGAAGCACGGAAGTGCCTCGACGAGCGCGCGGACGTCGGTCTGGACCGCCTGGCCCCCGACCGAATCCCCCGAGCCGCCGAGGAAGTCCGTCAGCGAGATCGCGGGACAGATCCGGGCGTCCGCGCAACTCGCGTTCTCGCCCTCGAAGCCGTTGCGCTCGAGCACCCTGTTCTGGAAGTCCCCGGCCCAGGCGATCACCTCGGGATCGGTCGGGTCGTCCGCCGTGATCATCACGTTGACGTCGCCGGAGATCCCCGTCTGCTCCTCGAGCTCCTCCAGGTCGTCGAGTGCCGCCAGGTTGGGCGGGGCGAGCTCGCGGATGTCGGTCTCCACCTCGGTGCCGGCGGCAGCGATCCATCCGCAGACGGCGACCAGCGCCCCGGCGACGAGCACTCTCCTCGGGGTGGCGATCGCCAGCGCGACCGCGGAGACGCCGATGGATCGCAGCCAGGCGGCGATGCCGACGGTCGCGGGGGCGGCCTCCTGCGCCGGTGCCGCCGTGCCGGGCTTCCACCCGCGCCAGCCGGAGAGCCCCAGCGCGGCCAGCCCGCCGGTGATCGCCAGGGCGAAGGCGAGGGCCACCCCGATCACGAGGAGCAGGCCGAAGGACCGCACCAGGGGACTCGGCGAGAGGACGAAGACCGCGAAGCCGGCGAGGGTGGCGACGCAGGCAGCACCGATCACCGGCCCGCCGCGCACGGCCGCGGCGGCGACCGCTCGCCCGGGCGGCTCCCCCTCGGATCTGGCCTCGTTGAAGCGCGCCTGGAACTGAATCGCGTAGTCCACCGCGAGGCCGACCAATACCGGCAGCATCGCGATCGCCCCCACGGTGAGCGAGCCACCGGTGAGGGCGACGATCGCGAGCGTCAGCGCCCCCGCGGCCACGGCGACGCCGAGGGGCAGAAGCCGAAGCGGCCGGGGCAGGACGAACAGCAGGGTCAGCGCCATCACCAGTCCCGCGACCCCGAGCAGCAGGAGCACCTGGTTTCGCAGCTCCCGGGCCCCGGCGTCGACTACCACCGGAGCGCCGGTCACCACATAGCTTCCGTCGCTGAGCTCGAAGCGGGGATCCTCGACGGCGTCGCGGAATAGCCCGATCGCCTCATGTCGCTCCCGATCGCTGAGATCGGGACGGAGCCGGACGATGATCTGGGCCGCGCTCGTGTTCGGGAAGAGGTACCCGAACCGCTCCTTCGGAGTCCCTGGCGGCTTGCTCTCGTCGAACACCACCTTGCTGACGAATTCCGGGTCGTCGAGCCGCGGGACCGAGGTGATCCCGTACTGGAGAGCGACCTGGACGAGGGCGCCCTGAAACTGCCCGAGAACCTGCTGGGCGGCCCCGTTCGCCGCCTGCTCCTGCTCGGCCTCGGAGAGCCCGTCGGTGGCGGCCTTCTGACGGGCGGCGTCCGCAGCGGCCCTGGCGCTCTCGATGGCGCCCCCGATCTGGCCCTCGAGCGCCTGCTGGATCCCGGTCACGCTCAGGTAGAGGAATGTCGCGGGGCCGAACACCGCCCTGCTCGGGCGAAGCTCGGCGATCTCGTCGCAGACCCCGGGCAGCGGCTTCTTCTCGCGCTGTGGCAGCGAGGCCGCGAGCTGGGTGCCGCCCGCCAGGCAGGTCTCCAGCTCGAAGAGCGACTGCAGATCCTCCGTCAGGACCAGCTTCCGGAGGTCCTCCTCGACGAGGATGATCACCGGCTCGTCGCCGAAGTCCTCGTGGAACCTCTCGGTCGCCTTGAACTCGGAGGAGCCCCTGCTGACGAGCGTGTCCGTGCCCGCGTTGGTCTCGAGCTGCGTCGCCGCATAGATCCCGGCGCCGGTCAGCGCAACGATCAGCCCGATCACGATCCACGGCCGGCGGACGGCGACGACCGCGACCCGCTCGAATCCTCTCCCCGGATTCACGGAGGCCAGGTTACGGGGCGACTATCGGGGCCGCGCCACTCGCGGTGCGGGGATCCGGGACTCGGGTAGGGGGAAGAAGTCGATTCAAGGAGGAGATGGCTCGCGGAGCCGTCGCCAGCCCTCGCTGGCGACGGCGACGTGCACCCGTCCGTCCGGCGCGCGCCGCTCGAGAACCAGCCCGCGGTTGACCGAACGGCTCAGGGCGCGGCGGCGATCCGCGTGGGTCCGCCTCGGGAGCCGCGGAAACAGCTCCGGGACCGGGCAATAGCCGTCTCCCGCCAGCTCGACGATCGCGGCGAGGACGTGCTCGTCGGTGATCCGGGGCAGCCGCATCGCCGTCCACGGTAGCGGCCACCCCCGCTGCGTCCGGCCCGGGTTGACCGGCTGGCTCGGGAACCCGAGCCCCCTAGTCCATCGCCAGCGGGCCCTTGATGTCGGCGTTCAGGAACTGGCGAATGAAGTCGTTGTCCGAGTTGAAGAGCTCGTCAGCGGGGCCGCTCTCGACGATCTTGCCCTTCCAGAGGACCGCGAGGAACTCGGCGATCCGCCGGGCGGTGCCGAGGTCGTGGCTGATCACGAGGTAGCAGCCGCCGTTCTCCTCGTGGACCTCGCGGATAAGCTCGCAGAGCAGCGCCGTGCGAACCGGGTCGAGGCCCGAGTCCGGCTCGTCGAACAGGACGATCGCCGGGTCCAGGACCAGCGACCGGGCGAAGCCGGCCCGCTTGCGCATCCCGCCCGAGAGCTCGTTCGGCATCTGGTACATCGCCTCGGAGAGGCCGACCTCGCGGAGCCGACGGGTGACGATCTCGTCAATCTCCTCCTCGCCCTTGTCGGTGTGCTGCCGGAGGGGGAAGGCGGTGTTGTCGTACACGTTCATCGATCCGAACAGCGCGCCGTCCTGGAACAGAAGGCCGAACTTCTTGCGGACCTCGAAGAGCTCGTCGTCGGTCATGTTCGGGATCGACTCGCCGTGGACGAGCACGTCACCGGAATCCGGATAGAGCAGGCCGACGATGTGCTTGATCAGCACCGACTTGCCGGTGCCCGACGGGCCGAGCACCATCGAGATCATGTTGTCGGGGAGGCCGAGGTTGCAGCCGTTCAGGATCCGGGTCCGGCCGAACTGCTTGACCAGGTCGATGATCTCGATCGCGTCGTCCCCGCCGTGATCACGCTTCTTGCCGGTGTGCCACTTGTAGGGATCCGGATCGTCGGCCTCGACGCCGGGAATGATGTAGTCGCGACCAGAGAAGTCCTCCTCGCCGTAGCCCTGCGAGGCGAGCGGATCCGCCCCCTCGGCCTGCTCGGCTTGCTCGGCCTCGGGCGCCTTCCTGCTTGAACTCGAACTCGTCTCTCTCTCAGCCAACTCTCTCCTCCTCCGGACAGACTATCCGCCAATCGGCGCCCTCGGGTTCGCTCCCCAGAAGACCAGGGTTCCCATCATCCCGATGATGTGGACGAGGACGATGTTGAGGACCATCGACTTCGCGGTCGCCGTCCCCACCCCGACCGGGCCGCCGGAGGCGGTGTAGCCGTAGTAGCAGCCGACCAGAACGATCACGGTCGCCATCGTCATCCCCTTGATCAGGCTGAACAAGAGGTCGGGCGGATTCTGGAACATCCAGAAGATCAGGAAGTAGCCGCCGGAGGAGACGTCTCCGATCTGCTCGACGACGGCGAGCCAGCTGGCGAAGAAGCCGATCCCGACCGCGGCCAGGTACATGAACGGGAAGGCGATCCAGGCGGCGAGCAGGCGAGTGGCGGCGAGGAAGGTGACCGGCGGGACACCCAACACCTCGAGCGCGTCGATCTCGTCCGTGATCCGCATTGCGCCGAGCTCGGCGACGATTCCGGTCCCGACCTTGGCCGCCAGCATGTAGCCGAACGCGTACGGGATCACCTCGCGCAGGTCGCACCAGGCGGCGAAGACACCGGCGTAGGCGGGCGCGCCGACCGAGCGGTTGAAGTAGGCGCCCTCGATCCCGCACTGGAGCCCGAGGATGAAGACGAGTCCCCAGATCACGATCGTCGAGCCGAGGATCAGGATCCCCGTCTGACGGAGCGCCTCGCCGAAGAACTGGAAGACACGGCCGGTGAAGACCAGGCCGGCGACGCGCATGCAGAAGCCGAAGATCTCGCCGATCGAGTTGAGCCAGCCCCGCGGGACCGCCATCCAGCCGGCGTTCACTTGATCACCTGCAGCTCTGGATGGGTGGCGAGCAGGGTCTGGGTGAAGACGTAGTTGAACGCGAACACGCCCATGAACGCGATCACCACCGCCTCGTTCACGGCTCTACCGACGCCCTCGGCGCCTCCGGACGCAGTCATCCCCTTGTAGGCGCAGACGATCGCGATGATCGCCCCGAACAAGGTCGTCTTCAGGACCGACCCCCAGAGGTCCGTGACCGAGGCGTTGTTGAAGAGGGTGGCGAAGAAGCCTCCGAGCGGCTCGTTGTAGAGCAGCTCCGCGCCGATCCCGCCGACGATGCCGAAGATCAGCGCGTAGATATCCATCAGGCCCGTGATCAGCATCAGGGCGAGGAAGCGCGGCACGACCAGGTTCTTGATCGGGTCGACGCCCAGGACCTGGAGCGCGTCGAGCTCCTCGCGGATCTTGCGGGCACCGAGATCCGCGGTGATCGCCGTGCCCGCCACGCCGGCGACGACGACCGCCGTGACGAAGGGGGCGAATTCGCGAATCGAGGCGAGCACGAAGAACCCACCGAGGCGGTCGAGGGCGCCGAAGAGCGAGAGGAAGTTCGCGGCCTGGAGGCCGGGCGCCCCGAAACCGAACGCGAGCGTCGAGATCATCATCGGGAACCAGCAGAGCTGGAGGGCGAAGAGGAACTGGCCGATGAACTCCCCGCCGTAGGGATACGGCGGACGGATCGCGGAGACGACCGTCTTCGCGGTGAGGATCATCATGTCCCCCACCTGCTCGAATAGAGACTTGGCGGGAAGGAACGCCCTGTCGGCTACGGATCTGACCATTGCTCTCCTCCGGAGCCGTGTACCCCGAGATCGAAGGTCCCACCGCCCCGCACGCACACATCACCGGCCAACACCCGCGGCGACAAACACCGCCGCCGGACATTCCGCCGTATGAACGTTCCCGAAGGTTATGTGATGGGCGCGCCGTTCGCCACCGGCAACCGTCACCCCCGCGGGCGCGCCTCTGCGGATGCGCGGCTCCCCGGAAGTACCGATACGAGGCCGCGCAGGCGGTGGGTAGGGTGCGTGGTATGTTGCCCGCGCCTTTGGAGGAGAGCGCCTCGACAGCCCGTCCCCTGACGGCGCGTGATCGCCTCGCCATCGGGTTCGCGGCCGCTCTCCTTGCCGGGACGATCGTCTCGTGCGGGGGTGGCGAGCGCCAGGACGAGGACGAGCCCGAGGGCGACTTCCCCGTCCAGGTGACGAGCGCGAACTTCCCGACCGACCAGAGGCTCGCCCAGAACACGAACCTCACCCTGTCGGTCCGCAACGCCGGCGACGAGGAGATCCCCGACCTCGCGATCACGATCTTCACCACCTCCGACGCGAGCGGCGACGGCGGCGCGAGCACGGACGAGGATTCCCAGACGACGACCGGCGAGACCACCGGGACGGACGGCGAGACGAGCGAGAGCACCCCGGCCGGGGATCAGTTCCCAACCGCGAAGGGCTCGTTCTCGGTCCGCTCCGAGCAGGAGGGCCTGGCGATCCCGTTCCGGCCGGTCTGGATCCTCGAGGACGGATTCCCAAGGCTCGCCGGGGAGACCGCCCCCGCCGGCGCCGAATCGGCCCAGACGAACACGTTCAGCTTCGGCCCCCTCGGGCAGGGCGAGATCCGGGAGATGGTCTGGAACGTGACGCCGGTGCAGGCCGGGACCTACACCGTTCACTATCGCGTCGCCGCCGGCCTGCAGGGCAAGGCCAAGGCGGTCACCGCCGACGGGAGCGTGCCCGAGGGCGAGTTCGTCGTCCGGATCTCCAGCGAGGCGCCCCAGACCCGCGTCGACGAGTCCGGCAAGGTCGTCCCGATCAGGCCGGGCGACGTCATCGGCCAGGCCGGAAGCCAGGAGCAGCAGTCGGAGCTCGACGGGCAGTAGCGGTCCTCGCCCTCGCCGGGCTGGCGGCCGCGACCATCTCGATCGCCGGATGCGGCGACGACGATGATGGGGGGACCGGTCGGTCCGAGACCGCCAGGACGGCGGCCCCCGCGGGCAAGAGCGGGGTCTCCCTCGAGAAGGTCGGTGAGTTCGACAGGCCCGACTACGTGGCGCAGCCGCCGGGGAGCGCGGACCTCTACGTGGTCGAGCAGCCGGGGCGGCTGCGGATCGTGCGCGACGACCGGATCCTCTCCGAGCCGGCGCTCGACATCTCCGACCAGGTCTCCGACTCGGGGGAGCAGGGGCTGCTCTCGGTGGCCTTCCCGCCCGACTTCCAGAGCTCGCGGCTGCTCTACGTGTACTTCACCGGAAACGAGGGGGACCAGCACGTGGTCGAGTACCGCGCGGACGACGGCGGCGCCGTCGACGAGGGGAGCGCCCGTGAGGTCCTTCGGATGGACGACTTCGCC
Source organism: Solirubrobacterales bacterium (assembly GCA_036377415.1). Taxonomy (GTDB): domain Bacteria; phylum Actinomycetota; class Thermoleophilia; order Solirubrobacterales; family 70-9; genus DASUPK01. The sequence goes on from DASUYK010000127.1 coordinate 20,631, forward strand.
TCGAACCACAACGGCGGGCTCGTTCTCTTTGGCCCGGACGGATACCTCTACATCGGGACCGGCGACGGCGGTGGGTCCGGGGATCCGGAGCGAAACGGGCAGGATCTCGGGTCGCTGCTGGGGAAGATCCTCCGGATCGATCCACGACTGACGTCAACGGCGGCCACAAACACCGCCGCCGAACAGACGGCCACAGAGACCGCCACCGAACAACGTCCCTACTCCACACCGCCGGACAACCCATTCGTGGATCGGCCCGGTGCGCGCCCCGAAGTCTGCAACTACGGCCTCCGAAATCCGTGGCGGTTCAGCTTCGATCGCGCCTCCGGCGCGCTCTCGATCGGCGACGTCGGCCAGAACACCCTCGAGGAGATCGACTACCTGGCCCCCGGCGAGGTCTGCGGCGCGAACTTCGGCTGGTCGGCGTTCGAGGGAACCGTCCGCTTCAACTCCGACGAGAGCGCCCCTGACGCCGTCCCCCCGATCCTGGTCTACGGACGCGATCAGGGCTGCTCGATCACCGGCGGCTATGTGGTCCGAGATCCGGCGCTGCCCTCGCTCGAGGGACGCTACGTGTACGGGGACTACTGCGCCGGCAAGCTGCTGAGCCTCCGGCCCACTCCGAGCGACGCGGGGAACGACCGGCCACTCGGCCTCGAGGTCCCCGGCCTCTCCTCGTTCGGCGAGGACAACGAGGGTCGGATCTACGCGGTCTCCCTCGACGGGCCGATCTACCGCCTCGTACCGAAATGAGGCCGCAGCGCATCCCCCGCGCGCGGCGGGTGTTCGTGGGGAGATGTGCGACCGCGCCCCCCTGCTTCGACGCCTCTCGCTCGTGCTCGCGGCGGCGGCGGCCGCGGTGGCGGTGACGGCGGAAGCCGCCGCCGCCCTCCCTCCGATCGGCGACGGCGACGGCGGCTTCCGGCTCACCCAGATCGGGAGCTTCGCGGAGCCGACCGAGATCGTCGGCGCCCCCGGCAAGAAGAACCGCAAGCTCCTTTTCGTCGTCGAACAGGGCGGCCGGGTGATCGTCCTGCGGAACGGCGCCCCGCTGCCCCAGCCTTTCCTCGACATCGCCGACCGCGTGACGAGCGGAGGCGAGGAGGGACTGCTCTCGATCGCTTTTCATCCCCGCTACGAGGGAAACCGCCGCTTCTATGTGTACTTCACCGACGGGCAGGGCGACAACCAGGTGGTCGAGTTCAAGCGCGCGAAGCGGTCACGGGTCCGCGCCAATCCGCAGAGCGCCCGCACGGTCCTTCACCTCTCCCACCCCACCTTCGGCAACCACAACGGCGGGCAGCTCCAGTTCGGGCCGAAGCGGCTGCTTTACATCGGCCCCGGCGACGGCGGCGGAGGCGGCGACCCGCCGAACAACGCTCAGAACCCGGAAAGCCTGCTCGGCAAGCTCCTCCGGATCGACCCGCTCCCCAAGCGAAGGGGGAAGAAGGGCCGGGGCAAGAAGCGCTCCGCGCGGGCGGCCCGCGCTGCGCCCTACCGGATCCCGCGCGGCAACCCGTTCGTCGGCCAGCCGGGCCGGGACGAAGTCTTCTCGCTGGGGCTTCGCAATCCGTACAGGTTCACGTTCGACTCGCTCACCGGCGCGATCGCGATCGGCGACGTCGGCCAGGGGTGTCGCGAGGAGATCGATTACCGCGGGCCCGGTCACGCGCGCGGCGCGAACTTCGGCTGGTCCCGGTTCGAGGGGAGCCGGCTCAACAACGACTCCCGCTCCGCCCTGGGCGCGACCCTCCCGATCCACGAGTACGACAACTCGAGCGCGGGCGGCGGGTGTCCCCCACTCGGGGGGTTCTCCGGCGCGGCGGTGATCGCCGGCTACGTCGTCCGCGACCAGCGGCTCGCCCACCAGTACGGCCGGCTCCTCTACGCAGACATCGCGCGTGACGAGATCCGCAGCCTGATCCCGTCCGAATCCGCGGCCATCGACGAGGGGCCCACCGGGGTTTCGGTGCCCGCCGGACAGCCGGACTCGTTCGGAGAGACCCGCGGCGGCCAGCTCTGGGTGGTCTCGCACGCCGGTCCCGTCTACCGCCTTGATCCGTGAGCGCCGCGGCGAAAGAGAGCTCGTTGGCGATCTCCCGCCTGGCCGTCATCGCGGCGGCCTGCTCAGCCCTCTTCATCGCCGGGTTTGCGGGGCCCACCCCCTCCGCCGAGGCCAAGCCCAAGGTGAAGCTGAAGCGGATCGGCCGCTTCAAGCAGCCGGTCTACGTCACCTCGGCGCCCGGGAGGAGCGGGATCTTCGTCGTCGAGCAGCGCGGCCGTGTCCGGCTCGTGCAGGGAAAGAAGCGCCGGACCTTCCTGAACGTGGCCGGGCTGGTCCGCTCGGGGGGTGAGCAGGGCCTCCTCTCGATCGCCTTTCCGCCCGACTACGCCACCTCGCGGCTCCTCTACGTGTACTTCACGAACAACGCGGGGGACATCGAGATCGCCGAGCTGCGAGCGAACCCGGACGGCGTGCACGCCCCGACGAGCACGCTCCGCCGGATCCTGGTCGTTCCCCATCCCCGGCATTCGAACCACAACGGCGGCCAGCTCCAGTTCGGGCCCGACGGCCTCCTCTACGCCGGGACCGGCGACGGCGGCGGCTCGGGCGATGCTCCCGACAACGCCCAGAACCCGGACTCGATGCTCGGCAAGCTGCTCCGGATCGACCTCGGCGCCTCAACATCAACGGCGGCCACAAACACCGCCGCCGAACAGACGGCCACAAACACCGCCGCCGCACAGACGGCCACAAACACCGCCGCCGAACAGACAACCGTGTACGCGCGGGGCCTCCGCAACCCGTACCGGTTCTCGTTCGACCTGATCACGGCGCCCGGTCAGCCGCGGATCGCGATCGGAGACGTCGGCCAGAACCGCTTCGAGGAGATCGACTATCTCGGCCTCGCCGCCGGCCAGGGGGCGAACTTTGGCTGGAACGACTTCGAGGGCTTCGCCCCGTTCGAGGGCGCCCACCCGCCGACGGCGAATCCGGCCGTGAAGCCGATCAAGGCGTACCCGATCAAGGGACGCGCCTGCGCCGTGGTCGGCGGCTACGTGGTCCGGGACGCCCGGCTCCGCGGCCTCTTCCGCCGCTACGTCTACGGCGACTTCTGCGCGGGCTGGATCCGGTCCCTGATCCCCGATCCCGCCGGGGCGCGCAAGGATCGCCGGACCGGGCTCCGGGTCCCGTCGCTCAGCTCGTTCGGCGAGGGGACCGACGGGGCGCTGTACGCGACCTCGCTCGATGGGCCGGTCTTCCGGTTCGTCCGCCGGCGCTGACCCGCCGTCCCGGAGCAGGGCCCCGCTTCACGGGGCACCGACCCCGCTGCTAATAACCTGCGACCGCTCCATCTCTGATGCCCCGCTCGCCAAGTCGCCGCCATATCGAGACCGTCATCGCTGCCCTGGTCGCGGTCGCGGTCGGAATCATCGGTCTCTCGACCGGCGCCGAACAGCTCCTCGGACCGAAGTTCGTCGCGCTCCAGCGGGTCGTCCGGGTGAACAAGCCGGTCTACCTAACCCAACCGCCGGGGCCGGGCTCCCAGATCTTCGTCGTCGAGAAGGACGGCGGGGTCCGGGTGCTCTCAAACGACCGCCTGCAGCCGCGCCCTTTCCTCGACATCCGCAGGAGCGTCAAGTCGAGTGGCAAGGGGGACGAGCAAGGGTTGCTCTCGATCGCCTTCCCACCGGACTACGCGGACAGCGGCCTCTTCTACGTCGTCTACACCGATCACCGTGACGCGCTTCGGGTGGTCGAGTTCAGCCGAAGCGCAGAGGACCCGCTCGTCGCCGATCGCCGCTCGGCCCGCCTCGTGATCCGAATCCCGCAGCCGACGACCAAGCACCACGGCGGGCTGCTCCTGTTCGGCCCCGACGGTCACCTCTACGTGGGCACGGGCGATGGCGGCCCCTCGGGCGACCCCCGGCGCGTCGCACAGAGCAAGCGGATGCTGCTCGGGAAGATCCTCCGGATCGATCCGCGCCGCGGCGAGCGGCCCCCACCGAGGCGGGTCAAGGACGGTCGCAAGCCGATCCGGCCGAAGCCCGCCCCGTACACGGTGCCGAAGGACAACCCGTTCGTAGGCCGACCGGGCCGCGATGAGATCTGGGCCTACGGCTTCCGCAATCCGTGGCGGTTCTCGTTCGATCCGCCGACCGGAACGATCGCGATCGGGGACGTCGGCAACGACCGCTACGAGGAGATCGACCTCCTGCCCGCGGCGAAGGCGCGCGGCGCGAACTTCGGCTGGTCGGCGTACGAAGGCTTCGCGTCGTTCAACGGCGGCGTGCCGCGGGCAAGGACGGTCCTCCCCACGGTCGCCTACCCGCACGGCCCGGGCTGCGCCGTCACCGGCGGCTACATAGTCCGCGACTCCCGGCTCGAGCGGATCCGCGGGCGCGAGATCGCCGGTCGCTACCTGTTCGGCGACTACTGCTCCGGCAAGCTCTACGCATTCCGGCCGCGGCCGGGGGGCCGGCCAGGAAAGCAGAGGAGCTTCCGCTTCAAGGTCCCCTTCCTGACCTCGTTCGGGCGGGACAATGAGGGACGGATCTACGTCCTCACCGAGAGGAGCGTCTCACGGAGGGGAAAGCCGACGCCCGGCTCGGTGTACCGGCTCGATCCCCGCCGCAAGGAGGTCTCCGAGTAGGAACGGGACCGATGAGTGAGGCGGCGTGCTCCGGTCTCTCTAAATGAGCGCGTTCCGATTCCCAATCTTGATTACTATTAGTAAGTGATGCCGACCCCCCGATCCATCCAGCGGACCTATCTGCTGCTCCTGGCGGGGAACACGCTTGCGGCCTCGCTGATCTGGGGGATCAACACGATCTTCCTGCTCGACGCCGGGCTCTCCAACCTGGAGGCGTTCGCGGCGAACGCCGCCTTCACCGCCGGGATGGTCGCCTTCGAGGTCCCAACCGGGATCGTCGCCGACACCGTCGGCCGGCGCGCCTCGTATCTGCTCGGCACGCTGACCCTCTCCGGGTCGAGCCTGCTCTACGTGCTGCTCTGGCAGATCGAGGCACCGTTCTGGGAGTGGGCGGTCGTCTCTCTGCTCCTCGGGCTCGGATTCACGTTCTTCTCCGGGGCGGTCGAGGCGTGGCTGGTGGACGCGCTCACCGCGACCGGCTACACGGGCAACCTGGAGACCGTCTTCGGGCGCGGGCAGATGGTCACCGGAGCGGGAATGCTCTCGGGTTCCGTGGCGGGAGGATTCATCGCACAGCAGGCCAGTCTGGGGCTGCCGTTCGTGCTCCGCGCGGTGATCCTGATCGTGATGTTCGCCGCCGCGTACAAGCTCATGCACGACGTCGGATTCACCCCCGAGAAGAGCGGCCGGCCACTCGCCGAGATGCGAAAGATCGCCTCGGCCTCGATCGATTTCGGCTGGCGCGTGCCGCCCGTCAGGTGGCTGATGGTCGAGGCGCTGTTCACGGGTGGCGTCGGGATCTACGCCTTCTACGCGCTGCAGCCGTACCTGCTGGAGCTCTACGGCGACCCGACCGCGTACCAGATTGCCGGCCTCGCGGCGGCGATCGTCGCCGGGGCGCAGATCCTCGGCGGGATCGCAGCGCCCCACGTCCGGGGACTGTTCCAGCGCCGAACGTCGAGCCTGATCATGATGGCGGCGCTGAGCACGGTGGCGCTCGCGCTGGTCGGTGCGATCGAGAACTTCTGGGTGGTGATCGGGCTGACCGTGGTCTGGGCGCTGATGTTCGCCGCGACGATGCCGATTCGGCAGACCTACATCAACGGGATGATCCCCTCGCGGCAACGCGCGACGATCCTCTCGTTCGACTCGATGATGGCCTCGAGCGGCGGGGTCTGGACCCAGCCGTTGCTCGGCCGGGCGGCCGACGTGTGGGGCTACGCGCCGTCCTACCTGATCTCGGCCGGAATCTCGGCGCTTGCGGTGCCCTTCCTCGTTCTCTCGAGGCGGGAGAACGCCGCGGCGGACAGTGTCGATGAGATCGGCGAGGCCGCCGAGCCGGCCCCGCAGCCGGCCTGATCGCTGAACGGCTCCGGGATCAACGGCGACGCGGAAGCGGCCGCCGGATCAGCGGCGCGAGCCGGGGCCGGCCGTTGCGGCCGACCCCGGTCGCTCCTCGCTGCGGCTCAGGCGGGGACCTCCTCTTCCTGGTGAGCCTGCAGCACCGTCTCGCCCTCCTCCCCGGTGCGGATGCGAATCGCTTCCTCGACCGGGAGGACGAAGATCTTCCCGTCGCCGACGTCGCCCGTCCGGGCGTGCTTGAGGATCGTCTCGACGACCATCCCCTTGTCCTTGTCCTCGACGACACACTCGATCTTCATCTTCGGGCGAACGTTGACCGTCAGGGTCGAACCCCGATAGGTCTCCACCACACCCTTCTGGCGGCCCGAGCCCTTCACCTCGCTGATCGACAGGGACGGAAAGCCCTTGTCGAGCAGCTCGGCCCGAATCGGCTCGAACGCCTCATGTCGGATGAATGCTTCGATTTTCTTCATTTGGGCTGTCCCTCCTATGCCTTGGTCGGCTCTGCCGCGACCGCGGTCGCAGCGGAGGCCGCGGCGGTCGGGGACGTGGCTGCACCGGGGAACTCACCCTGGGGGATGAACTGCTCCGGGTAGCCGTACATGCCGTGCTCCGTGATATCGAGTCCGGCCTCTTCCTGCTCCTCCCGAACCCGCAGTCCGTAGAACCGCTTGATCAGGTAGAAGGTCGCGAACGAGGCGGCGAACACGAACGTGAACGCGACCGTCACACCTAGTGCCTGCGCGCCAAGCTGCTCGAACGCCTGGAGGTTGAAGCTGCCCCCGATGTCGTTCGCGCCCTTGCCGATCAGGCCGCTGGCGTAGAGGAACCCGCCGGTGAACTCGCCGTCGGAGTTCGTCACCCCGAAGGCGTTGTACTCGGCAAGCCGCGGCGCCGTGAATATGCCGCAGGACAGGGTCCCCCAGATCCCGGCGAGGCCGTGCGCCGAGAGGGCGCCGACTGGATCGTCGATCAACTTGTCGATCGCCGGAATCGCGAGCACCACGATAACTCCGGCAACCGCGCCGATGATCGGAGCGGTCCATGTCTCGACGTAGCCGGAGGGTGCGGTGATCGCGACCAGGGCAGCGATCGCGCCGTTCCCGACCATGCCGATGTCGAGCGTCTTCTGCGTGACCTGACTGGTGATCGCTGCGGCGAGCACCCCGCCCGCGGCGGCGAGCTGCGTGATCAGCAGCACCTCGGCGAATCGCCCGTCCAGCGCGCCCAGGGTCGAACCGGGGTTGAACCCGAACCAGCCGAGCCAGAGGATCAGCACGCCGAGCCCGAACAGGGGCATGCTATGCCCCGGGATCGGCCTTGGCTTGCCGTCCGGTCCGTACTTGCCCTTCCGGGCGCCGAGCAGCAGGAGCACAGCGAGCCCCCCGGTGGCCCCGATCAGGTGGACGGCGGTCGAACCGGCGAAGTCCTGCATACCGACGTTCGCCTGCAGCCATCCGCCCCCGAACACCCAGTGGGCGCCGATCGGGTAGATCACCGACGCGAACACGATCGCGTAGATGACGTAGACGCCGTACTTGATCCGCTCCAGCGTCGTCCCCCAGACGATCGCCAGTGAGACGGCGCAGAAGACGAACTGGAAGAACCACTTCGCGTCCACGGTCGCATCGGAGAACGCCATCACCGGGAAGGCCGACGCCGGGTCCCCATAGTCCTGCAGGAAGAACCCGGTGTCGCCGATGATCTCGCCGGGCCCGAAAGCGAATGCAAACCCGACCGCCCACCAGCAGAGTGCCGCGATCGAGAAGTTCGTGAGGATCTTCGCGACCACGGTGCCTGCGTTCTTCTGCCGGCTGAACCCGATCTCGAGTAGCGCAAAGCCTGCCTGCATGAACATCACGAGGCAGGCGGCGAAGATCACCCACATGGTGTTGATCGCCGCGCCGTCCACGAGCACGCCGGATTCTGTGTCGATTACGTCCGCCAGGGCCGCCTGCGGAACGACCAGTGAGGCCAAGACGCCCACGGGCAAGGCCCAAAGCAACTTCTTTTTCATTTAGCTGTCCCTCCTTGCCCGCCGAGGCAGCGGCCAGCGGCGGTCGATTTCCGAGACGCCCGCAACTTAGGGGCGGCTGGTCGAGCTTCCATTGGACCGGTGGAGCAAATACGCCGCCGGTCTTTCTCCAAGCCGTCGAGGGGACGGCCAAAAACCGCTTGCTATGCGGTTCCGGGCGAGTGTGCGAATCGGCACGACCCGGGTCGGCTCAGGAAGCGGGGACGAGCTCCTCCCGCTGCTGCTTCGCCGCCTGAACCATGTTGCGCAGGCTCGCCTCGGTCTCGGGCCAGCCGCGGGTCTTCAGGCCGCAGTCGGGATTGACCCAGATCTGCTCCGGCCGGAGGACCCTCGCGGCCTCGCGGAGCAACTCCGCCATCTCCTCGACCGTCGGCACCCGGGGAGAGTGGATGTCGTAGACGCCCGGGCCGATGTCATTGGTGTAGCCCGTCTTCTCCCAGTCTCCAAGCAGCTCCATCCGCGAGCGTGCCGCCTCGATCAGGTTGACGTCGGCGTCCATCCCCTGGATCTGCTCCATGATGTCGCCGAAGTCCGAGTAGCACATGTGGGTCTGGATCATCGTCTCGTCGGCGACCACCGAGGTGGCGACCCTGAACGAGTGGACCGCCCAGCCCAGGTACTCGTCCCAGCGATCCCGCCGCAGCGGAAGCCCCTCGCGAATCGCCGGCTCGTCGACCTGGATGATCGAGACGCCCGCCCGCTCGAGGTCCTCGACCTCGTCGCGAATCGCGAGCGCGAGCTGCTCGGAGGTGACCGACCGCGGCTGGTCGTCGCGGACGTACGACCACTGGAGCATCGTCACCGGGCCGGTGAGCATCCCCTTGATCGGCTTCTCGGTCTTCGACTGCGCGTAGGTGATCCACTCGACTGTGATCGGCGCCGGCCTGCTGACATCGCCGAAGATGATCGGGGGGCGCACGTAGCGCGAGCCGTACGACTGGACCCAGGCGTTCTGGGTGAAGACGTAGCCGAGCATCTGCTCGCCGAAGTACTGAACCATGTCGTTTCGCTCCGGCTCGCCATGGACGAGGACATCGAGCCCGATCTCCTCCTGGAAGGCGATCACCCGGTCGATCTCGGCGCGCATCCGCTCCTCGTAGGTCGCGAGCTGGATCTCCCCCTCGCGGAGCTGTCGGCGGGCCGCCCGGATTTCATCGGTCTGCGGGTAGGAGCCGATCGTCGTCGATGGAAACAAGGGCAGGGGTAGCCGGTTCCGCTGTGCCTCCCTTCGCCGGAGGAAATCGGAGTCGCGCCTGGCGTCCGCCTCGGTCAGCGATTCGACCCGCGCCCGCACGTCCGGCGTCCGGGTGCGATGGGACTCGCGGCGGGAGCCGAGCGCCCGGTCGTTCGCATCGAGCTCGTCCGCGATCGCTTCACGGCCTGCGCCCAGCCCGCGGGCGAGAGTCGCCACCTCGCCAACCTTCTGAACGGCGAAGGCCATCCAGGAGCGCATCTCGTCGTCGAGATCGGCGTCGCCGCCGGCGGGCTCGGCATCGAGGTCGATCGGCGTGTGGAGCAGCGAGCAGCTCGTGGTGACGACGAGCTCCGCGGTCTTCGTGCGGAGCCCCTCGAGCGCGTCGAGGGAGTGCTCCAGATGGTTGATCCAGACGTTTCGGCCGCTGACGATCCCGGCGAAGAGCCACTGATCCTCGAGCCCGCCCTGCTCGGCGATGAACTCGGCGTTGTGGCGGCCGCCGTGTTCGTGCACTGGCCCGTCGGCCGTTTCGTGGGTGACACCCGTGAAGTCCAGGCCGATCCCCTCCACGGGGAGGTCGCGGAGGACGCCGTAGGCGTCGCCGACGTGGTCGAAGTAGGTCTTCACCACGAGCCGCGGCCGCTCGTGCACCTTGCACAGCTCCTCGTAGGCGAGCCGCAGCGCGTCGAGCTCCCGCTCGCTGCGGTCCTCGACGAAGCAGGGCTCGTCGAACTGGACCCAGGTCGCTCCCTGCTCGGCGAGCCGCTCGATCACCTCGCCGTAGACCTCGACCAGCGGCTCGACCAGCTCGAGCGGATCGAAGTCATCGGCGACGCCGTCGGCCGGCTTCGAGAGCAGCACGAAGCTGACCGGGCCGATCAGGACGGGGACCGAATCGATCCCGAGCTCCTCCATCGCCTCGGCATGCTCGTCGAACGGCTTCGAGCTCGAGAGCGAGAACCTCGTCTCCGGCCCGAGCTCGGGGACGAGGTAGTGGTAGTTGGTGTCGAACCACTTGGTCATCTCCATCGCGGTGACATCGACGCCGCCCGACTGTCGGCCACGCGCCATCGCGAAGTAGGTGTCGAGGTCGACCTCCCCCCCGCCCCAGCCATAGCGCTCGGGGACCGCCCCGACCAGCGCAATCGTGTCGAGGACCTGGTCGTAGTAGGAGAAGTCGTTGGAGGGGACCAGGTCGATCCCGGCGTCCTGCATCAGCCTCCAGTTCTCCAGCCTGATCTGCCGTGCGGTGGACGCAAGCTCCTCGGCCGATGTCTCCCCCCTCCAGTAGCCCTCGGTCGCGAACTTGAGCTCGCGATTGCGGCCGATTCGGGGGAATCCGGAGACGTTCGAGAGGGCCATGGGCCAAGGCTATCGAGGCCGTCAAAGCGGCCTGCGGGCTAGGCGGAGCCGGTTGCGAGGGTGCGATCGCCGCGCTGGCGGAAAACGCCGACCACGGCGATCAACAGGTAGCCGAAGGCCGCGACCTGCGGCGCGAGGAACGCAACGCACAGGATGACGGCATAGAAGCCGACGCTCGGCGTCATCAGCAGGGTCATGGCCGTGACCTCCTCGTCGGTGACGTCCGCTTCGAGCAGGTCACGGTGTCGGGCCAGGTAGCGCCACAGGACGCTCGTCACGACCGCTATCGAAAGCAGCACCAGTCCGTAGAAGATCGCCGCCGCGCGCTCGGCGGTGGTCAGGTCGATCGCCTCCGCGATCAGCTTGGTGGGGAAGGGAAGGAACGCGACGAGCATCAGCAGCAGGATGTTGAGCCGCATCACCGTGCCGTCTGCGCTCGCGAGGCGCCGGAAGATCCCGTGATGGGCAAGCCAGAGGCCGCCGATCGTGATGAAGCTCGTCGCATACGCCAGGTACGACGGCCACTGGTTCGCGATTCCCCTCCAGAGGTCGTTGAACTCGCTCTCCGTCACGCTGATCTCGAGGACGAGCAGGGTGATCGCAATCGCAAAGACCCCGTCGCTGAACGCCTCGAGACGACTCGTCCCCCAGCGATTCCCCATGCTCCGTAATTCGACGCCGCGCCCCTTACTCCCGCTCCGGAGCCCTCCCCGGGCTACCCTCCGCGGCCATGCCTGAGCGCGACTACCTGGGGGCGGTGCGCGAGCGGGTCGTCGTCTTCGACGGCGGCATGGGCGCCACCCTCGAGCAGTTCGACCTGACCAGCGAGGATTACGGCGGCCTCGAGGGCAAGTGCCACGAGGCCCTGGTCCTGAACCGGCCCGACGTGATCGAGGGGGTGCACGCCTCGATGCTCGAGGCGGGTGCCGAGGTCCTCGAGACGGACACATTCCAGGGCAGCCGCCTGAAGCTCGAGGAGTGGGGCCTCGGCGAGCAGACTCTCGAGATCAACCGGACCGCGGCCGAGATCGCGCGGAGGGCGGCCGGCGAGCGGCGATTCGTCGCCGGCTCGATCGGGCCCACGGGCTTTCTCCCGGCCAGCGACGATCCGACGCTGGGCGAGATCGGCTTCCGGAAGCTGGTCGAGGTCTTCACCGAGCAGGCTCAGGGCCTGGTCGAGGGAGGCGTCGACTTGATCATCATCGAGACGGCCCAGGACATCCTCGAGGTGAAGGCGGCGATCTTCGGCGCCCGCGAGGCGTTCAAGCTCACCGGCCGCACACTCCCGATCCAGACCTCCGTCTCGCTCCTGCCGCAGGGCGGGAAGATGCTGCTCGGCACCGACATCCGGGCGGTGCTGACCACGCTGGGCGCGCTCGACGTGCAGGTGATCGGCCTGAACTGCTCGACCGGGCCCGAGGACATGCGGGACGCGATCCGCTATCTCGGCGAGGCCTCACCCCTCCCGGTCCACTGCATCCCGAACGCCGGTCTGCCGCTCCAGGGCGCCGATGGCGAGACGATCTTCCCCGAGCAGCCCGAGCCGCTGGCGGCCACCCTGGGCGAGTTCGTCGAGCGCTACGGGGTCGGGATCGTCGGCGGCTGCTGCGGCACGACCCCCGATCACATCCGCGCGATCCGCAACCGCGTCGACGGCCGGGTGCCCGGCGAGCGCCCCGAGCCTGGCCCCGCGCACGTCTCCAGCATGATGACCGCGACCCCGCTGGTCCAAGAGCCGCGTCCGACGCTGGTCGGAGAGCGGGTCAACTCGCAGGGGTCGCGCGCCGCCAAGGAGCTGCTGCTCGCCGACGACTACGACGGGCTCGTCCGGGTCGCCGAGGACCAGGTCACCGGCGGCGCCCACCTGCTCGATGTCTGCGTCGCCCTCACCGAGCGCCAGGACGAGGACGTGCAGATGGGCCAGGTGGTCCAGCGGATCTCGCTCACCCAGCCCGCCCCGATCCAGGTCGACTCGACCGAGCCCGAGGTGATCGAGTCGGCCCTGGAGCGGATTCCCGGCCGGGCGATCGTCAACTCGATCAACCTGGAGGCGGGCCGCGACAAGCTCGACCGGGTGGTCCCGCTCGCCAAGGCGCACGGCGCCGCGGTGATCGCGCTGACGATCGACGAGCAGGGGATGGCGAAAACCGCAGACCGCAAGGTCGAGGTGGCGAAGCGGATCCGCGATCTCTGCTGCTCGGAGCACGGGCTGGACCCCGAGGCGCTGATCTTCGACGCGCTCACCTTCACGCTCACCACCGGCGACGAGGAGTGGCGGCCCTCCGCGATCGAGACGATCGAGGGGATCCGGCGGATCAAGGCCGAGCTGCCCGGCGTGAAGACCTCGCTGGGCGTCTCCAACGTCTCCTTCGGGGTCTCCCCCGCCGCCCGCGCGGTCCTCAACTCGGTCTTCCTCCATCACTGCACCGAGTCCGGGCTCGACCTGGCGATGGTCAACCCAAACCAGATCACGCCCTACGCGGAGATCCCGACGGAGGAGCGCGAGCTCACCGACGACCTCGTCTTCAATCGACGGGATGACGCGCTCGAGCGCTTCATCGCCCACTTCGAGGAGAAGGGCGAGGAAACCGAGGCCGCCGCCGGCGATCCGACCGAGGGGATGGAGCCCGAGCAGGCGCTCCACTGGCAGATCCTCCACCGCAAGAAGGATGGGATCGAGGACTGGATCGACCGCTCGGTCGAGAAGATCGGCGCCGTCCCGACGCTCAACAGCGTGCTGCTGCCCGCCATGAAGGAGGTCGGCGACAAGTTCGGCGCGGGAGAGCTGATCCTTCCGTTCGTGCTCCAGTCGGCCGAGGTCATGAAGCGCGCCGTGGCGCAGCTCGAGAACTACCTCGACCGCATCGAGGGCCACACGAAGGGCAAGGTCGTGATCGCGACCGTGTTCGGCGACGTGCACGACATCGGCAAGTCGCTCGTGAACACGATCCTCACCAACAACGGCTACACGGTCATCGACCTCGGCAAGCAGGTCCCGATCGAC
>DASUYK010000128.1:0-2562 GCA_036377415.1 Solirubrobacterales bacterium
GTCGCTCTCTGGACGGCACGACACAAGCATGGCGACAGCGGCGTTGCACAGGGAGATCAGGTTCCGGGGGTGGGTCGGAACGGCCCGGAAAGTGAGAAACCGCCGGAACCCGAGGGCTCCAGCGGTCTCTCACCGCGAACCATAGGAGCGGGAGGGGCCCACCGTCAACCCGGACCTTCGTTTTTGTCACTCTTTCGATCCGGGGAGGACGGCCTCGCGCCGTGCGACGCAGGCTCGGAGCCGGTCCGGCAGCGGCGCGACGCCGATCCCGGGCTCCGAGGGGACCGCCATCGTCCCGTCGGATGCGAGCTCGAACGGCCTCGTCAGGTCTTGCTCGAAGTAGCGCGCCGAGGCGCTCGTATCGCCCGGGAGGGTGAAGCCCGGCATCGCCGCCAGGGCGAGGTTGAGGGCCCTTCCGACCCCGGTCTCGAGCATCCCGCCACACCACACCGGCACCCCCTTCTCCCGACAGAGGTCGTGGATCCTCCTGGCCTCGAGCACACCTCCAACCCGTCCCTGCTTGATGTTCACGATCCTGCAAGCGCCGAGATCGAGCGCGGCGGCGGCGGCGGCGGCCGATCGGATCGATTCGTCGAGACACAGCGCTGTCGAAAGCATCGCTTGGAGCTCGGCGTGACGGAGGAGGTCCTCGTGGTGGAGGGGCTGCTCGATCATCAGGAGGTCGAGCTCGTCCATGGCCCGGAACACATCAGCGTCGGCGAGGGTATACGCGGCGTTCGCGTCCACCGAGAGAAGGATGTCCGGATGCGCCGCACGCACGGCGCGGACGCGCTCCAGGTCCCTACCGGGCTCGATCTTCAGCTTGATCCGCCGGTAGCCCTCCGCCAGGTAGCCCTCGACCTGATCCAGCAGTGCCTCGATCGACGACGCGATCCCGATGCTGACGCCGCACTCCACCCGGGTCTTGTCCGCGCCGAGCCATGACGCGAGCGAGGTCCCATCCGCGCGGAGCTCGGCGTCGAGGATCGCGTTCAACAACGCAGCCTTCGCCATCGGATGCCCGCGGACCCCGGCGAACACCCGCTCGGCGCCCTCGACGTCGGTCGTGTCCGCACCGAACAGCACGGGCGCGAGGAATTCCCGCAGGACGATCCAGGCGCCGTCGTTGAACTCCTCGCTGAAGTCGGGCCGCACGTCGGCGACGCACTCGCCCCACCCCTCGGCGTCGTCGGTTTCCACCCGCACGAAGATGCAGCGCTTCTCGCGCATCTCCCCGAAGCTGGTTCGGAACGGGCGAACGAGCGGCAGCTCCATGAGGAGCAGCTCGACGGCGCGGACCCTGTTCACTCGCTCGCCCTTGGTACGAGCGCGTATGCCGACCGGGTCTTGTCGAACGAGGCGGCGGTCGATCCGGCGCGGAAGCAAGCCTCAAGAACCTCGGCGGTGGCCTCGCGCCAGCGTGCAGCGAGCGCCGGGTCCCGGCGGCGGAGCCCCGCGTGGTCGCGCGGCACCTCGACGATCCCACCGGCGTCGCCGGAGGTCTCGCGCGGGACCGGGACAGGCCCATCCGGGTCGCCTTCGGCCGCGAGCACGGTGGATAAGCCCTCGGGCCAGGGGCGGGGCGCCGGTTCGGGGTCCAGATCCCAGCGGACCACGAGGCGGTCGGAACGATCACCAGCGTTGATCTCGTCGGCCATCTCCCCGTAGAACGCCCGGCCGAAACCGTCCGCCACCGCGCCGAGCTTGCCGAGGTTGAACCACGCGTTGCGCGCCACCAGCGGGTCGAACGTCCAGCGAGCCACGTGGATGCCCTGCTCGAGCGCCTGGGCGCGTTGCCCGAGCTTCAACGCGTAGCCGACCCCTCGATGGCGCCGGTCGGGCAGCGCGGCCAGCATGTGCGAATGGACGTGGAGCCCGCCGCGATCCACGCCTGCCCATCCGAGGACGAATCCCACCAACCGATCGCCGTCGTAGGCCCCGAACGGGACGTTCCCGCTGTGGGCGAGCGCGGTCATCATCTCGCGAGGCGGTAGCTGGAACGCGCCCCACGTGGCCACCATGACCCCAAGTGCATCGTCGAACTGAGCCAGCGCGGTCAAGGGGCGCAACTCCACGTTCGCGGCCCGGGCCGCCGTGTGAGCGAGATCCCATGGCGTTCCGGGCTCGAGCACGCGGGCGAGTCTAGAGCCAGCGCCATGGACACGAAGAAGGCCCGCCGTATGGCGGCCTTCCACGTCGGAGATCAGGTGGGCTACCCGCCTGCGGGCGGCGGCAGCTCCTGCCACTCCACGTCGTCGACGTCCTCGCCGCGGCGCCGCTTCATGAATTGCATGACGGCGGCCACGAGGGCCCCGATGAAGGCGAGCTTCAGGAGCTTCCGGAAGAAGCCGCCCTTCTTCTCCGTGCCTTCGGTGTCGTCTCCCATCGCGCACAGCCTCCTATCGGGTGGGTGGACACAGTGGGCCTGGCCAAGACCGTGGGCCTGGCCAAGACCGTGGGCCTGGCCAAGCCTGTGGGCCTGGATGGACTTGAACCATCGACCTCTTCCTTATCAGGGAAGCGCTCTAACCGAGCTGAGCTACAGGCCCGAGGGCCGCGAGC
>DASUYK010000129.1:0-12107 GCA_036377415.1 Solirubrobacterales bacterium
GCTCGGTGGAGACCGAGCGGCATGGGCTGCCGATCACGAGGAGGATGACGGTGGCCACCGCAACGAAGAACATGATCTGGCTGCGCCGCGACGGCCCGTAGGAAATGGCCGGCCACCTGCCTGCGCCTGTCCCGCCCCATCGCGTCGACCTGTCTCCGCCTCCGCGCCATCCCGCGGCAACATACCGCCGCCCGACCGCCCGCGCGCCACATCGCTGCTGGCCGCAGGATGGGCAGGAGGGTAATTGGCTAAAGTCTGATCCGAATTGACTTATTAATTGCAGCGAGAGGAAGGCACGGACAATGGCCGATTACGCAAACGACGTGCTTGTCGAGACCGCTTGGGTCGCCGATCGCCTCGAAGACGATGAGATCCGGATCGTCGAGGTGGATGAGAACCCCGGCCTGTACGCCGAGGCGCACATTCCCGGCGCGATCGGATTCGACTGGAAAAGGGATCTCCAGGACCAGGTGAAGCGGGACTTCCTCGGGCCGGAGGACTTCGGGAAGCTGATGGGAAGCCGCGGGATCTCGAACGAGCACACCGTCGTGCTGTACGGCGACCGCAACAACTGGTTCGCCGCCTACACCTACTGGTACTTCCGCTACTACGGGCACGACAAGGTGAAGCTGATGAACGGTCCACGCGAGAAGTGGATCGCCGAGAATCGCCCGACCAGCACCGACGTCCCCTCCCATCCGGAGGCGACGTTCGCGGCGAAGGCGGAAGACGACACGATCCGGGCGAAGCGCGACGAGGTGCTCTCGGCGCTCGGGTCCGGCACCAATCTCGTCGACGTCCGAAGCCCGCAGGAGTACTCGGGCGAGCTGATCGCGATGGCGGGCTACGAGCAGGAGGGCGCCCAGCGCTCGGGTCACATCCCGGGTGCGGCATCCGTTCCCTGGGCGCAGGCCGTCCAGGAGGACGGGACGTTCAAGTCGGCCGAAGAGTTGCGCGAGCTGTACCAGAGCAAGGGCGTGATCGAGGACGGCAGCCCGATCATCGCCTACTGCCGGATCGGCGAGCGCTCCGCGCATACCTGGTTCGTGCTCCACGAGCTGCTCGGCGAGGGAGACGTCAAGAACTACGACGGATCCTGGACCGAGTGGGGGAACCTGGTCGACGTCCCGATCGAAAAGGACGTCTAGCCGACGCGGTACTTCAGATGAGTGACTCCGGGCGCCTCGGTCGCCCGGAGTTGCTCCAGCTTCAGGTCGCCGACTCCCTCCAGCAGCCGCTCGCCGGAGCCGAGGATGAGCGGGACAACGCTGATCTCTAGCTCGTCGACCTGCCCGGCGGCCAGGTATTCGTTGATGATTGCCGCGCCGCCGCCGATCAGGATGTCCTCGTCACCAGCCGCTTCACGGGCCTGCTCGAGGGCCGACTCGATTCCGTCGGTGACGAAGGTGAAGGTCGTGTCCGACAGGGTCAGCGGCTCCCGCTCGTGGTGCGTGACCACGAAGACGGGCATGTGGAAGGGCGGGTCCTCGCCCCACCAGCCCTGCCAGGGATCGTCGCCCCAGGGGCCGCCGCCGGGGGGCCCGAACTTGCCGCGGCCCATGATCTCCGCGCCGATTCCGGCCTGAAACTTCTCCATCACCTGGGTGCTGGCGTTGACCTCGCCGCCCTCCATTCCATGGGACTTCCGCCAGGCCTCGAGCTCGACGGCCCACTCGTGCAGCTGCTCTCCCCCCTCGCCCAGCGGGTCCTTCTCGCTCTGGTTCGGTCCGGCGACGTAGCCGTCGAGCGAAGCGCTGATGTAAGCCCTGACCTTGCTCATCGTTTCCTCCTGTTCGGTGGCCGGCCGCCGGCCGCGCCGCATTTCCGTTCGTGCATGTGGACGGGCCGCGGGACCGAAACTCATCGCACCGGGCGCCCAAGCCGCTGGAAGAGCTCGCCGAGGATTCGCGCCGTCGCCCCCCAGATCATCTTCTCGGAGACGGTGTAGGTGTCGGTCTTGATCGGGACCCCCCGGCGGACGAGCCGCCGCTTGGCGTAGCCGGCGCGGAGGTCGTCGAGGGATGCGACAAGGACGCTCTCGACCTCGGCGGGGTTGGGTTCGAACCGCAGTCCCTCGCCGATCAGGCCGACGAAGGGATGGACCTTGTAATTGGTGACGAAGGTGCCGATCGGTGGGAGCGCACCGACGATCTCGACCTGCTCCGGCGAGAGCCCGATCTCCTCCTCGGCTTCCCGGAGCGCCGTCTTCAGAAGCTCCTCGCCCTCGTCCCGGCGGCCGCCTGGAAAGGAGACCTCGCCGGCGTGACGGCGCAGGTCCGAGCGACGCTCGGTGAAGACCAGGCCCGGGTTCCGGGGCCAGCCGTGCATCGGTACGAGGACCGCTGCCTCGGTCCGGCCGTGGGCCTCGAGCCCCTCAGCGTCGGTGGGGTCGAGGAGGAGGTCGCGAAGATCGACGGCCACCTCAGATGATGACCTGGACCGTGCCACCGTCGACGCTCCAAGCGGCGCCCGCCGTGTAGGAGGCGCGCTCGGAGCAGAGGAAGACGATCGCCCCGGCGATCTCGTCGACCTCGGCAAGGCGGCCGATAGGGCGCTTCGACCCCGCGGCCTCGAGCGCCTCTGCGCGATCGCCGTGCTCGCCCATCTCCTTCGACTGATCCAGCAGGCCGCCCTCCTCCATCCAGAGCTCTGACTTGACCGGGCCGGGGCAGATCGCGTTGACCAGGACGCCATCCGAGGCGTAGCGGTCGGCGTAGAGCCGTGAGAGGGAGAGCTCGGCAGCTTTCGCCACCGAGTACTCGGCCATCGCGGCGGATGGACGCTTCCCGGCGGTGCTCGAGACGTTCACGATTCGCCCCCAGCCACGCTCCCGCATCCCAGGCACGGACGCGCGCATCAGGCGCATCGGCGCCATCACGTTCAGCTCCCAGGCCGCGTACCAGTCCTCATCGGGGACCTCGTCAAGGTCGCGCCACCGCGCGGACCCGGCGCTGTTCACTAACACGTCCACCTGGCCGAGCCGCTCGGCGGACTCTCTGACGATGTGGTCCGCGGCGCTCGGATCGGTGACGTCCGTCGCGAGCGACTCCGCCCGGCCGCCCGCCTCCTCGCCAGCCGCGACGCACTCGTCGGCTGCCTCGATCAACCGGTCCTCCGAGCGGGCGACGAGAAGGACGTCCGCTCCCTCGGCGCAGAGCATCCTGGCGGTGGCGCGTCCGATCCCGCGGCTGGCGCCGGTCACCACGCAGGTGCGGCCCCTGAGCCCGAGCTCCATCCGTTACGCCTCGATCAGCTCGAGCGAGTCCTCGATCTGGAGGTCCTGCGCCGCCAGGGTGCGATGAACGGGGCACTTTCCGGCGATCACGAGGAGTCGCTCGCGCTGGTCGTCGTCGAGCGGTGCCGGGACCTTGATCGCGACCTCGAAGCGGGCGGGGGAGTCGGCGCTTCCTTCGGTGAAGTCGACCGCGACCTCGACCTGCCCGAGATCCCACTCCTTGCGGTCCGCGTACATCTCGATCGTGATTGCGGTGCACGTGGCGAGCGACGCGGCGAGCAGCTCGGTGGGCCTCGGACCGCTATCGGTGCCCCCCTTCTCGTGGGGCTCGTCGGCGATCAGCCGGTGCTCGCCGATCTCGATCTCGTGCTCGTATCCCTGGCGGCGACGGGTGACTGCGCTCGGCATCAGCTTCCGCTCCTTCCCTCGAACAGCTGCGGATTGGGCTCGTCGGCGAACCTGGCCATGGCGAAGGCGAGATCGGAGGCGCGGTTGAGGAAGTGGAGGACCGCGGTGGAGGCGAGCGCGCCGTCGTCCTTCAGCGCAACCACGCGGCGCTCGGCGCGGCGGATCGCGCTGCGGGCGACGTCGAGCGCCGCCGAGAGCTGAGTGCCACCGGGAATCACGAACTGGGGCGGGAGGTCGACCTGATCCATGTACCGGTCGATCAGCCCCTCGAGCTCGCCGGCCATCTGCTCGGTGACCCGGCTGATCCCGTCCTCCAGCCGACCGGCGGCATCGGGTGCGGTGGCCAGCTCCGCGCCCGCCACGAACAGCTCCTGCTGGAGGCGGAGGATGTCCATGCCGAGGTCCGCCTGCTCGCGCCCGCACAGCGAGCGGGCAAGCCCGAGAGCGGAGTTTGCCTCGTCGATCGAGCCGTACGCCTCGGTGCGGGGATCGGTCTTCGGCACCCGGCCGCCGTACCAGAGGCTGGTGGTGCCGTCGTCGCCCTTGCGCGTGTAGAGCTTGACCACGGAGCCGACCTTATACCCGCCGACCTCGCTCAGGCGAGCGGGTTGAAGACGATCCCGGTGAGCAGCTTCGGGAAGAAGTAGGTGGATTTCGGCGGCATCGTCTCGCCCGCGGAGGCGACGGCGCGGACCTGATCGATCGGGGTGGGGCGGAGCAGGAACGCCGCCTGGTAGCCGGCATCGAGCTTCTCCACCGCCTCATCGATCCTCGGCGTGTAGCCGATCCCGCGTTGGGCAGCGATGTCCTCGGGGCTCATCCCGAGGATCCGCTTGAGGACCAGCTCCTCGAGGATCACCGCGTCCAGGGAGCGGTAGGCGTCGGATCGACCCTCGAGGACCTCGTCGATCAGGCCGGCATCGCGCAGCCGGAGACGGAACCCGCGCCGGAAGTCGAGGTAGCCGAAGACCCCGACTCCCTCCTCGCCGCCGGGATCCAGCTCACCCGTCGGAACCTCCTCGACCAGGAAGAGCTCCTTGAGACCGGACCCCAGCGCCTCCTGCTTCGCCGGATCGTCCGCCAGGCTGGAGATCAGCCGGTGGGTGGGGAAGACCGTGAGTCCGGGGTCCTCGAGGGAGACGAGCGCCATCAGGACATGGTCGTGAGGCCCTTCGCCGCCGATCTCGCGCTGGTAGGCGAGGGCGGTCTCGTAGCGGTGGTGGCCGTCGGCGATCAGGAGCTCGCCGGGCTCGAGCTCCGCTGCGACCGCCTCGTGGACGGCCGGGTCGCCGACCCGCCAGACACGGTGGGTGGTTCCGTCGGCATCGGTCACCTCGCCCCATGGGTCCCCGCCGAGCGCGGGCTCCAGGCGCCGCCAGGCGTCGCCGGGGTGGAGGGCGAAGATCGGGGATAGGTTGTGGCGGGTCGCGCGGGTGAGGCGCAGTCGGTCCTCCTTCGGGCCGGGCTGGGTGCGCTCGTGGGGCCGGATCCCCTCGCCGAAGGGTGCAAGCCGGACGCGGGCGAGGAAACCGTGGCGGGTGAGCCGGGCGCCGTCCGGCGCGGTGTAGTCCTGCTCGAGCGCCCAGATCGCCGGCTCCGGATCCAGCTTGAGCGCGCCCTCCTCGATCCACCGATCGAGGAGCCGAGCCGCGTGCTCGTAGGGATCGCCGCCGTCCGGATCCCGGGGGAGATCGAGCTCGACGACGTTGTGAGGGTTCCGGGCGGCGAGCTCGACGCGCTGCTCGTCGTCGATCACGTCGTATGGAGGGGCGACGACGTCGGCGAGCGATCCGACCCTGCCGAGGTCGTAGTGCAGCGCTCGAATTGGACTGACCCCGGCCACGAGCGCGCAACCCTAGCCAGCCACGACTCGACACACATTCGTCACGTTCTGCGCACCACTCGCCATCGCGGTCCGCGCCAGCGACACGCTATTCCGGGCCAGACTTCAAGGATGGATGGATAGGCTGCAGGAGGACTGGGTGTTTGAAGCTAGACTCGCCTCGATCGGGGCGTAGCTCAGTCTGGTCAGAGCGCCCGCTTTGGGGGCGGGAGGTTTCGCTGGTTCGAATCCAGTCGCCCCGACTAGATTGCGGGGGAGAAGATGAGATCCGCAGAGCAAGGCAGGACCTATGCGCTGATTCTGGCGGGCGTCGCCGTCGCCTCCGCCGGCATCGCGCTGCTCCTCTACGCGTTCAGCCTGATGCACGACACGGAGCTGGCGAGTGTCGACACCCGCTTCGACGTCCGCGGTGACGAGCCGCCGCGCGACGACATCGTCCTCGTCCTGATCGACGACGTCAGCGACGACGAGCTGCCCATCCGGTTCCCCTACCCGAGGTCGCTCCACGCCGACGTGATCAACAACGTCAGCGCCGAGGGCCCGAAGGCGATCGCCTACGACGTCGAGTTCCTCCAGCGAACGAAGCCGAAGGAGGACATCCCCCTGGTCGATGCGGTCGCCAACGCGGGCCCGAACAAGGTCGTCCTTGCCGATTCCCAGCCGAACGAGCAAGGGGAGAGCGGCGTCTTCGGCGGCCAGGATTTCCTCGACGAGATCGGGGCGCGCGCCGGGAACGCGCAGATCGGCGAGGACTCGGACGGGGTCCGGCGACGCGTTCCCTACGAGGTCGGCCTGATGAAGACCTTCCCGATCGTCGCGGCGGAGGTCGCCTCCGGCGAGGAGATCAGCAAGGGGGACATGGGCGGCGACAGCGCCTGGATCGACTACGCGGGCCCGCCGGAGACGTATCCCTCCGTCCCCTTCTCACGGGCCCTCTCCGGCGAATTCGAGCCGGGGACGTTCAAGGACAAGGTCGTGGTCGTCGGCGCCTCGCTTCCCAGCCTGAAGGACATCGCGCCGACTCCGATGGGCGAGGGTCAGATGTCGGGGCCGGAGATCAACGCGAACGCGGTCGCAACGGCGCTCGACGGCTTCGAGCTCCAGTCGACGCCGCTCGCGCTCGACCTCTTCCTGATCGCCCTGATGGGCATCCTCGCCCCGCTCGCGAGCTACCGCCTCTCTCCGGTCAGGGCTCTGGCCCTCGCCCTGCTCGCGGGAGCGCTCTACCTCGTCGGCGCCCAGCTCGCGTTCGACGCCGGCAGGATCGTCCCCGTCGTCTACCCGATGGTCGCGCTCGGCCTCTCCCTGGTCGGCTCGCTGCTCGTCTACTACCTGCGCGAGGCGTTCAACCGCCGGCGGGTGAGGGACACCTTCGCCCGCTTCGTCCCCGAGCAGGTCGTCGGGCAGGTCCTCGAGCAGACCGACGAGGATCTCCGCCTGGCGGGCAGGAAAATGGAGGTCACCGCCCTTTTCAGCGACATCCGCGGCTTCACCACCTTCTCGGAGGCGCGGGACCCGGGCGAGGTCCTCGAGATCCTCAACCGCTACCACGAGGAGATGACCGATGCGGTGATGGAACACGGCGGCACCCTGATCTCGTTCATCGGCGACGGGATCTATGCCGTCTTCGGCGCCCCGATCGAACAGCCGGATCACGCCGACCGCGCGCTCGCCGCGGCTCGGGAGATGCTCGCCGTGCGGCTGCCGAGGTTCAACGAGTGGATGAGGGAGCGGTGGGCGGAGGAGGGGTTTCAGATCGGGATCGGCCTCAACAGCGGCCCAGTGATGGCCGGCAACATCGGATCGAAGCAGCGGATGGAGTACACGACGATCGGCGACACCGTCAACACCGCCGCCCGGCTCGAGGGGATGACGAAGGGGTCGGGCCACAGCCTGTTCGTTGCCGACTCGACCCGCGAGCGCGTCTCGGCTGGCGACGGGGAGCTCACCTTCGTCGACTCGCTGCCGGTCCGCGGCAGG
Organism: Solirubrobacterales bacterium; assembly: GCA_036377415.1. Taxonomy (GTDB): domain Bacteria; phylum Actinomycetota; class Thermoleophilia; order Solirubrobacterales; family 70-9; genus DASUPK01. The sequence goes on from DASUYK010000129.1 coordinate 7,467, forward strand.
GCGGAGGAGATCCGGGTCTGGGCGCCCGCGTCCTGAGCGACGGCGGGGGCTCAGGACTCAACCGGCTGAGCTACGAATCAGCGGTCCTTCGCGAAGTACTTCTGGCCGGGACCGAGCCGGACGACCTTGTTCAGATCCTTGTCGACCACCTTGATCCCGATCCCCTCGGTCACCTTGAACAGGGTTCCATTGCAGGTGTCCTGGGTCAGCCAGGTCGTCCCGACGACGCTCCCGGTTCCACCGCGACCGGCGGTGCCGTAGCTGCCGCTGCCGCTTCCCCAGACCCGGCGCCGGCGCTTGCGCGAGGTCGTCGCGACCGGCCCCTCGGAGGACTTGCCGGCCTTCGCCTGACCCCCGGCTCGCTTCGGACACCGCAGTTTCCCGGCGAGCCTGGCGGTCGCCTTCGAGTTGCGGGCGCGCGACTGCCGGAGACGGATCACGCCGTCGTAGAAGGCCATCGGAGTGTCGGGTGTCGTCTCGGCGAAAACCCCGGTTGCGGCCGTTACCTCCACCTTGCCCCCACGGGTGTCCACCACGCTGTTGACCCGGACCTTCTCGAGCTTCGCGAGGTTCTTGAACTTGCGCTTGCCCGGCTCCTTGACCCTGATGGTTCCCGCGGTGCGCTCCATCAGAACGGAGATGCCGTGCTCGGGCTCGTAGGTCACGAGCTTCGCGTTGACCTGTGTGTTGTCGAAATCGACGGTCTGGTCCCCACCCTCCCCGCCGTCCACGTCAAGGTGCACGGCCGTAACCGTGTAGCTGCCGTAGTCGGCTTGGACCTTCGAGAAGGGTTCGTTGAACGATCCACCGGAGAGGTTGCGGGCATCGACGAGGCTGGTCGGGGTAGCCAAGTTGCCCGAGTTCGTGTAGGCACCCAAGGCGCATCCCGTGTAGCCGGGAGGGGGACCGAGGTAGAAGAAGACGCTGCCTCTGCGCGTCCCGTTCGTCACGTTGGCGGTGAACCGGGGAGAGCCAGCCCAGCAGCTTCCGACGACGAACTTGTAGTCGGTGGACAGGGTGGTCAGCTGGCCCAGCTTCAATCCCTTGGGGATGGCGAGGTTGACGTGGCCCTCGCCACGTGGACCATTCGCCGTCAACTCAGCTGCCGTCGACGAGGCGTTGCCCGGATGAACTACTGTCGCGTTTCCGCCCAGCGAGAAGTCGCTTGCCCCACCCGTTTTCAGCGCAAATGACGGGCTGACGATGGCCAACAAGGCGGAACCGAGCAGCAGGGCGCCGGCGGCCACGATCGCGATGAGGGCGCCTCCCTGGAACCTTCTGCCTGAAAATCTCCCCGACACGGTTTCTCTCCCCTCGGTGGTTTCTCGCCCGCCCCCTGCGGGCGCCCCGGGTGTCAGACGATTGAAACACAAATCGCGCCGCGGGGTGGGCCGATCCGGCCTCGCAATCGCACTCTCACACCCACAGACCGCGCCAGGCGGTGTGGTCCGCGGAGCTCGGCCGGTCAGCTCTGGTGCTCGACGCGGTCGATCGCCGCACGGGTGTTCCGCGCGGCCTCCGGGTCGGCGAGGTCGATGCCCGGCGGGAGCTCGACGTGGAGATCGCTCGATGGATCGAGCTGGACGTGGAGCGTCGCCGCCCGCGAGTCGAGGACGTGGCCGCCGCGGGTTCGGTCCTCGCTCGCGAAGTGGAGGTGCCAGCCGTTCACCTCGATGCCCTCGGCGTAGTCAGGGAACCGGAATCCGACCATCGTTCCGTCGATCGACCGAAGCTCGAACACGTGCTGCTCGGAGACGACCTCGGTCAGCGGCCGGTAGGGAGGCTTCTGCCGCGGCACCGATCGGGCCCTGACCAGCTCGAAGCGTCCGTCGAGCCGGACGGCGCAGGACGCCGCGCTGGCCGGGATCCGCGCATCGATCCGCCGAAGCAGCTCCTCGTGGCCAAGAGATCCCTCGAGATCGAAGCCGATCGTCGGCTCGAATGCGACCACGACCGCGAATGGCGTCTTGTCAGAGCCGGGGACCTGAGAGAGCCTTCCATCCACGTCGGCACGCAGAAAGCGCCCGTCCACCGCGATCATCTCCCCGTCCAGGGCATTGATCGTGCCGAGCCCGAGGTCGCCATGCTCGGTCAGCTCCGAGAAGGTGACGTCGCCGTCGAACGCCCCCTCGAGGAGCGCCCCGATCGTCGACGCCTGGAACAGCACGTGCGGCTCGTGGCCGGCGTCGAGGTCGGCGTGCCGCATCGTCTCCACGTGCAGCGAGCGGATCCAGCGCTCGTCGAGCAACTCAGCCACGACCCGAGGCGGGACCCGGATTGAGCGTCCGCGCCGTCCTTGACTTCGAAACCTCGCGCTGATCGGGATTCGTCCCCAACACGGTGTCGCTGAGGGTATTGGTGACCCGTGCCATGGGCTTTGCGTGCCAGGGGGACTCCCTCCGCCGGCTCCTCCCCTCCGGAGAGAGAGCGTAGGCTGGCGCCGTCATGAGGGAGTTCAGGCGGTCGGCCTGGTACGCGATCATCGGAATCCTCGTCGTCGCCGCGATCGTCGTCGTCATCGGTCTCAGCGCCGACCCGCAGGACGCGAACCCGAAGCTCCAGTACGGCTTGATCTTCGGAGCGGTCGGCGTGTTCCTGACCGGCCTGTTCTTCCTCCAAGGCCGCGACATCTCCGCCGCGGAGCGGGTCAGCCGCCGGTCGGTCGCGTCGGGACCGCAGGAGGTCGAGGACCCGACCAATATGAGCGAACCGGACCTGTGGGCGGCGATGGCGGTGAAGCCGATCGACTCCGAGGCGGCGAAGGCGCGCGGGGAGATGTGGGGGGTGGCGCGGCGCTCGATGCGGCTCGGGATCGTCGTCTGCATCCTGATCTTCCTCACCGTGCCGCCCATGTACCTGCTCGACACATTCATCACCCTGTACATCGGCATCCCGCTGATCGTCGTGGTCGCGATCTACGGGGCCGTCCGCGCGGTCGGGTCGGGCGGGGAGATCGATCGGGGCTTCGAGCGCCTCGATCGCGCGATGGCCCCGCTCGGGCTCGGCATGGTGGAGCGGCCGGAGCTCAGCTTCGAGCCGCGAATGCCTCCCCTGTGGGGGGCGAACGCCCGCCTGCAGGGAACGCTCCTGCTGGAGGGGGAACGCCATGGGCGGAAGGTCACCGTGACCCAGGAGGGAAACCTCAGCACCACCGCAGTCCACTCCTCGGTCCCCAGATTCGAGGCGAAGTCGCGGGATGGACGGATCGGCGCCGGACGTGACGGCCGTGAGGACGTCCGTGCGGTTCTCGCCGATGTCCCGAGTTCGAACCGCTGGAAGGGCGTCGAGGTCCGAGGCGGGGGCGGCGTGATCGAGGTCGAGCGGAAGGGCGACCCGGGTGCCTGGCTATGCGACGTGTGGCTGGCGGAGCGGCTCGCCGACGGACTTTGATCATCGGGAGGGGGACCGATCCGGGGAATGCTCTCCTTGACCCCCCGCGCCGGTCCCCTGCCCATTTCCCGCTGCGTACCCCTGAGTACGACCTGACGAGAAATTGCTGGTGGGTGCCACGGACGATGATGAGCGCCCGGCTGGGCACGGGGGCCGGCGGTACGCTGGGACTTCGCCCCCGTAGCTCAGCTGGATAGAGCGTCGGCCTTCTAAGCCGAAGTGCGCAGGTTCGAGTCCTGCCGGGGGCGCTTTTCGGCGGCCGCGGACTTTAAGCGCCGTGTCCTGCTTCGATGAGCGCGCGAGGCGATCAAAGCGACCGCAGCATCCGCCCCGACCCGCACCCCTCACGTTACGGCTCACGCTAGATTGGAAGAGCGCGGTGGGCGTAGCTCAGTTGGTAGAGCTCCTGGTTGTGGTCCAGGCGGTCGCCGGTTCGAGTCCGGTCGCTCACCTCTCTAAACCGCCTGCATAGAGGCGGTTCGTCCCTTCATCCGCTTCCCGATCACCCGTCGCCGGGGGTCCAATCCCTCAGGTTGAGCGAATCCGCAGCGATGCGGTGCGCGGTAAGGCGGAACTGGTCGCGCTCCAGCTCGAAAGACCACACGGATTCCACAGTCCCGGTCCATCGGCTACGTCGAGTCGCGCCGATCCGTGTGACTTCTGCGAGGAGACCGCAGAGACCGTCTGGGTGGCGATGGAGGAGAAGGCTCGGCTGCGGAGGGCAAGTCGGCTAGTCAGTCCGGCTGGTCCTCGTCACGGTCATCATCGTCACCGTCCTCCAGCTCAGCGACGTGCACCTCGAGGGACTCCAGCGCGTCCTTGCGCGTGACGTTCAACGCGATACCGCTCCTCGTCACAGCCGCGCCCGTCGGGCGGTGCGTCGCGGTCACCTCGTAATGGCGTCGGACGCGCTCCACGGCGACATCGATGTCGTCCATGCGGATGTTGGTGATGTCAGTCACGCTCTTTCTCCTCTCCTGGCTCCTGCTCGGAGTGATGAGCCTACCCGCGACGAAGGGCTTCCAGTACGGGTTTTTGACGCCGCCTCGTCTCGGGGATTGGGACGGCTCCATCCGACGATGGACCGCCTCGCCCAGCAGGTCGGCTTTCCGCCCTGAACTCCAGCCCGATAGAGATCCGCGCTCAGCACCGATGTGCGCTCTCCAGGTCGGGAGTACGGTCGGCTCATCACGAAACGAAAGGCGGGGCGCCATGACCGTCCTTACATCCCCTCAGAGGCCCCCATACACG
>DASUYK010000130.1:0-4721 GCA_036377415.1 Solirubrobacterales bacterium
AAGTCGTCGGCGAGGGCGTCGACGAACGCCCCTCGCCGCTCGATCAGGAAAGGGTCGGGTTGTGGCGGCGGCCCCGGACGCGAAGCGGAGGAGCCGCCGCTCTGGGGTGGCGCGTCCCGGAAGTAGTTGCGAATCCGCTCGACCCGGGCCGCCGCCTCCTCCAGCGCCGCGTCCGAGAACTCCAGGGGCTGGCGGTAGTGGCCGGAGGCCAGGTAGCCGACGACGGTTTCCGGGCCGTAGCGGTCGAGCGCCTCGGAGAGCTGGAAGATGTTGCCGACCGACTTCGACATCTTCTCCTCGTCGATCTGAACCATCCCGTTGTGCATCCAGATCCGGGCGAGCGGCATCCCCCGCGCCGCCTCCGTCTGCGCGATCTCGTTCTCGTGGTGGGGGAAGACGAGGTCGATCCCGCCGCCGTGGATCGCGAAGTCCGCACCGAGCTCCTTCTCTGACATCGCCGAGCACTCGATGTGCCAGCCGGGCCGGCCCTATCCCCAGGGTGAGTCCCAGGAGGTGTCCTCGCCCTCCTTGCGCCCCTTCCAGAGCGCGAAGTCGAGGGGATCCTCCTTCAGCGACGCGGTGCCGGCCTCCTCGCCCTGGTCCATCTCGGCGGGATCGCGGTTGGAGAGCTTTCCGTAGCCGTCGAAGCTCCGAACCCGGAAGTAGACGTCGCCGTTCGCCCGGTAGGCGTGTCCGCGCTCGATCAGCGCCTCGATCAGGGCGACGATCTCACCGATCGTCTCGGTCGCGAGCGGCTCGCCGTCCGGGCGGCCGATGCCGAGGCGGTCGGTGTCCTCCCGGTACGCCGCGGTCATCTCGGCCGCGTACTCGCCGGAGGACCTCCCGGCCTCGCGGGCGGCGTCGTAGATCTTGTCGTTGATGTCGGTGACGTTGATCACGAGGGTCGCGTCGAGCCCCTCGTGGTCGAGGAACCGCTTCAGCAGGGTGAAGATCACGTACGGACGCGCGTTTCCGATGTGGATCCGGCCGTAGACGGTCGGTCCGCATGCGTAGATCCCGACCTTGCCGGGGTCGCGCGGCTCGAGGTCGCGGGTCTCCCCGCTCAGCGTGTCCTGGATCCGGATCGTCGCCACGGCGCCGGATGCTATTCGCGCGGCCAGGAACGGCGCCGCCGCTCGAGGCGGCCGATCGGGAACGTCGAAAACGCGTAATCGGTGAGCAATCGGTTAAGAGCACGGGCGGTGGGCGGAACAGCCGTTCGGGGCGATAGGCTGGGTCGGCCGTGACTCGGGACTCCGTGGAGGAGGAGCGACTGCGTGAAGTCGAGGACGCGTTCGCGTCCCTTCACGAGCGCTACCTGGGGGCGGACCCCGGCTTCCAGGCGAGCTACCGGATCGAGCTGGAGGACCTCGGGGTGAGCTGGGCCGTCGAGGTCGACGAGGAGGCCTGCGAGGTGACCGCCTCGCCGAAGCGCGATCCCGACGTAATCATCGGCACCGACGCGGCGACCTGGCTCGAGTTGCGCCAGGGAAAGCTCTCCGGGCTCGACGCATTTCGCTCGCGGCGACTCTGGGCCCGCGGGAACCTCGACCTCGCCGTCGCCTTCGAGGGGTTCTTCAAGCTCCCGAACGGGCGCCCGCCGCTCGTTCGCATCCACGAGGTGTGCGCGGGGAAGGCGAGGATCTCGACGCTGACGGCCGGCGACGGGATCGAGACGGTGATCCTGATCCACGGTCTCGGGAGCAACAAGACGAGCTTCTTCGAGACCGTCTCGGCGCTCACGCCCGAGTACACCGTTCACGCGATCGACCTTCCCGGCTTCGGTTCCTCTTCGAAGCCCCTGCGGGCTCCCTACGACCCGGCCTGGTTCGCCCGCGCGGTCTGCCGGTTCATGGACGCGCAGGGAATCGCGCGCGCGCACCTCCTCGGCAATTCGCTCGGGGGGCGCGTCTCGATCGAGGTGGGGCTGCAGGCCCCCGACCGCGTCCGGAGCCTGAGCCTCCTCTCGCCCTCGATGGCCTGGCGCAAGCGGCGCCACTTCGTCCCCCTCGTCAGGCTCCTCCGCCCCGAGCTCGCCGCGATCCCCCACACCTTCGGCGACGCGATCGTCCGCCAGCAGTTCTGGGGCATGTTCTCGCAGCCGGAGCGGATCCACCCGACCGCAGCGGACGTCGCCGTTCAGGAGTTCCTGCGGACCTACCGGTCCGTGAGCGCCCGTGTCGCCTTCCATTCGGCGGCTAGACACATCTACCTGGAGGAGCCGAAGGGCCCGAACGGATTCTGGACTCGCCTCGAGAACCTGCAACCGCCCGCGCTCTTCGTCTGGGGGGATGAGGACCCCCTCGTCCCGCTCGCGTTCTCCCGGTACGTCCGCGACGCGCTCCCCGACGCCCTCCAGGTCGTCCTCGACAAATGCGGCCACGTCCCTCAGGTCGAGCATCCGGTCGACGCCAACGCTCTCGTCCACGACTTCGTCGGCCGCGCATGTGGCTCCCCAGCCGAGCGTGCCGCCGCCCGGATCGGCAGGGCCGCTCGCCGGATCCAGGTGCGAATCGGAAACGGCCACCCGAGCGGCTCCTCCGAACGGAACGGCGGAGGCTCGGCCGTCACCGCCGACGCGACCTGAGCGGGGTCCCCGTGAACGACGCCCGCGGGGGCTCGACCCCCGAAAGGTCTCTCGTTCGACCCTAGAATCGGTGCGATGGCGGAGACGGGTGCAAGCGCCGCTGCCCGGGCAGCGGAGGAGCAGAGTCGGAACGGATCCGATCCCGGACGCCGGCGTGCCGGCGGCTTCGGACGCCCGTCTCTGCTCCGGCGCCTCGCCACCGAGATCGAGAAGCGCCTCGCCGCCGATCTCGACGCCCGCGACCCCGACTTCATCCGGGAGAACCTGCCGCTCGCCTGGCTCGCCTCCAGCCTGTGGTTTCGCGGGCAGGTCCGAGGGATGGACCGGATCCCCGAGAGCGGGCCGGTGCTCCTGGTCGGGAATCACTCGGGGGGAAACGTCACTCCCGACACAACCGTCTTCACGCTCGCCTTCAACGCGTACTTCGGCGTCGAGCGGCCCTTCTATCAGCTCGCCCACAACCTGGTCCTGACCTCTCCGATCGGCCCGTTCCTCCGTCGCTTCGGGACCGTCGCCGCCTCGCACGAGAACGCGCGCAAGGCACTCGACCGCGGGGCGACAGTCCTCGTCTACCCGGGCGGCGACTGGGAGGTGAACCGGCCGACCTGGGAGTCGAATCGGATCGACTTCGCCGGCCGGAAGGGGTTCATCAGGCTGGCGCTCGACACGGGCGTGCCGATCGTGCCGGTGGTCTCGATCGGCGGTCAGGAGACCGCGATCTTCCTGACGCACGGGGAGCGGCTCGCAAAGTTCCTCCGGCTCGACAAGCTGCTGCGGCTGAAGACGCTCCCGGTCAACCTCTCCCTTCCGTGGATCGTCAACGTCGGCGACTTCCTCGGACACCTCCCGCTTCCGGCCAAGATCACGGTCCAGGTGATGGAACCGATCGATCTGCGGGAGCGGTATGGGGACGACGCCGACGTCGAGCGGATCTACGACGAGATCACCGCGGCGATGCAGGAGCAGCTCAACGAGCTCGCCGAGGAGCGCCGCCTCCCGATCCTCGGGTAGCCGCGACGCAGGATGAGGATCGAGGAGAAGATCACGATCGACGCTCCGCGACACCTCGTCTGGAACTACGTCACGGAGCCCGCCAACTACCCGGTGTTCATGGAGGGCCTCACCCGCTGGCGGGTGGAGGGCGATCGCCACTCCGGACTCGGGGCCCGCTACCGAATGCTGATCCGCGTCGGCGCCGCCGAAATGGGGGGACTGATCGAGATCGTCGAGTGGCAGCCGGAAGGCGACATGGCCTGGAGCTCGGTGACGGGGGTCGACCAGCGGGGGAGGTGGCGACTCCGCGAGCAAACGGACGGATGCACCCGGGTGACCTTCCGGTTCGCATACGGCGTGCACGGCTTCGGCCTCACCGGCCTGATCGCGGAGCACGTCGCTGCCCGCTCACTGAGACGCCAGTTCAAGCAGTCGATGCGCAACATCAAGGCCGCGGTCGAGGAGCAGGCGAAGGTCGCCGCCAGCTAGCCGTCAGTCGCCGCCCTCGAGCAGCCCCTCGAGAAAGCTCCGCTTCCGGCTCTTCTTGTGCGGCCGTCCGCCGCTCTCCTCCTTGCGCCGCTCCGAGTACTCCCGCTCGTAGTGGGAGCCCTCCGCCTCGATCAGGCGCTCGAGCTCGCCGCGATCCAGGAAGACCCCCTTGCAGCCGGTGCACTGGTCGACGACGACGCCGTTCCGCTCGTAGCTCCGCATCTCGCTCCCGCACTTCGGGCACTCCAGCGTCCGGGTGACCTCGTTCATGTCCCCACCTTAGCTGGGCGAATCGCGCCGACGCTAGAAGGTCCGAAGGCGGCGACCGCCGACGTACCGGGTCCCGGCGGGCTCTCTCGGCGGGGCCTCTTCAGGCACCCGCTGGGGCCGAGGCTCGCCGCCGCCGGAACCGGTCTCCGGCTCCTCGGGGACCGCACCGCTGAGCGCCTCCTGCCGCGCCCGCTCGACCTTCTCCTGGACCTCCCGCTCGGCGCGGCGCCGCGCGGCCTCCACCCTCTCGTCGGCCTCGCGCTGAAGCTTTACGGCCTCCTGGCTCAGCCTCGCCTCGGCCTCGGCTCGCGCCCGCGCCTCGGCCTCCTTCGCGACCCTCTCCGCAAGCCTGCGAACCCGGTCCTCCGACTCACGGCGCGCG
>DASUYK010000131.1:0-22027 GCA_036377415.1 Solirubrobacterales bacterium
GCGACGATCGGAAGGCGGCTGTCGTTGTCCTTGACCCATTCGGAGAGTTGCGCCTCCATGCGGCCGCCGGGCTCGGTGTAAATGACTATCGCCTCGGTCTGCTCGTCGGCCTCGAACTGCGGCATGAGCTCGGCGTACGTCGAGCCGATGATCGCGTCGCCGCCGATCGAGACGGCGGTGGAAACGCCGAGGCCTGCGGCGGTGAGCGTGGACGAGATCTCGGTCGTCATGCCGCCCGAGCGCGACATCACGCCCACCGGCCCGGGCGTGTACGCCTTGGCGGCGTCCTTCGCCGGGCCGCCGATGCCGCCCATCTTGCAGACCTCGGGAACGATCACACCGAGGCAGTTGGGGCCGATGATCCGGGCGCCGCGCAGGCCGGCGAGCTCGACCATCTGAGCGACGTCCCGGCGGGGGATCCGCTCGGTGACGACGACGATCAACTTGATCCCGTTCTCGATCGCCTCGAATACGGCGTCCTTGGTGAAGGCCGGGGGGACGGTGACGACCGAGCCGTCGATCCCGGAGCCGTGGTTCGCGACCGCCTGCTCGACCGTGTCAAAGACCGGTACTCCGTGGACGTCGCGGCCCTTGCGGCCGGGGGTGACCCCGCCGACCACCTTGGAGCCGTAGTCGAGGCACTCCTTGGTCAGGTTGACCGCTTCGCGCCCGGTGATCCCCTGGACGATGAAGGTGAAGTCCTCGCTGAGCAGAATCGACATCAGCCCTGCACCTTCCGGACGGCCTCGCCGGCGGCGTCCCACATCGAGGTGGATCGGTCGCGGAACTCGACCCCGTACCTGTTGAGGATCTTCGCCCCCTCCTCCTCCCAGGCGCCCGGGATGCGGAAGACGGTGATCGTCTCGGCGGGGTCCTTGTCCAGCTCGAGGCAGGCCTTGATCACGCCGCGGGCGACGATGTCGACCCGGGTGTTGGAGACGATCGACATCATCACCGCGATCTTCTCGACGCCATCCTTCTTCAGCACCTCCTTGGCGAGGCCGCAGGACTTCGCCACCGAGGGGTTGCCGCCGATCTCGGCGTAGTTCGCGGGCTTGCCGCCCTGGCTGCGGACGGCGTCGGTGAGGGTGAGTGAGCCGCCGCCCGCGCCGATCACGAGGCCGAGGTTGCCCTCGAAGCCGTGGTCCTTGCCCTGGATCACGCCGCGGTGGTCGGCCTCGTCGATCGCCTTCACGTTCCGCTCGAACTCCGAGGGCTCGTACAGCTCGCGCGGCTCCTCGAGCTCGACGCCGATCTCCTTGAGGATCTTCTGGTGGCGGCCGACCGCCTCGTCCTCCATCTCCATGTGAGCGTCGAGGGCGACGAACGAGCCGTCCGCGAGCCTGGCGAGCGGATTGACCTCGGCGAGGGTCATGTCGTAGTCGCGCTGAAGCTGGGCGAGGCGGGCGAGCACTGGTGTAGCGCGAGTGAGTTCGCGGCCGGTCAGCCCGCCGGCGGCGGCGACCACCTCCTTCGCGCGGAAGTCGGGGATCGGGTGGAGGTCGGAGAGGTGGCCGCGGCCAAGGTGGTCGGGGTGCTTCTCGGCTACCTCCTCGATGTCGATTCCGCCCATGTCGCTGAACAGCATCATCGGGCGCTTCGCTCGGCCGTCCCAGAGGACGGCGGCGTAGTACTCCTGCTCGACCTCCACCTTCGGATCGACGAGGACGCCGACCGGCATGTGGCCGTTGATCTCGAGCTCGAGGATCTCCGCCGCGTGCGCCCCCGCTTCATTCGGCGTGTCCGCGAACTTGACGCCGCCCGCCTTCATCCGGCCGCCGGTCAGGACCTGCGACTTGATCACGGTCGGCCCGCCGATACGCCCGGCGGCCTCACGCGCCTCGTCGGCCGTCTTGCAGAACCCGTACTCGGTGACCGGGATTCCGGCTCGCTCGACGATCCGGCGGCTTTCAAACTCGTAGAAGCGCATGGCGTGGTCGCCCCGGGGGCGGCCGGGAACCCTACAAGAGCAATAGTCGCTTCCGCCACACGCGAGTCCCGCGGCCGTTCCAGGCAGCTCGGGAGGTAGGCGGCAAACTCCGGCCACTGGCTCACGCCGCGATCTGCGGTGGAATGCGCGGATCGCAACTCCGCAGGCACCGCCTCATTTGCTCCTTGGTCCCGTTCGCGAGCGTGGAGGCATACAAGACAATCCTCCGGCGACGGCAGCCCGGCTGGGGGCCGACGGCGTAGTCTTGGGCCGGCAGTGAGTTCCGGGACCGCGTCCGTGATTCGAAGCGCCGCGCTCGACGACCTGATCGCGGCGCTCGCCGGACGTGGCTACACAGTGATCGGCCCACGGGTACGCGACGGGGCGATCGTCTACGAGCGGATCTCCTCGGCGGCCGACCTCCCGGAGGGGCTGACCGACGAGCAGGAGGGTGGCACCTACCGGCTTCGGGAGCGCGAGGACGGGGCGCTGTTCGGCTTCAACAACGGCCCCAACTCCTGGAAGCACCACCTGTTTCCGCCGAACTTGACCCTGTGGAAGGCCCGCCGGGCGGAGGATGGCGCGATCTCCTACATCGAGCAGGACGACGAGCGCCCGCGCTACGCCTTCCTCGGCGTCCGCTCCTGCGACCTCGCCGCGATCGGCGTCCAGGACCGGGTCTTCATCGGCGACTCCTACACCGACTCCGACTACGAGGCCCGACGCCGCGACGCGTTCATCGTCGCGATCAATTGCTCCAAGGCGGGCAACACCTGCTTCTGCGTCTCGATGGAGACCGGGCCGCGCGCCAAGTCCGGCTACGACCTCGCGCTCACCGAGCTGCTCGAGGGCGAGCACCGTTTCCTGGTCGAGGCGGGATCGGAGCGCGGCGCCGAGCTGCTCGCCGAGCTCGGGGCGGTGGACGCGTCGGAGTCCGACCAGGCGACCGCGGCGGCCGTCTCCGAGGAGTGCGCTTCGCAGATGGGCCGCGAGCTCGACACCGACGGGATCAAGGAACTGCTCTATCGGAACATGGAGCACCCGCGTTGGGACGAGGTCTCCGAGCGCTGTCTCACCTGCGGCAACTGCACCCTCGTCTGCCCGACCTGCTTCTGCCACACGGTCGAGGACATGAGCGACCTGGCGGGCGAGGAGGCCGAGCGGGTCCGCCGCTGGGACTCCTGCTTCACCCTCGATCACTCCTACATCCATGGCGGCAGCGTCCGCAACTCGCCGCCCTCGCGCTACCGCCAGTGGATGACCCACAAGCTCGCCACCTGGATCGACCAGTTCGGCACCTCGGGCTGCGTCGGTTGCGGGCGCTGCATCACCTGGTGCCCGGTGGCGATCGACATCACCGAGGAGGCGGCGGCGATCCGAGCCAACGACCTGGGCGCCGCCACCGGAGAGGAGAGGAAGATCAGTGAAGACCATTGAGGAGTTGCTGGCCGAGGCGCCCGCCTTCGAGGGGATGTCGGAGGAGCACCTGGCGCTGATCGCCGGCTGCGCGCAAAACAAGGCGTTTCGGGAGGGCGAGTACCTGATGCGCGAGGGCGACCCCGCCGACAACTTCTTCGTCATCCGCCACGGCAGGGTGGCGATGGAGATCTTCGTCCCGCAGCGCGGCGCCGTGACGATCGAGACGATCGACGATGGCGACCTGCTCGGCTGGTCGTGGCTGATGCCACCGTTTCGCTGCCACATGGACGCCCGCGCCCTCGGCACCGTACACACGGTTGTCTTCGACGCGGCCTGCCTGCGCGGCAAGTCCGACACCGACCCCGTGCTCGGCTACGGGCTGATGCGCCGCTTCATCCCGGTGATCGTCGAGCGCCTCCAGGCGACCCGGGTCCGGATGCTGGACGTCTACGGACATGTCGCCGGCTGACGGCAGCGCCCGCCCGGCGGCCGAGTCGGTGCCAACGCCGCCGCTCGCTTCGCAGGCGGCCGGCGACCCGATGCTGCCGAGGTCCTACGTCGTCGCCGGGAAGCGCCAGGAGCTGGGCGACACCTGGACGCTCGAGCTCGAGCCCGCCGCCGGCGACGGTGTCGGCGAGTTCCAACCCGGCCAGTTCTCGATGCTCTACGCGTTTGGCGCCGGCGAGGTGCCGATCTCGGTGAGCTCGATCGACGGCGGCTCGCTGGTCCACACGGTCCGGGCGGTCGGCGCGGCCACCCGGGCGATCTGCGCATGTGAGCCGGGCGATCAGCTCGGGGTCCGCGGCCCGTTCGGGAGCAGCTGGCCGGTGGAGGGCGCCGAGGGCGGCGACGTCGTCGTGGTCGCGGGCGGGGTCGGGTTGGCGCCGCTTCGCCCCACGATCGAGCACCTGATCGCCAACCGCGACCGCTACCGCGCGGTGGTCCTGCTCTACGGAGCTCGCTCGCCCGATGAGATGCTCTTCTTCTCCCAGCTTCGGGATTGGCGCGAGGCCGGGATCGACGTCAAGTACACGGTTGACAGCGCCGGCGGGGATTGGGACGGACGGGTCGGACTGGTCACCAGGTTGATCCCGATCGCCGGCTTCCAGGGGTCACGCACGACCGCCTTCGTTTGCGGTCCCGAGGTGATGATGCGGTTCGTCTCGGGTGCCCTCCAGGATCGCGGCGTGCCGACCGACCGGATTCACGTCTCGCTCGAACGGAACATGAAGTGCGCGATCGGCCACTGCGGCCATTGCCAGCTCGCCCACAAGTTCGTCTGCAAGGACGGCCCGGTCTTCTCCGTCGGGCGGATCGGGACGCTGTTGGGGGTGAGGGAGCTGTGAGCGCCGAGAAGCCGAAGCTGGCGGTCTGGAAGTTCGCCTCCTGCGACGGCTGCCAGCTCTCGCTCCTCGACTTCGAGCGTGAGCTGGTCTCGCTTCCCGATCAGATCGAGGTCGCGTACTTCCTCGAGGCGACTCGCGGCGAGGTCGAGGGCCCCTACGACCTCTCCCTGGTCGAGGGCTCGATCACCACGCCGCACGATGCGGAGCGGATCAGGGAGGTCCGCCGCCAGTCGCGCCGGCTGGTGACGATCGGGGCCTGCGCCACGTCCGGTGGGATCCAAGCCCTGCGGAACTTCGCCGACGTCGAGGACTTCATGTCGGTCGTATACGCCTCGCCCGAGTACATCTCGACGCTCGAGATCTCGACCCCGATCTCCGCGAACGTGCACGTCGACTTCGAGCTCCAGGGCTGTCCGGTGAACCGCCACCAGCTGCTCGAGGTGGTCAGCGCCTTCGTCAACGAGCGAAAGCCGGCCATCCAGAGCCACAGCGTCTGCATCGAGTGCAAGCGGGCCGGGAACGTCTGCGTGATGGTCGCCCACGGGACGCCGTGCCTGGGACCGGTGACGCACGCGGGCTGCGGCGCGCTCTGTCCCAGCTACGACCGCGGCTGCTACGGATGCTTCGGGCCGATGGAGTCGCCGAACGCGCCCTCGCTCTCCGGCTGGTTCGAGGGCCTCGGGATGGACGAGGTCGACGTCATCCGCGTCTATCGCACCTTCCACACGGCGCGCGAGCCGTTCCAGACCGAAAGCGAGAAGCTCGGCGGAGCCCCGGGGCCGAAGGTCGGTCCGTCGATCTCGGATCCGGAGGCGAGCGATGGCTGAGGACGGCACGCGAACGATCAGGACCGAGGCGCTCGCCCGGGTCGAGGGGGAGGGGGCGATGCAGGTACGGATCCGCGACGGCGAGGTCGAGAACGTCGAGCTCCAGATCTACGAGCCGCCGCGGTTCTTTGAGGCCTTCCTGCGCGGGCGTGGCTTCGCCGAGGCCCCGGACATCACTGCCCGGATCTGCGGGATCTGCCCGGTTGCCTACATGACCAGTGCCTTCAATGCGATGGAGGACGCCTTCGGCGTCGAAGTCGAGGATCGGATCCGGATCCTTCGACGGCTGATGTATTGCGGCGAGTGGATCGAGTCGCACGCCCTGCACGTCTTCCTCCTCCACGCCCCCGACTTCCTCGGCTTCGAGTCCGCCTGGACGATGGCCCGCGAGCACCGCGAGGTGGTCGAGGGCGGCCTGAAGATCAAGGCGACGGGAAACGACCTTCTCCGGATGATCGGAGGCCGGGCGATCCATCCGATCAACGTTCGGGTCGGTGGCTTCTACAAGGCGCCGAGCAGGGCGGATCTCGAGACCCTGGTCCCCGGGCTCGAGGAGGCGCGGGAGCTCGCCCGCCGATCGGTCGAGTGGGTCGCGGAGCTCGACTTCCCGGACTTCGAGCAGGATTACGAGTTCGTCGCCCTCCGCGATCCCGATCGGTACGCGATCGAGGGCGGGCGGCTCGTCTCCGGATCGGGCCTCGAAATCGGACCGGGGGAGTACGAGGAGCACTTCACCGAGGAGCAGGTCCCGCACTCGACGGCCCTCCACTCGCGGCTGCGCGAGGGCGGCACCTACTTCCTCGGTCCGATGGCGCGCTATTCGCTCAACTCCTCGCAGCTCTCCGACCTCGCCCGGGAGGCCGCCGCCCAGGCGGGGCTGGGGGAAGCGTGCCGCAATCCGTTCAAGTCGATCGTCGTCCGGGGGGTCGAGATCCTCTACGCGCTCGACGAGGCGCTCCGGCTGATCGACTCCTACGAGCCGCCCGATTCCCCGTCGGCGGCGATCGAGCCGCGGGCCTCGATCGGCTGCGGTTGGAGCGAGGCGCCGCGCGGGATGCTCTGGCACCGCTACCGGCTCGAGGACGACGGGTCGATCGCCGAGGCCCGGATCGTCCCGCCGACCTCCCAGAACCAGGCGCGAATCGAGCAGGACCTGCTCGATTTCGTCCGGGCGCGGGTCGCGCTGCCCGACGACCGGCTTCAGTGGGAGTGCGAGCAGGCGATCCGGAACTACGACCCGTGCATCAGCTGCTCGACCCACTTCCTGAAGCTGAGCGTGGAGCGGTACTAGCCGAGGATGGTCAAGCACTTCATCCACCGCGAGCACCATCCGACCGATCCGGCCTTCCTGCGCGAGGAGCGCAGATTCATCAACCACGAGCATGATGCGGTACGGCTGATGGAGCGGCACCGCGACCAGCTGATGGACGACATCGAGGAGGCGCGCCGGGACGCGCACGAGCTCGGCATGTCGCTCAGACACGCCCCGGAGTCGGGCTACCGCGCGTGGCTCGCCCTGATCGGGGTGGGCAACCGTTACCGCTCCGACGACGCCGCGGGCCTCGAGGTCGCCAGGCGGCTGCGCGAGATGCACCCGGCGGGGATCCGGATCGTGGAGGAGGAGGGCGAGCCCGGATCGCTGATCAAGGCCTGGGAGCTAGTCGCGGAAGCGCTGGTGATCGATTGCGTCAGCTCCGGCGCCGAACCCGGCACGCTCCACCGCTTTGACCCCTCGAAGCAGCCGCTTCCGGTGGAGATGTTCCGCCCATCGACGCATGCCCTCGGTGTCGCCGACGCGGTCGAGCTCGCCCGCGAGCTGGAAAAGCTCCCGCCCCGCCTGGCGATCTACGGGATCGAGGGCGAGAACTTCGGGACGGGGGATGGGCTCAGCCCGGCGGTGGCCGAGACCGTCGAGCGGCTGGTCGCCGAGCTCCACGACGAGCTCCGGGTGGACGACGACTGATGCACGAGCTCGCGATCGCCCGGGCGATCGTCGCCGCGGCCGAGCGCCACGCCGAGGGCCGCCCCGTCTCCGTCGTCCGCATCCGGCTCGGCCGCCTCCGCCAGGTCGTCCCGGAGTACCTGAGCTTCTACTTCGAGGCCGCCTCGAAGGACGGTCTCTGCGAGGGCGCCGAGCTCGAATGGGAGAAGGTGCCCTCGCTGCTCGCCTGCTCCGCCTGCGGCGCGGAGTGGGACCCGGCTCCGCCGCCGGCCCGCGAGCAGGATCAGCTCGTGGTCCGGTTCCGCTGTCCGAGGTGCGAGTCCGGGCGGTACCGGATCGTCAGCGGCGATGAGCTTGTCGTGGAGTCCATCGACGTCACCGAGTCCGCCGCGGCAGCGTCCTGACAACGACGCGAGGCGGCTGGATGGAGTTCCAGGCAAGACAGATCGTCAGCACCGGCGCGGGCGGACGATTTCGAGCCCGATCTCCGACAGCTCCTCGGCGGTGAAGGCGTGCGTCTCCAGCGTGCGGCAGTCCTCGAGCAGGGCGAAGCTGTTCTCGGCGGGGCTCGTAAACCCCCTCACCACCCTCAAGAGGCGGCGGCCGTCGGTCAGGTATGTGCTGGGCTCGATCAGGGATCCCAGCTCCTTCGCCCTTCGGCTTGACCGAGGCGTCGCGAGCATCGTGAGCTCCAACATATGGCGAGCGGAATGGGCCGGTCATCGGTCGTTCCCACGGATCTGTCTCAGTGGGGACCACGGATAGGGCGCCGACCGGGGCTGTTCGGCAGGTGGAGCTCCGGACTGGCGCGCCGGGCGCGGACGTGGGAGCCTCTAACAATGCATCAGACCACTGTTCAGGTCGTGGAGGGAGCGCTGGATGCCAACCAGACGATCGCGCGCGAGAACCGCGCCGACTTCGACGCCCACGGCGTCACCGTGATCAACTTGATGAGCGCCCCAGGCGCGGGCAAGACCACGCTCCTGGAACGCGCGCTCGAGGACACCGGCGACGTCCGGGTCGGTGTCCTCGAGGGCGACGTCCGGGGTAGCCTCGATGCCGACCGGCTCTCGCACCTGCACGTGCCTGTCACCCAGATCAACACCGACCCCGCCTTCGGCGGCGAGTGCCACCTCGACGCCAACATGGTCCGCTCGGCGATCGGCCGGATCCCGCTGGACGAGATCGACCTGCTTGTGATCGAGAACGTCGGCAACCTCGTCTGCCCGGCCGAGTTCACTGTCGGCGAGCATCACCGCTGGATGATCTCCTCGGTCACCGAGGGCGACGACAAGCCTCTCAAGTACCCCCTGATGTTTCGCACCTGCCCCCTGGTCGTGATCAACAAGATCGACCTCCTCCCGCACGTCGACTTCTCGATCGACCGCTTCTTGGCCAACCTCGACCAGGTGAACCCGGACGCCGAGACGCTTCAGGTGAGCGCGAGGACGGGTCGGGGAATAGAGTCCTGGCGGCGTCGAACGGTGACCGGGCTGAGCCACGGCTAGCTGCTCGGTGACCCACGCAGCACCTGGCCGGGCGCCGTGTGGATTATTTCGGGCGGTGGCAGACCACCTCGACGTTGTTGCCGTCGGGGTCGAGGACATAGGCGCCGTAGTAGGTCGGGTGGTAGAGCTCGCGCACCCCCGGAGCGCCGTTGTCGGTCCCGCCGGCCTCGAGCGCGGCGGCGTGGAAGTCATCCACCGTCGCCCGGTCGGGGGCCGTGAAGGCGACATGCACGTTCTCGGTCGTGGGCTCGCGCTGGTCGGTGATCCAAAACCACGGCTTGCCGTCGCTGCCAAAGCCGCCGGTACGCGGAATCGGCTCCATCAGCAAAGAGAAGCCAAGCGGCGCTAGCGCTCGCTCATAGAACTCGCGGCTGCGGTCGTAGTCGGAGACGTTGATCCCGACGTGGTCGAGCATCGCCCGCAGCTTAGTACCGGCTCCCCTGGTCCTTCGCAGGAGAAGCCGGAGCGCGACGGGCGCGTCTTCAGCAGATCCGCGGCATCGGGGCGCCGGCGAGCATCTCGATGGCGCGGGAGGCCCCCGCGGTAAGCAGGGTCACACGGCCCGGGGGGTGTGGGGTGACCTTGGCGATGACGGCGGCCTCGCGGCCGAGGGGGTGGGAGCGAAGCGCGGCCAGGGCCGTGTCGGCGGCGTCGGGGGAGACGATGGCGATCAGCTTGCCCTCGTTGGCGGCGTACAGGGGGTCGAGGCCAAGGGTCTCGCAGGAGCGGATGACCTCGGGCCGGACCGGGATCTGTGACTGGACGATCGTGACCCCGACCTCCGCGGCGTCGGCGAGGTCAGAGAGGACGGTCGCGACGCCGCCGCGGGTCGGGTCGCGGAGGCAGCGGACGCCGTCGGTCGCCCGGAGGAGTTTGGAGACGAGCGTGTGAAGCGGGGCGGTGTCGGAGCGGACCTCTGGTTCGAGCTCAAGGTCGCCGCGGGCGGCCATTACGGCGACGCCGTGGTCGCCGATCGGGCCTGAGACGATCACCTGGTCGCCCGGCCGAACGGCCAAGGGGCCGAGGGAGAGGCGATGCTCGACGCAGCCGACGCCCGAGGTGTTGACGTAAAGCCCGTCGGCCTTGCCGCTCTCGACCACCTTCGTGTCGCCGGTCGCGATCGGGACCCCGGCGCGCAGGGAGGCGCATGCCATCGAGGCCGCGATCCGCTTCAGGTCGGCGACCGGGAATCCCTCCTCGACGATGAAGCCGGCCGAGAGGGCGGCGGGGCGGGCGCCGGACATCGCCAGGTTGTTGATCGTCCCGTTGACCGCGAGCTCGCCGATGTCGCCTCCCCGGAAGAAGAGGGGACTGACGACGTAGGAATCGGTCGTGAAGGCGAGCTGGCGCCTGCCGGCGGCGAGCAGGGCACTGTCGGCTAGCGGTTCGAGCATCGGGTTGCGAAGCTCGCGGACGAAGACCGACTCGACGAGGTCGTGGCTCGCCCTGCCGCCGGCGCCATGGCGCAGGGTGACTCGCTCGTCGACGATCTCGCCCGGTGTCCCCAGGTACATCTCCAATCCTCCTCCTCGTGGGCGCAACCTATTCGAGCGCGCAACTCGTGCCCGTCGAAACAAGCGAGCGGCGAAGAGTTAACCCGGAAACTGCGTAAACGTCTTCACTCGCGAGCGGCCTCGGCAGCGGCGCCGATCGGCTCTACCACCTCGTCTTGCCTGCGCTCGGGACTACGCTCCCCGCGTGCCGGAGCCACCGCTATTTCCGAAGGTCGTCGTCGGGTTCGAGGAGAATCCCCGTGGGGAGGACGCAAAGGTGCTCGCCGAGCGGATCGTCGCCTCGGACGGCGGTGGCCTCAACGTGGTCCGGGTGACCGACGCCGATCCGGCGGAGACCCTCGCCGAGCTCGCCGAGAGGGGGGAGGCCGACCTGATCGTGCTCGGCTCGACCCATCGGGGGGCGATCGGCGCGGTCTCGCCGGGAAGCGTCGCCGAGCGCCTGCTGAAGGGCGCTCGCGCCCGGCTCTTGATCGCCCCGAAGGGCTACGCGGAGAGCGATTTCGCCGAGACGCTGCACGTCGTCGGGGTCGGGTTCGATGGGAGCCACGAGTCGCAGGCGGCGCTGGAGGAGGCCGCCGAGCTCGCCCGCCGCGCCCGGGCCTCGATGCGGGTGATCGCCGTTGGGACCCCCACCCCGCCGATCGGGGCCGCCGCCGCGGCTCAGGCCGCCGCTCGGGAGACGGGCCCGGACTTCCAGACACGGCTCCACGACGCGGTCGGCCAGCTCCCCTCCGAGCTCCGGGCCCTGCCGATCCTCGATCGCGGCGACCCCGTCGAACGGCTGCTGGCACGGGCCGAAGAGGGTCTCGACCTCCTCGTGCTCGGCTCGCGCGGGTTCGGTCCGGTGATGCGCCTGCTCGTCGGGAGCGTCTCGGCGAAGATGATTCGCCACGCCCCCTGCCCGGTGATGATCGTCCCGCGGCCGGTGGGCTAGATCCTCTCGGGGACCATCTCGATCGCTCCACAGGGGCATTCGGCGACGCAGATCCCGCAGCCCTTGCAGAAGTCGAGGTTGATCTCGTAGAGCTCGCCGGGCTCGCCGAGCTTGATCACCGCGTTGTCGGGGCAGACCCCGTAGCAGTTGTCGCAGGAGAAGCAGTTGCCGCAGGACATGCAGCGGCGCGCCTCGTAAAGAGCATTCGACTCATCCAGGCCGCGAACGACCTCATCGAAGGTCCCTCGGCGTCGCTCGATCTCGAGCTTCGGCTGTTCGGTCCGGGGGGCGTCCGCGTAGTACCAGGTGTTGAGCTTGTCGAAGCCGGCCAGCTCGGGATCGGGTGGGGCCTCGTAGGCGACCGAGCGGAGCCAGCCGTCGATGTGGCGGGCGGCCTGCTTGCCGTGGCCGATCCCGACCGTCACGGTCCGCTCGTCGGGGACCATGTCGCCTCCCGCGAAGATCCCGGGGTGCCCGGTCATCATGTTCGGACCGACCTTGACCACCCCGTCATCGACCTCGATCCTGGAGACACCCTCGAGCAGGGAGAGGTCGGCTTCCTGGCCGAGCGCGAGGATCACCGAATCGGCCTCGAGCTCCTCGACCTCTCCCGTCGGCTGAGGAAACCCGGTCTCGTCGAGCTCCATCTTCTCGATGCTCACCTTGCCGCCGTCGACCTGCTTGATCGTCTCCAGCCAGCGCATCATCACGCCCTCCTCCTCGGCCTCCTCGACCTCGAACTCGTGCGCGGGCATCCGCTCACGGGTGCGCCGGTAGACGACCACCGCGTCGGTGGCGCCGAGGCGCTTGGCGGTCCGGGCGACGTCCATTGCGGTGTTGCCGCCACCGACGACGACCACGCGACGGCCGAGCATCGGCTTCTCCTCCCCCTCCATCGACTCGAGGACGGAGACGGCATCGAGGATGTGGGCGGCCTCGCCGGCGGGGACGTAGGCACGCTTGCTGATGTGGGCGCCGACCGCGAGGAAAGCTGCATCGAACCCGCCCTCGGTCATCGACTGCTCGATGTTGGTCACCTTGCGATTCAGCTCGAGCTCGACGCCCATATCGAGGATCCGCCGGGCCTCTGCATCGAGGACGTCGCGGGGCAGCCGGTAGGTGGGGATCCCGAACCGCATCATCCCGCCGACCATCGGGCCGGCCTCGTGAATCGTCACCTCGTGACCGAGCCTGGTCAGGTGATATGCGGCGGAGAGGCCCGATGGGCCCGCGCCGACAACGAGGACGCGCTTGCCGGATGAATCCGCGGGCGGCTCGAAGGACCAGCCCTGCTTGATCGCCTCGTCCCCCAGGAAGCGCTCGACCGAGTTGATTCCAACCGCCTCGTCGAGCTGGGCGCGATTGCAGTCGGTCTCGCACGGGTGGTAGCAGACGCGGCCCATGATCGCCGGAAACGGGTTGTCCTCGACCAGCTTGCGCCAGGCGCGCTCGTAGCCTTCGCCGCCCTCCTCGGCCTCGTAGAGCCAGGCCTGGATGTTCTCGCCGGCGGGGCAGGCGTGGTTGCAGGGGGGGAGCCGGTCCACGTACTGGGCGCGCTCGGTGCGCCAGGTGCCGGTCTTGTTGCCCAGGCTGGTGCCGACGTCGAGCGTGATCGCGAACGGCTTCTCCATCACTGCGGCCCGTGCGGGGAGGACGCCATCAGCCGCATCAGGTTCGTCTCCTGCTCGGCGGTGCGAGACGGATCGTCCTGACCCGGGGTGTCCCCGGCGACGTCGGCGGCGCTGCCGGGCAGATCGCCGCCCTCGTCGGCGCCAGCAAGTAGCCCGAAGTTGCGGATGTTGCGATCGGCCCGCTCCTGGATCCTGGCGATCACCTCCGTCTGGGGCGGG
The DNA here is from genome assembly GCA_036377415.1 of Solirubrobacterales bacterium. GTDB lineage: Bacteria > Actinomycetota > Thermoleophilia > Solirubrobacterales > 70-9 > DASUPK01. The sequence goes on from DASUYK010000131.1 coordinate 13,271, forward strand.
TCGCCGAACAGATGCGCGTAGCGGCGTTGGAGCTTCAGGTACTCCTCGACGGGAACCCGCCGGCGGATCTTCGAAACCGAGGTCACCTGTCCGTCCTCGGCCTCGAACACCGGGAAGATCCCGGTCTCCTTGACCAGCCTCGCGATCCTGATCGTGTCGCGGGAGGCCGACCCCCAGCCGAGCGGGCAGGGGACGAAGACATGGATGTAGCGGGCGCCGCGCATCTCCATCGCGCGCTCGACCTTTGCCTCGAGATCGCGCAGCTCGGCGACGGTGGCGGTGGCGACGTAGGGGATCTCGTGCGCCATTGCGATCAGCGGCGCGTTCTTACCCTTGCCGAACTCGTTGCCGGCGGTACCGCCGACCGGCTTCGTGTTCGCGGTCCGGGCCGCCGGAGGTGTGGCGCCGGAGCGCTGGACACCGGTGTTCATGTAGGCCTCGTTGTCGTAGCAGACGAACAGCACGTCGTCGTTTCGCTCGAACATCCCGGAGAGGCAGGCGAAGCCGATGTCCAGGGTCCCCCCATCGCCGCCCTGACCGATCACCCGGACGTCGTCGCGCCCCCTCGCCTTCAACGCCGCGGCGACTCCGGTCGCGACCGCGGGGGCGTTACCGAACAGGGAGTGGATCCAGGCGAGCTGCCATGAGGACTCCGGGTACGGGGTCGAGAAGACCTCGAGGCAGCCGGTGGCATTGGTGGCGATCAGCTCGCCGTCGGCGGCGCGCATCGCCGCGTCGAGCACGTAGCGGGCGCCGAGCGCCTCGCCGCATCCCTGGCAGGCCCGGTGCCCAGAGGTGAGGGTGTTGGAGCGCTCCATCCGCGCCTGCACGGATCGCTGGTCGGGGTCGAGCAGCCGGTTCCCGGCGACGAAGGTACCGGCCTGGTAGAGCTTGATCTCCTGGTAGGGCACGTTCGGTCCTCTCAGTGTGGCCTGGCGGCGACGACGCCGATCTCGTTGAGGATGTTCTGCTCGTGAGGTCCCGACGGGGTCCCTCGATGAGCGCGCTCGAGCTCATGCTCGACGAGCTCGGTCTTCAGATCGAGGAAGCTGAGCGGCTCGAGCTCGTCGCGTCCGGCCCGCTCCAGCAGCCCATGAAGCGAATCGCGTGTGATCGATCGCCCTCCCAGCCCTGCGATCACCGTGTTGCAGCGGATGTGGGTGCCGTGCAGGGCCTCGTGGACATCGGTCGAGACGATCCCGCCCCTGCCCACCGCGAGAGCCTTCTCGAGGACGACGACGCGGCTGGCACCGGTGAGCGCCTCTCGCACCTCCTCGAGCGGGAACGGTCGGAAGGACTTGATCCCGAGGGCCCCGACCTGGATCCCGGCTTGGCGCATTTCGTCGATCACGTCCTCAATCGACCCGAGAACCGAGCCGAGCGCGACGATGATCGTCTCGGCGCCCTCGGTGCGGTACTCGCGCAGGAGCCCGCCGGAGGGCCGCCCAAAGTCGATCGCGAACCGCTGCGCTACCTCCGGGATCACGTCGAGCGCCTGCATCTGTTTCGCGTGGGCCAGGTACTTGACCTCGAAGAACGCCTCCGGCCCCACCATCGCCCCGATCGTCACCGGCTCGGCCGGGTCGAGAACCTGCCGCGGCTCGAAGGGTGGCAGGAAGTCGTCGACGGCCTTCTGGTCCGGTATGTCGACCTCGTCGTAGGCGTGGGTGAGAATGAACCCGTCCATGCAGACCATCACCGGGAGCGAGAGCCGCTCCGCGATCCTGAAGGCCTGGATGTGCATGTCGAGTGCCTCCTGGTTGGATTCGGCATAGAGCTGGATCCAGCCGGAGTCGCGCTGGGACATCGAGTCCGAGTGGTCGTTCCAGATGTTGATCGGGGCGCCGATCGCCCGGTTCGCGATCGTCATCACGATCGGCAGCCCGAGGCCCGAGGCGTTGTAGAGCGCCTCAGCCATGTAGAGCAGCCCCTGGCTCGCGGTCGCCGTGTAGGTCCGGGCGCCCGCCGCCGAGGCTCCGATTGCCGCCGACATCGCCGCGAACTCGGACTCGACCATCAGGTACTCGCACGGGGAGAGATCGGTGGTCCTGACCAGGTCGGAGAGGTGCTCGACGATGTGGGTCTGAGGCGAGATCGGATAGGCGCTGATCACCTTGGGCCGGCAGAGTGCGACCGACTCGGCCACTGCGCGGGATCCCTCCTCCTGCCTAAGCATGGGCGGCCTCGGCCAGAGCGCCCGCGACCAGCTCGTGCGCCGCCCGGGCCCCGCGCACGTTCTTCTCGGCGATCGACCCGCTGAACTTCTCGTGAATCGCCTTCGCCACCGCTTCGATCGATACCGCTCCGCTGAGCGCCGCGAAGCCGCCCACCAGCACCGCGTTGGGCAGGGGCCGCCCGATCTGCTCGCGCGCGATCTCGGTCGCGGGAATTGTCATGTAGCGCCCGGGCCGAAGGCCCGCGATCAGCGTCTCCAGCCCGAGCTCCTCGAAGCTCTGCGAGCTGTTCAGGAGGACGTAGCCGTCCTCGGCCAGGCCGCTGAACACGTCGACTTGGTGGAGCAGCGTCGGGTCCTGGATGATCAAGGCGTCGGGCTCGGAGACCGGCTCGCGGACCCGGATCTGGTGATCGTCGATCCGGCAGAACGAGGTGACCGGTGCCCCCGCGCGCTCCGAGCCGAAGGTGGGGAACGCCTGGGCGTGGCGCCCCTGTTCGAAAGCGGCGATCGAGAGCAGCTCGGCGGCCGTCACCACCCCCTGACCACCGCGTCCGTGGAATCTCACCTGGAACATCTCACCCCGGATCTCTTGCTCGCGCACCTCATGCCTGAACCGTGAGCTGTTTCAGCTCCTCGAGCGACCCGACGATGCCTTCCTCCAGCACGGTGAGGTCATGGACCGTGTCGCGATCCGCGTTGATGCAGAAGAAGAGGTTGCCGTCGTAGCTGAACACCGCGAGGCCGATCGCATGCTCGGCCGCGATCGGCACCAGCGGCCAGATCTCCTGGACCTTGGAGCCGAAGTAGTAGAGCGGCATCTGCGGCCCGGGGACGTTCGTGATCGTCAGGTTGAACAGGCGGGTCGCATACATCGAGCGCGCCACGAAGCTGTGAACCACCGGCGGCATGTGGCGCGTGATCTCGATCAGGGCGCTCGACCCGGTCGCCTGCGTACCGGACTTGAGGGACTCCGCCTCCTCGACCTGGAGCTCGTAGCGGCGCCTCGGATCGGGCTCGGCGACCGGCAGATGGACGAAGAGCGAGGAGATCCTGTTGCCCATCACGACCCTGTCTCCGGCCGTGCGGATGTTGACGGGAACCATCGCCCGAAGGCCGACCTCGGGAAGCTCCTCGCCCCTTTTGACGAGCAGTCTTCGCAACCCGCCGGCGGCCGCAGCCAGGACGACGTCGTTGAGCGTTCCGCCGAGGAGGCTCTTGATCTCCTTGAGCTCGTCGATCTCGACGCTGATCACCGCGAGCTCGCGGCGGGCGCCGATCGGCTGGTTCAGGCTACAGCGCGGGGCCGCGATCACCTCGTCGCGCACGAGCAGCTCCGCGAGCGCCTTGGAGCGCCGCCATGCATCACGGGCCCGCTCGGGATGGGTGGCCACACCCAGAGCGGACTCCGCGGCGTGCAGCCCCTTCTGCGCGGTGCGGACGGCCGCGTGCCCGGCGGCCAGGTAAGGGCGGCTGACCCGGGAGGCGATCCGACGCCATCCCGGCCCCTCGACCGCGTGGGCCGCCGGAATCGGCGACGAGACGCTGCGCGCGGCACCGTTCATTGATGCGACTCGGCTCTCCGCCTGCACGTCGAGCAGGCTGGTCGCCATGTCGACGGAGCCGACGCCGTCGATCATGCAGTGGTGCGTCTTGGTGACGATCGCCCAGCGCCCGTCCGCGAGCTCGACGATCGTCATCTCCCACAGGGGCTTTGTTCGATCGAGCCGCAGCGAGTAGTACTCGCCGGCCCACTCCAGGAGCTCCTCGGTTCCGGCCGGGGAGGGGAGTCCCGCCAGCCGGACGTGACGCTCGACCCGGAAGTCGCTGTCGTCCTCCCAGGAGGGCCAGTGAAGCCCATGCGTGCGCGGGGTGGAGAGCCTCTGCTGGTAGCGCGGCAGGTCGGGCAGGCGTGCGACCACGTCCTTGCGGATCTGGTCGATCCGGGGAGCGCCGCCGCCCGGCTGCGACTCCATCAGGATCACGCCGCCGATGTGCATGTGAGCGCTCTGGTCCGCCTCCTCGAGCTCGAGGAAGGTGGCGTCGAGGGCGCTGAGCTGGTCGCCCACGACTGTGCCTAACCCTCCCCCGACCGGGCGGCTTCGAGGATCAGGCGGCGCTCGGCGGCGGCAACGAGTCGCCGGGCGCGGTCGACAGCGTCGATGTTCACTGAGATCGCGTCGATGCCTGCCTCGACCAGGAGCTGCGCGTACTCGGGGTGGACCGAGGGCGCCTGGCCGCAGATCGAGGTCGCCAGGCCGAGCTCCTTCGCCCTCGGGATCAGCAGGCGGAGATAGTCGGCTACCGCCGCGTCACGCTCGTCGAAGAGCTCGGCGACCGCCTCGGAATCGCGGTCGGCGCCCAGCATCAGCTGGGTGAGGTCGTTCGACCCGATCGAGATGCCCTTGACCCCGAGAGCCGCGTACCGCTCGAGATGGAAGTAGACCGACGGAACCTCGGCCATCACCCAGAGCTCGAACCCGGGCCGGTCGAGCAGGCCCTCCTCCCGCATCACGTCGCGGCAGGCGGTCAGCTCGCGCGGGGTGCGGACGAACGGAAGCATCACGTGGAAGTTCGTGTGCCCCGCGTCCCAGACCCGGCGGATCGCCGCGAGCTCGAGCGCGAACAGGTCGGGCTCCCGCATGTAGCGGAGCGCGCCGCGGTAGCCGATCATCGGGTTGGACTCCTCGGGCTCGAAGCGGTCGCCGCCCTCGAGTCCCTTGAACTCGTTCGAGCGGAAGTCGATCGTGCGGTAGGTGATCGGCCGGGGGGAGAAGCCCTCGGCGAACCTGGTCAGCGCGCTGCCCATCCGCTCGACGAACTCCTCGCCCTTGCCCTGCTCGATCAGCAGGCGCGGGTGGCGGCCCTCGAGCGCCTCGATCACCATCAGTTCGGCGCGGAGCAGCCCGCAGCCGTCGACGTTCAGCTTGGCGGCGCGGTCGATCTGGGAGGGCTCGGAGAGGTTGACGAGTAGCTGGGTGGCCGTGACGGGTGCCCCACCCCCTACGGGGGCGGCCCCGTCCTCGGCCTCCTCCTGCCCCACCAGCGCGACCTCACCCTCGTAGACGGCGCCATGCGTGGCGTCCACGGTGACGAGCTCTCCGTCGCGTAGCTTGGTGGTCGCCTCCGCGGCCCCGACCACACAGGGGATGCCGAGCTCGCGCGAGACGATCGAGGCGTGGCAGGTCATTCCGCCCGAGTCGGTGATGATCGCCGCCGAGCGTCGCATCAGCGGAACCCAGTCGGGCGCGGTCATGTGGGTGACGAGGACGTCACCCTCCTTCAGGTCGTTGCCCCGGCTGAGCTCGGAGATGATCTTCACCTCGCCGTGCCCGACGCCGGGGGCGGCGCCGAGGCCGCGCACCAGCGCCTCACCCTCGGGCTCGGCAATCGCGGAGCTGACGTCGCCGCCGGAGGCGGTCACCGGGCGCGACTGGAGCATCCACGCGCGGTCATCCTCGTCGAAGGCCCACTCGGTGTCCTGGGGAGTCTCGTAGTGCTCCTCATCCCGGATCCCGAGCTCGGCGACGGCGCGGACCTCGTCATCGGTGAGGGCGGGCTGCATCGACTCCTCGCCGGAGAGCTGGCGGGTGCGGGTGCCGCCGTCGGGGAGGGGCTCGATTACGAGTTCCTTGCGCTTCACATCGCGCTTGAGAATGTGATGCGTCTTCTTGTCGACCACGTAGCGGTCCGGGGAGACCTGACCAGAGACGACCGACTCGCCGAGGCCAAGCGAGCCCTCGATCACGAGGCGATCACGGTCGCCCGAGGACGGGTCGATCGTGAACATCACTCCCGCCCGGGTGGAGAGAATCTGACGCTGGACGACGACGGCGATATCCATGTCGGCCTGGCCGAAGCCCTTCTTCGCCCGATAGAAGACGGTGCGGGCGCCGAACAGTGATGACCAGCAGCGCCGGACGGCGTTGACGACCTCGTCGGGGCCGCGGACGTTGAGGAAGGTCTCGTTCATGCCCGCGAACGAGGCCGCCTCGGTGTCCTCGGCCGTTGCCGAGGAGCGAACCGCGACCGGCGGGTCCTCCAGGTCGCCGGCGAGCTCGAGGTAGGCATTGCGGATCTCGTTCGCGACCTCGTCAGGGACTGGCTCCGCCTCGACCATCTTGCGGACCTCCTTGGTGGCCAGGTCGAGCTCGGCGGTGTCGTCGACGTCCACGGAGGAGAGCCGCTCCTCGATCCGGTCGCGGAGCCCGCCCGCGTCGCAGAAGAGGGCATATGAGGAGGCGCCGACGACGAAGCCGGGGGGGACCGGAAGCCCGGCGGCGGTCATCTCGCCCAGGTTGGCTCCCTTGCCTCCGGCGTAGTCGACGTCCTCGCGGGAAAGGTCTTCGAAGCGGCGAAGCAGAGCGGACACAACGGTCATCGCACATCCCCCTCCGGGATCGGTTTTCGTGTGTGAAACCTATGCCCGGGTGGTGCCTGCTTCATCCGCGCACCGCACTGTCTTCGAGACCGTGCTTACTACGTAGTGCGGATCACGCCTCACCCCGTGGTTCCGAGCGGTGTGCGAACATCCGGCCGGGTAGGGGGGGCGTATCGCAAGCAATCCTTAAGGAGTTGAAGTCATTCCGTGAGTGAGACAACTGCCGCGACCGAGGCACCGACTAACCATGCCGAGCTGATCTCGTGGGTCGAGGAGATCGCCGAGCTGGCACAGCCCGATTCGATCCACTGGTGCGACGGGTCCGCGGAGGAGTACGACCAGCTCTGCCGGACCCTGATCGACGCCGGCACGTTCGAGAAGCTCTCCGATGCGAAGCGCCCCAACTCCTATCTCGCCCGGTCGGACCCCGACGACGTGGCCAGGGTCGAGGACCGGACCTTCATCTGCTCCGAGCGCGAGGAGGATGCAGGTCCGACCAACAACTGGCATGCCCCCGAGGAGATGCGGGAGATGCTCACGGAGCTCTTCAGCGGCTCCATGCAGGGCAGGACCATGTACGTGATCCCGTTCTCGATGGGCCCGATCGGCTCGCCGGTGGCGCAGATCGGGGTCCAGCTGACCGATTCGGCCTACGTCGCCGCCTCGATGCGGATGATGACTCGGATGGGCGCGAAGGCGCTCGCGGCGCTGGGAGACGACGGCGCGTTCATTCCCTGCCTCCACTCCGTCGGGATGCCCCTCACCCACGGGGAGCACGACGTTCCCTGGCCGTGCAACGAGACCAAGTACATCGTCCACTTCCCCGAGAGCCGCGAGATCTGGTCATACGGCTCGGGCTATGGCGGGAACGCGCTGCTCGGCAAGAAGTGCCTGGCGCTGCGGATCGCCTCGGTGATGGCCCACGACGAGGGCTGGATGGCCGAGCACATGCTGATCATCAAGCTGACCTCCCCCGATGGGGCGGTCAAGCACCTCGCCGCCGCCTTTCCGTCCGCGTCGGGCAAGACGAACCTCGCGATGCTCCCGCCGAGCATCCCCGGCTGGAAGGTGGAGACGATCGGCGACGATATCGCCTGGCTCCGCTTCGGCGAGGACGGGCGGCTCTACGCGATCAATCCGGAGGCCGGCTTCTTCGGGGTCGCGCCCGGCACCGGGGAGAAGACGAACCCGAACGCGATGAAGACGGTCGAGGCCGACACGGTCTTCACCAACGTCGCGAAGACCGACGACGGGGACATCTGGTGGGAGGGGATGGGCGAGGCGCCCGACCACCTGATCGACTGGAAGGGACGCGACTGGACGCCGGACTCCGACGATCCCGCAGCCCATCCGAACTCGCGATTCACCGTTTCGGTCACCCGGTGCCCGACCTTCGCGCCGGAGTGGGATGATTCCGCCGGCGTCCCGATCGACGCGTTCTTGTTCGGAGGCCGCCGCGCAACCGTCGTGCCGCTCGTTCACGAGGCGTTCGACTGGGAGCATGGCGTGTTCCTCGCGGCGACGATGTCGGTCGAGACGACCGCGGCCGCGGCGGGGGCCGTCGGGCAGCTCCGCTTCGACCCGTTCGCGATGCTGCCGTTCTGCGGCTACAACATGGCCGACTACATGAAGCACTGGCTGGAGATCGGCCGCAAGGGCGACGAGTCCAAGCTGCCGAAGATCTTCGTCGTCAACTGGTTCCGCAAGGACGAGGACGGCAACTTCATCTGGCCCGGCTTCGGCGACAACATCCGCATCCTCGAGTGGATCATGCGCCGTACCGACGGCGATGGCGAGGCGAACGAGACCGAGATCGGCCTCGTGCCGTCGCCGAGCGACATCGGCACTGAGGGGCTCGAGATCTCCCAGGAGGCGATGGAGACGCTGCTGCGGGTCGATCCTGAGGAGGTCCGCCAGCAGCTCCACCAGGTGGAGGCGCACCTGGCGCAGTTCGGGAAGCGCCTCCCGGAGGAGATCCGGGGAGAGCTCGAGGCGCTCGAGGAGCGGCTCGGCTAGGAGGAGCGGAGCTCTTCCGCTTCCGTCTTCCCTTCGGCCGCCCCGACCCTCCCCCCTCGCGAGGATCGCACTTTCGAAGCAGTCGCTGTGTTATTCAACGACAAGTGCGGCCCTTCCACCCAAGGGTTGCCCGAGGTACAGCCAGATAACCGGGAAAGGAGAGGTGTATGCAAGTGCGCAAATACCT
>DASUYK010000132.1:0-2624 GCA_036377415.1 Solirubrobacterales bacterium
CGGCTTCCCGGCGGGCTCCTCCTCGCCCGGTGCATCTTCCGCCGGCTGTCCCTCGGCGACGGTCGCTTCCTCCGGGGGCTGCGACTCGGCGTCCGCCTCGGCCTCGCCCACCGCGACGCCCTCCGCGTCGACCGCCTCGGACTCCTCCGCTGCGACGACCATCTCGTCCTCGATCCCCCAGCGACGCTCGGCTACCCGGGCCCGCTTGCCGACCTTCTCGCGCAGGTAGTAGAGCTTCGCCCGACGGACGTCGCCGCGCGCCGCCACCTCGAGCTTCTCGATCTTCGGGGAGTGCAGGGGGAATGTCCGCTCGACCCCGACGCCGAACGACTGCTTCCGGACCGTGAAGGTCTCGCGCGCTCCGCTTCCCTGGCGCTTGAGCACGATCCCCTCGAAGACCTGGGTCCGCTTCCGGTTCCCCTCGACCACCTGGAAGTGGACGCGCACCCGGTCGCCGGCGCCGAACTTCGGGCGCTGCTTGAGAACTCGCTTCTCGAGGCTTTCGATGACTGTGCTCATCCGTGCGGGGAGATGCTCGCTATCCGGCCTGAGCGACGCCTAAAGGCGACGCGGAGCGGAGAACTGAAAAAAAGCGCGTGCCCGTGGCCCGCGCAACGACGCGGAATCCTAGCGGTAGATCCGGCCGCGGTGTTTGTGGGCGGCCGCTAATGCTTCGCCCGCTGGCGGGCCTGCGCCAGCCGCCAATCGCGCACCTTGGCGTGGTCCCCGCTCAGCAGCACCTCCGGGACCTGCCAGCCCCGGTACGAGGCGGGCCGGGTGTAGTGCGGGTACTCGGGGGCGCCCTCGAGCGCGGCGCTGTAGGACTCCTCGATCGCGCTCTCGGCGTCGCCCAGTGCACCCGGGAGCTTGCGGAGGACGGCATCGCAGACCACCATCGCCGGCAGCTCGCCCCCCGCGAGGACGTAGCGGCCGATCGAGACCGCCTCGTCGGCGAGGTGGTCGACCACGCGCTCGTCGAACCCCTCGTAGCGCCCGCAGAGGAGCGCCAGGTGCGGCTCGCGGGCGAGCTCGTCGGCCAGCCCCTCGTCGAACAGCCGCCCCGAGGGCGCGAGGGCGATCTTCCGCACGCCGTCGCGGTCGGACCCGTACGCCTCCTGGAGCGCGGCGTCGATGACGTCGACCCGCATCACCATCCCGGCGCCGCCGCCATAGGGGGAGTCGTCGACCTGGCCCCCGCTCAGCGGGGTGGTGTCGCGGTAGTTGCGAAACCGCAACTCGGCCTCCCCGGCCAGCACGTTCGAGACGTGGCGCTGAGCGAGGAACCAGTCGAAGTGATTCGGGAAGAGCGTGAATAGGTCCAGAATCACCGGCACCTCCTCCGCTTCGCGTCCGGGGGTGCCGGCACTAGTCGAGGATGTCAACGACCACGCGCTTCTCCTCGCGGGTCGCCGCGGCCTTCATCACGGCGCGAAGCGCGTTTGCGACCCGGCCATTGCGGCCGATCACCCGGCCGAGATCCTCATCAGCGACCTCGAGCTCGAGGACGACCTCACCCTCGATCTCCTCGACCTCGGTGACCTGGACGGCGTCCGGCTCGGAGACCAGCGAGCGGGCGAGGAACTCGAGCAGCTCGCGCATTGCGCGCCGGCCGGCCTAGCGGCCGGTGGCCTCGATGCCCTTGGTGCGAAGCAGGGTCGCAACCGTGCGAGTGGGCTGGGCGCCCCTGCCGAGCCAGTGACGGGCACGGTCCTCGTCGATCACGATCAGGGACGGGTCCGGCTGCGGGTTGTACTGGCCGATCGTCTCGATCGTGCGGCCATCCCGCGGCGAGCGCTGGTCGGCGACCACAACCCTCCAGATCGGGTTCTTCTTCGAGCCGACCCTGCGAAGTCGAATTCTCACTGACATGCGGCCGGTGAGGTTAGCTGGTCAACGCATGCCCCGCATGAGCTGCTGCGGGTCGGGCATCTTGCCCTCCGATAGCTGCTTCATCAGCTTGTTCATCTGCCCGAACTGCTTCACGAGCCGGTTCACCGCCTGGACCGTGGTGCCGGAGCCGGTCGCGATTCGCTTCCTCCGCGAACCGTTGATCACTGCCGGGTTCGCCCGCTCGTGCGGCGTCATCGAGAGGATGATCGCCTCGACCCGGTCGAGCTCCCGCTCGTCGACCTGCCCCATCCCCCGCATCGCCTTCCCCATCCCGGGCATCATCTTCATCAGATTCCCGAGCGGCCCCATCTTCCGGACCTGCTTCATCTGGGCGAGGAAGTCCTCGAGCGTGAACTGCTGTTTTCGGATCTTGCGCTCGAGGTCCGCCGCCTGGTCGGCGTCGAACTCGTCCTGGGTCTTCTCGATCAGGGACATCACGTCGCCCATTCCGAGGATCCGGCCGGCCATACGGTCCGGGTGGAACCGCTCGAGCTCGTCGAGCTTCTCGCCGGTCGAGGCGTAGACGATCGGCTTGCCGGTCACGGCCTTGACCGAGAGCGCGGCGCCGCCGCGGGCGTCACCGTCGAGCTTGGTCAGCAGCACGCCGTCGAAGTCGACTCGCTCGGCGAAGCTCTCGGCGACGTTTACGGCGTCCTGTCCGGTCATCGCGTCGAGGACGAGGAGGATGTCGTGGGGCTTCGTCCGGCTGCGGATCGCGACCAGCTCGTCCATCA
>DASUYK010000133.1:0-2860 GCA_036377415.1 Solirubrobacterales bacterium
CACGAGGGCGCGGAGGGGCGTGTCGGAGGTGTTGCGAATTGTCCGGTTCACCCCCGGCGCCAGGCGGCAGAAGGTGCCCGCCGGAGCGTCGTGCTCCTCATCCTCGATCACGAGCGTTCCCTGCCCATCGAGGATCGCGTAGACCTCCTCCTGATCGTCCTTGGCGTGATCGTGCGCGGGGATCTGGCCGCCGGCCTCGATGTCGACGACGTTGAAGCCGAATGACTCCGCCCCGAGCGTCTTCCGGGCAAGACGCCAGGTGGCTCCTCCGCTCCCTCCCATCTCCTCGAACTCGTCGACGTGCTTGATCGTGTAGCCCTCGGCCATGCGTCCTCCTCCTGGTCGGCTTGCCCCTTATCCGCTTCCCGAACATATGCTTTTCGCGTGGGAGACGACGCGGCGAAGAGCCTCGAGGAAGCGATCGCCCGCTACAACGAGGCGTGGAACGACCACGACCTCGACGCGATCATGGCGATGCATGCCCCCGACATGGTCTTCGAGAACCACACGGCCGGAGAGTCGGCACAGGGGGAGGACGCGCGTGAGCACATCGCCGCGATCTTCGAGACCTGGCCCGACATCCACTTCGAGACTCGAAGGCTCTACGTCCGCGGCGGCGTCGTCACCCAGGAGTGGACGGCTACCGCGACCCACACGAACACGATGCGTCGCGGCAACCTCGTCGCCGAGCCGACCGGCACGAAGGTCGAGTGGCAGGGCGTCGACGTGATCCCGTTCGAGGACGGCCTGATCAAGCGCAAGGACGTCTACTCGGACTCGGTCTCCATCCTCCGCCAGGTCGGGCTGTTGGAGTAGGTACAAACCCGACACTCTCTCGTTCGTCAGCCTGTGCGTCTTGCGACGCCTCGCCTGCGAGTACTCACGTCTGATCGGAGTAACTTCATGCGGGTGACGGAAGAGCTTCAGCTGACCATCAGCTACGAGCCCAACGGCGAAGGCGGGTATCTCGCGCGGGTGCGGGAGGTGCCTGGAGTCCTGAGTGAGGGAAGCACTCGCGCGGACGCCCGCGAGATGGTTCTCGACGCGCTGAGGGAAGTGGTCCTGTCGCACTTGGAGCATCCCGAGCCCGATACCGGTGATCTCGAGCGGATCGCCGTTCGGCTCGGTGAAGCGACGCGCGCTTGAGCGACAGGTCAGGCGCCATGGCGCCGTGCCGCTGAGGGAGGGTTCACGGCACACCGTGTGGGCCCGCGGCAAGAGACGCGCTGCGATCCCGCGGAAGCGCGAGATCAGCTTCCCGCTCGGCCGCGCCATCTGCAGGGACCTCGGGATCCCGCCGCCCGAGGGTCCGCGGTAGCGTCCGTCAGGGCCGGATACTCGATCAGCGCCGGCACAGAGCCCAGCCGGCGATCGCCGCGGCGCAGGCGGCGAGGATCCCGGCGGAGATCAGGGCCGCCTCTCCCCTCCCCGGGTCCCCCATGATCGAGTCCCGCGCCCGGGCTGACATCACCGAGCCGGCCGAGGCGAACGACATCACCGACCCCGCGGACCCGGCGGAGGCGACGGAGAAGGCCGAGCCCGCCGATCCGATCGAACCGATCGAGGCGAAGGAGCCGACCGATCCGATCGAGAACGCCGAGCCCTTCGACGCGATCGAGCAGAACGAGTCCTCCGACCAGAGCGAGAGCGAGCTGTTCGCGCCCTCCCTCAAAGCTCCGGCACGTCCGCGCCGGTTGGTGAGAACGGGACCCTGCGGACCTCGGCCCAGTCCCCGACCCGCTCGTTGAGCGCGCTCATCACGTCGCCCGTACTCTGCCAGAACGTCCACACGAGGACGGTCGGGCCGGCGCCCGAGATCGTCGCCCCGATCGCCCCCATCCGCGGGGCCTCCGCGACGAGCTCCATCGAGCGCGGATAGAGCCCGGCCCGGTAGGGCTGGTGGAGGCGATCCGACAGCCCGCGACCGATCAGGGTGAGATCGGAGCGCTCGATCCCGAGGACGAGCTGAGACGCGGCGGCGACGTTCGCGATCCCGTCCTCGAGCGGAATCTGATCCGGGAGGGCGGCCCGCGCCTCCTCGGTCGGGATCTGCTTGTCCGGGATGACGACAACGGCCTCGACCCCCTCGGGAGGATCGAGGCGGGTCGCGGTCAGCGCGCCCTCCTCCTCCGCGCAGAGGACGAATCCGCCGTAGAGCGCGGCGGCGACGTTGTCCGGGTGCCCCTCGATCTCGGCGGCCTTGACGAGGACGTCCTCGGACTCCTGGGCGAGCTCGTAGAGGTGGTCCGCGGCGAGCAGCCCGGCGACGATCGCGGCGGCGCTCGACCCGAGGCCGGCGGCAAGGGGGATCTCGCTGCGGATCCTGAACGAGATTCCGTCCGCCGGCCGGAGCGACTCGAACGCGCGAACGCAGAGGTTCGAGCGGTCGAGGGGGACCCCGAGGCCTTCGGCCTCGACCGAGAACGAGCCCGCCTCCTCGACCTCCAGCTCGAGGTGCATCGCGAGCGCCGCACCGAGCACGTCGTAGCCCGGCCCGAGATTGGCCGATGACGCCGGCACCTTGACCAGCCTTCGTCGCTCGGTCATCTCACCCTCGCCACTTGATCGTGCAACCGACGGCCTCGGTCTCGGCCCGGTCCGGCTCCCGCCCCTCGAGGACGGCGTCCAGGGCTGCCCGGAGCCACGCCGCGTCCTGGGACGGATCGTCGTAGTCGGCGTCCGGGGCCCCCCGGTAGCGAAGCCTCAGCTCCGAATCGAGGACGAAGACCTCCGGGGTCCGCTCCGCCCCCCAGTCCCTGGCGACCTCCTGGGTCGCGTCGTGGAGGTATGGGTGGGGCCAACCGCCCTCCCGCTCGAACCGCTCCGCCATCGCCTCCGGAGAGTCCGCCGGGTAGCGCTC
>DASUYK010000134.1:0-2294 GCA_036377415.1 Solirubrobacterales bacterium
GCGATCAGGAACAGCAACCCCACCACCAGGAACGCGAGGTCGTACAGGCCCAGAGCGGGGGGTTCGGGCCCGGGCACCTCGTTGATCAGGAACGTCCCGCTCACGACCGCGATCGCGAGGATCCCGAGGCCGAGCGAGGGGGCGCTCCGCCAGGCGTCCTCCCGCCTGCTCCGGAGCAAGATCACGACCGCGGACAACAGACACGACCCGGCGACGATCGGGAACCGCATGCCGTCGAGTGCATCGGAACGATCGCTCGACGCCGCGTACGCCAAAGCAACACCGCCGCCCGCGACGAGGAGGACGAAGGGCGCGAACCATGGAGCCCTGCGTTGTGTCTGCGTCGACATCGTTCGAGCCACCATGATGGCGTAGGCGAGCCCGCGTCTCCATCACCCGACCGGGGTCAACTGGAGGACCGGCCCTAGGTCGTACGGCGGGTGAAGGTGTAGTTCTTCCTGACTAGGCCGCGTCCCGGGGCCGTGCCTCCGGCTACTCGATCAGGCGGCGCCGGAGCGCCTCGGCGACGGCCGCCGTACGGTCCGAGGCCCCGAGCTTCTCGAAGATGTGCTCGAGGTGCGTCTTCACGGTGTCCGGGGAGATGTACAGGCGCTCGGCGATATCCCGATTGGTGTGACCGAACGCGAGGAGCTGCAGGACCTCGATCTCTCGGGCGGTCAGGGTCTCGGCCCGGCGGTCGCGCTCCTTGGCCTGGGAGAGCTCCTCGGCGAGGGCCACGACGAGCTGCGGGTCGATCACCATGTTCCCGCCGGCGACCAAGCGGACGGTCTGGATCAGGTGCTCGGCGTCGCGCGCCTTCAGCACGTACCCGCGGGCGCCGCTGCGCACGGCCTCGACCACAAACTGCCGGTCGTCGTAGGCGGTGAGCATGATCACACCGGTCTTTGGGTGGGTCTCGCGGATCTTCCGAGCGGCCTCGAGACCGTCCATCTCGGGCATCCGGATGTCCACGAGGGCGATGTCCGGGTCTTCCTTCGCGACGAGATCGACAAGCTCCTGGCCGTTCGCGGCCTCGCCGACGACCTCGATGCCGTCGGCCATGTCCAGGTACCTACGGAGGCCCTGTCGCACGAGCGAGTGGTCGTCGGCGATCGCTACCCGAATCGTCACGCTTGTCCCCCTCCGGACGCTCGATGGTGCCGGCCCATCCTATAGATGGCAGCCAGGACGAGCCAGAAGAAGGCGCGTCAGAAGATGTAGTACCAGTTCACCGTGAGCACCGAGCAGATCCCGAGGCCAACGGCCGCGACGGCCAATGCCGCTGCCCGGGGGACGCGGAGCCGCTCGAGGCCGAGCGTCAGGCCCCAGAAGGCCGGGAAGAGGGGGAGGACGAACCGGGGCATCGACATCAGCGGCCGGCCCTCGAACACGAAGGTGAGCGGGATCGCCAGGCTGCACCACAGGTAGACGCTGTACGAAGGTCGCAGTCGGACAACTGCGTAGACGGAGGCGGCGAGCATCGGCACCACGATCAGCCAGTCGATCAGCCAATAGCCGCCGTTGACGTGGTCGACGTACCGCAAGGCGTCGCCTGTGCCGTTCCACAGCGTCGACCAAGGCCACGAGAAGGTGCGCTCCCAGTTCGCCTGGAATCTGACCGGCGCGAGCCACTCGCCGTCCCGCACCCACCAGAACGCGAGGTACGCGAGCAGCCCGCAGCCGGTGGCGGCCGCCGCGAGCAAGCCCGGCCATGCGGGGCCTCGCCGTTCATCCCGCTGGTGGAGGGCCTCGATCAGCAGCGCCGGGGCGAGCACGACGCCGATGCTCCGCGTGAGCGCGGCGAGCGCTCCCGCGGCGCCGGCCACCACCCATCTCCTTCGCCGAGCCCCCCAGAACGACGTCACGGACAGGAGGAAGAACAGGGATTCGCTGTACGGCATGAGGAAGAAATGGGCCGTCGGGAACAGGCACATCAGGAGGACGGTGGTCCGCGCGGTGCGTTCGGAGAGCTCGGACATGGTGAGGAGGTAGGTGACGACCAGCCCGCCCCAGAAGGCGGCGTTCGACACGATCGTCGCCGCCGCGAGCGGGTGTCCGCCCAGCACGAACGAGAGCCCTCGGATCGAGAGCGGGTAGAGCGGGAAGAAGGCGGCGCTCCCGTCGCCGAGGCGATAGCCCCCCTCGGCGATCCGCAGGAACCAGAGCGCGTCGAACCGCTCCCAGGCCGTGAACGCGTTCTGCCATCCGAGATCGACGGGTTGGGCGGGCCAGCCCGGCACGCCCACGGCGCCGAGCGGAGGAAACAGCGTGACGCCCACCACCCCGATCACGAA
>DASUYK010000135.1:0-61125 GCA_036377415.1 Solirubrobacterales bacterium
CGCAAGCACGCCGGCAAGGTCTGCGTCTGCGAGCTCGTCCCCCTGTTCGACCTCTCCCAGCCGACCGTCTCCCATCACCTCAAGGTCTTGCGTGAGGCCGGGATCGTCGGCTCCGAGCGCCGCGGCCTCTGGGCCTACTACTACGTCAATCCCGACTCATTGAAGGAGCTGAGCGCATGGCTGAGCAGCTGAAGTCCGAGAACGAGGTTCGCGAGGCGGTCCGAGACCGATACGCCGAGGCGGCGCGCGCCGCGGACACCGGTGCGTCGGCGAGCTGCTGCGGTGACTCCGGCTGCGGCTGCGGCTCCACCTCCGCGGTGATCCCGGAGGAGCAGCTCGGGGCATTCGGCTCGGCGCTGTACTCCGGGAGCGAACAGGACGCGCTTCCCGACGCGGCGAAGCTCGCCTCGCTCGGCTGCGGGAACCCAATTGCGGTCGCCGAGCTCAAGGAGGGGGAAACCGTCCTCGATCTCGGATCCGGCGGCGGCATCGACGTTCTCCTCTCCGCCCGCCGCGTCGGCTCGACCGGGAAGGCGTACGGCCTGGACATGACCGACGAGATGCTCGAGCTCGCCCGACGCAACCAACGCGAGGCGGGGGTCGAGAACGTCGAGTTCCTCAAGGGGACGATCGAGTCGGTCCCGCTGCCGGACGATTCCGTCGACGTGATCATCTCCAACTGCGTGATCAACCTCTCCGCGGACAAGCGCGCGGTGTTCCGCGAGGCCGCGCGGGTGCTCGGGCCGGGCGGCCGCTTCGCGGTCACCGACATCGTCGCCGACCCCGAGATGGACGAGGAGACGCGGCGCGACCTGGCGCAGTGGACCGGCTGCATCGCCGGAGCGCTCACCGAGGACGAGTTCCGAAGCGCGCTGCTCGCCGCGGGGTTCGAGGACGTCGAGATCCGGGAGACACACCGGGTCCACGACCAGGCGGGCTCCGCGATCGTCCGCGCGAGGGTCCCGGCGGCGTGACCACCGCCCTGACGCTGAAGGACCCCGAGCAGCTCTATCTCGACTGGGAGCACGCCCACTGGGCCTCCCAGGACATCGACCTGAGTCGCGACCCGGCCGACTGGGCCGGGCTCGCGGACGGGGAGGGTGAGCTCCTCCACTTCGCCCTCAGCTCGCTGATGGTCGCCGAGGAGCGGATCTCGACCCAGTTCTGCGGCCTGGTCCTCGCCCAGGACGACGAGGAGGAGGGGAGCTACCTCTCCACCCAGCTCGTCGACGAGGTGCGCCACATGCAGTTCTACGCGCGCTTCCGGAACGAGGTGATCGCCGACCCGGCGGCGATCGCCGCTCACGTCGCCCGCGCCCGCGGGGTGCTGGGCGAGGCGTTCGAGCGGGTCTTCGACCACGCGTTGGTGAGCGCCCACGACCGGCTCCGCCTGGACCCCGGCGACCGCGAGGCGAAGATCCGGTTCGTGACGATCTACCACATGGTGATCGAGGGCACGCTCGGCCTGACCGCGTCGCACTTCATCCTCGGCTACCTCCGCGACCACGACCTGCTGCCGGGGTTCGTCGACGGCTACGGCCGGATCGGGGCCGACGAGCAGCGCCACATCGCCTATGGCACCTGGTTCCTGCGGGAGGCGGTGACCGCGGAGCCGGCGGCGGCGGCCGTGATCCGCGACCAGATTCGCGAGCTGCTCCCGGCGGTGGCCGAGTCGGTCTCGCCGCCGGACGAGGGAGCCTGGGAGGTGCTCGGCGTGGAGGAGGGCGCGCTCGCCGAGTTCGCCGTCGGGGCGCTGAACCGACGCCTAGCGCTGATCGGCGCGCCGCTGGACGCATAGGCGAACCTGAACGTGCGTTTACAGGTGCGCGTTATCCGCTCGCCCTGCGAGTATTCGATTCGATGCTCTGCGCCGCGATCGACATCGGCTCGAACACGACGCGGCTGCTCGTCGCCGAGCCCCAGGAGGGCCAGCTCCGCAAGGTGATGGAGCAGCGCGCCTACACGAGGATCGGCAAGGGTGCGAGCAAGGGGGGCAAGATCACGGCCGAGAAGATCGCCGAGGTCGCAGAGGCGGTCACCACCCAGGTGCGGCTCGCGCACGAGATGGGCGCCGAGGTGATCAAGACCGTGGCGACGGCGGCGATCCGAGAGGCGAAGAACCGCGACAAGGTCGTCAAGGAGATCGAGGAGGCCGCCGGGGTCGAGGTGCAGGTCCTGGACGAGGAGGAGGAGGGACGGCTTGCGTTCCTCGGCGCGACCAAGTCACTGGGCCACCCGGTCGAGGGCATGGTCGCCGTCGTGGACGTCGGGGGCGGCTCCTCCGAGGTGATCTACGGGGCGATCGCCGATGGGGTGACCGAGGTGAAGTCCTTCAAGATCGGCTCTGGTTCCCTGGCCGAGGACCACCTCGAATCCGACCCGCCCTCGGCGGCCGAGATCCGAGGGCTGCGGGATCACATCTCCGACTTCTTCGAGGAGATCGAGCTCGAGCAGCCCGACCAGGCGGTGGCGGTGGGCGGGAGTGCGACCTCGCTTCGCACCCTGGTGGGCGCGGTGCTCGAGTACGAGACGCTCGAGCGGGCGGTCCGCGTCCTCTTGAGCGACGAGATCTACGAGGTGGCGAAGCGCTTCGAGCTCGACTCCCGCCGGGTGAAGCTGCTGCCCGCCGGGGTCCTGCTGCTCGAGAAGTTCTCGCAGATGCTCGGCCAGCCGCTCCAGATCGGCAAGGGCGGCCTGCGCGAGGGGATCATCCTCACCCTGCTGAACGGGGACCTCGACGGCTCCCGCGAGAAGCTCGCCGCCTAGGCTAGGCGGAGCTCCTGGCGTAGAGCCGGGTCGTCAATGGCAGGAAAACGGCGGTAAGCCCGGCCGCGACGGCGAGCACTATCGCTGTGTCACTCCCGGCGGGCTCGCCGGCCATCAGGTCGCGGCAGGCGCTGACCAGCACCGATATCGGATTGGCGTTGACGAACGCCTCGAGCCCCGCCGGCAGAGTGTCCGGGTCGACGTAGACGTTGCTGAGGAAGGTGATCGGGAAGATGCTCATGAACCCGGCGTTCATCACCGCGTTCGGCGAGCGCATCAGCAGGCCCATCGTCGTGAATACCCAGGAGAGGCCGAAGGCGAAGAGCACGACGAGCATGACCGCCGCCAGCACCCCCGGGACGCCGGCCTCGGGCCGGAAGCCCAGGATCAGGCCGACCACCATGATCACCGTCGCGGCGACCAGGTAGCGGACGCTGTCTCCCAGCAGGGCGCCGAGGAGCGGAGCCGAGGGCCAGATCGGCAGAGACCGGAACCGGTCGACCACGCCCTTGGTCAGGTCCGTGTTGATCGCGACCCCCGAGTACACGGTCGTGAACGTGACGGCGACGACGAGGACGCCGGGCATGATGAAGTCGCGGTACGCGCCGGTCGACCCCGCGATCGCGCCGCCGAACAGGTAGGTGAACATGAGCACGAACATCACCGGCGTGATCGTCACGTCGAGCAGCTGCTCCGGCACGTGCTTCACCTTCAGCATCCCCCGCCAGCCGAACGTGAGCGCGGCCGAGAGCGGGCTCGCTCCGGGCGGACGCGAGGAAGCGAGTGTCTTCTGCAGGTCGGGCTCCCGCAGGTTCAGGGTCTGGGCGGATTGGGTCTCGGGAGTGCTCATGCTGCCCGCTCCTCCTGGATCGTGGTCTCTTCCCCTTCGGTCGCCCCGTCCTCGGCCACGTGGCCAGTGAGCGCGAGGAACACTTCGTCGAGACTGGGCTGTCCGAGCGAGAAGTTCGCGACATCGATGTCCGCGCGGATCAGCTCGCCCACCACCTCAGCGGCCATGTCCGCGCTCCCGCACGGCGCGGACAGGGCGGCGGGATCGGACTCGAAGTGGACCTCGGTCTCGAGGATGCGCGCGAGGATCGGCTCCGCGCTCGGGCGCTGCTCGGGATCGAGCAGGCGGACGTGGAGCGCGCCGGAGCCGACCGAGGCCTTGAGCTGGGCGGGGGTGCCCTCGGCGATCACGCGGCCGTGATCGATCACTGCGATCCCGTCGGCGAGCTGGTCCGCCTCGTCAAGGTACTGGGTGCAGAGCAGGACCGTGGTCCCTGCATCAGAGAGGGCTCTGACGATGTCCCAGACCTGGTTCCGTGAGCGCGGATCGAGCCCGGTGGTGGGCTCGTCGAGGAACATCAGCTGGGGAGTGACGACGATGCTGGCGGCGATGTCGAGCCGCCGGCGCATCCCGCCCGAGAAGGTCTTCGCCAGCCGTCCGCCGGCGTCGGCGAGCCCGAAGGCCTCGAGCAGGTCATCGGCGCGGGCTTTCGCCTCCGCGCGCCCGTAGCCGAGCAGCCGGCCGATCAGGATCAGGTTCTCCCGACCGGTCAGGTCCTCGTCGACCGAAGCGAGCTGGCCGGTGAGGCTGACTGCGCGGCGCACCTCCCCGGCCTCGCGGACGATGTCGTGGCCGAGGACGCGAGCCTCGCCACCATCTGGCCGGATAAGTGTCGCGAGCATCCGGATCGTCGTCGTCTTGCCGGCGCCGTTCGGTCCGAGGATCCCGTAGACGCTCCCGCGGCGAACCGCGAGATCGACGCCGCAGACGGCCTTCGTCTCGCCGAAGGACTTCTCGAGGCCGGTTGCCTCGATCGCAAGTGCGGATTGCATGGTCATCGTCACCCCTGTGTCGCTCACTTACTTCTCTAGGACCGCGCGGGACGGGGAAACTCATCGGTCCGGATCATCCCGGCCGGTTCTCCGCAGATCGATCGGTCGCCTGATCGTAGTGAACCCCTTACCTCGGCCCTCGATTTGGCGACACTGGCCCCTCGCGGTACGGTGTCCCACCCGCAGATGGCGAAGCCGAAGCCGATCCAGGACCTCTCAGTAGACGATTCCTACGCCGAGGCGGCGGCCAAGATCGTCGCGGTCCGAGGTGCCGAGCTCACCGAGCACGGCCGGGACGTGCTCGACACGGGCGACATCGAGCGGGTCCACGACATGCGGGTCGCGACCCGGCGGCTGCGCGCCGCACTCGAGATCTTCGAGCCCTGCTTCGAGCCGAAGCCGCATCGGCAGACGCTCAGAGAGGTGAAGCGCCTCGCGGACGCCCTCGGCGAGCGCCGCGACCGCGACGTCGCGATCGCCGCCCTCCACGCGTTCAACGACCAGATGCCGGCACCCGACCGCCGCGGGGTCTCGTCCCTGATCGAGCGTTTCCGCGACGAGCAGTCCGAGGCGAATGCCGGACTCGCTCCCCTGGTCGAGACCCAGAATCTGACCGCGCTTGGACAGAGCATCGATGAGCTGGTCGCCGGCGCGCGCGGAACCACGGCGTGAAGGCGCGACCGGTCAAGAAGCTCGATCCTGGCCGCTCGCTCGGCGAGAACGCGGCGCGGATCGTGCAGGTGAGGCTCGACGAGATGCTCGCGCTCGCGCCGAAGGCGCTCGACGGGAAGGTCAGGGCCCAGCACGACATGCGGATCGCGGCGAAGCGGCTTCGCTACGTCCTCGAGGTGACCGGCTTATGCTTCGGGAGGCCCGCCGATACGGCGCGCCGACGGGCGCGGGACCTCCAGGACATCCTCGGCGAGATCCACGACTGCGACGTGATGCTCCCCCGGGTCCGGGCGCATCTCGAGGAGCTCCAGCGGAGCGACGCCGAGGCGGTGCGGGCGCGCGCGAACACCGCCCCCGACCTCGACCCGAGGCTCGCCGCACGGGCTCCGAACCGGACCGCCTATCGGGGCCTCGACGTCCTTGCGGTCTACCTCGAGGCTCGCCGCCGGCTGCTCGACGACCGCTTCAAGGCCTTCTGGGAGCGGCAGGAGGAGGCCGGGACGTGGGTGCGGCTCGAGCGGGCCGTCGATCGCCACCTCGAACGCGCGCGCGAGGCGCGGCGGGCCGAGAGGGCGGCCGAGAAGGCTCGCACCGAGGCCGAGGCGGCTGCTCGCGCCGCTCGCGAAGCCGAGATGCAGGCGGAGCGGGCACGGCGTGATCGCGAGCGAGCCTCCACGGAGGCCGAGCGCCAGCAGCGGCGCGAGCCCCCGAACGGTGCTCCCCCCGCCGCTATCGTGGGTGCATGACCGACGAGCTCGCTCAGACGACGGCTGAATCGAGCAGTCCGGCGGCGGGCGGCGGCGCGACGGCTGCGCCGGAGTCGGTTCCGGTGAAGCCGGTCGAGATCGAGCTCAGCGACCCGTCGCTCTACTTCAACAGGGAGCTCTCTTGGCTCGACTTCAACGACCGCGTCCTCCAGCTCGCGGAGGACCCCCAGGTCCCGCTGATGGAGCGGGTCAACTTCTGCGCGATCTACCAGGACAACCTCGACGAGTTCTTCATGGTCCGCGTCGCCGGCCTCCATGACCACGTCGAGAGCAAGATCGACGCGCGCGGGGCCGACGGGATGGCCCCCGCCCAGGTGATCGACCTGCTCCGCGACCGGGTGATCGCCCTCCGCGGACGGCTCACCCGCTGCCTCGAGGACGAGATTCAGCCGGCCCTGGCCGAGCACGGGATCAGGATCATCTCGCTGGACGACGCAAACGAATCGGAGCGGCAGGAGGTCGAGCACCTGTTCACGAGCCAGGTGTTCCCCGCGCTGACCCCGCTGGTGATCGGTCGCGGCCGTCCCTTCCCGTACATCTCGAACCTGTCGCTCAGCATCGGCGTCCTGCTTCGGAACCCCGAGAAGGACGAGGAGGTCGGAGCGCGGGTGAAGGTCCCGACCGAGCTCCTCCGCAGGTTCCTCTCGATCGGCGACGGCCTCAC
Source organism: Solirubrobacterales bacterium (assembly GCA_036377415.1). Lineage (GTDB taxonomy): Bacteria > Actinomycetota > Thermoleophilia > Solirubrobacterales > 70-9 > DASUPK01. The sequence continues at coordinate 6,712 of DASUYK010000135.1, forward strand.
CTTCGTTCCGCTCGAGGAGGTGATCGCCGCCAACCTCGACGACCTGTTCCCGGGGATGGAGATCGTGCACCACTCGCTCTTCAGGGTGACCCGCGACACCGACTACGACGTCTCCGACGAGGCCGACGACCTGCTGCTCGCGGTCGAGGAGGAGGTTCGCCGGCGTCGCTTCGGCGAGGTCGTCCGGCTCGAGGTCTCGCCGGACATGGAGCCTCGCCTCCGCGACCAACTGGTCGAGGTGATGGACCTTGAGGATCGCCAGGTCTACGAGGTCCCGGGGCTGCTCGGGATAGACGATCTCGGCGACATCGTCTCGGTACAGGGCTTCCGCGAGCTCCGCTACTCCCCGTGGAAGGGGGTGTCCCCGCCGCAGCTCCAGCAGGGCAGCCGCACCCAGCGCGAGGTGGACGTCTTTGGGGCGATGCGGAAGGGCGACATCCTCGTTCATCACCCCTACGACTCCTTCGCGGGGACGGTCGAGCGGTTCGTGCGCCAGGCGGTCGAGGACCCGAACGTCCTCGCGATCAAGCAGACGGTCTACCGGACCAGCGCTGACTCCCCTCTCGTGCCGGGGCTGATCGAGGCCTCGGAGCGGGGCAAGCAGGCTGTCTGCCTGGTTGAGCTGAAGGCGCGCTTCGACGAGAGCGCCAACATCCGCTGGGCGAGGGCGCTGGAGGAGTCCGGCGTTCACGTCGTCTACGGCATCCCCGGGCTGAAGACCCACGTCAAGTGCATCCTGGTCGCGCGCCGGGAGGGGGACGGGGTCCGGAACTACGTCCACATCGGCACCGGCAACTACAACCCGAAGACGGCGCGGATCTACACCGACTTCGGTCTGTTCACCGTCAACCCGGAGATCGGCGACGACATCGCCGAGATGTTCAATTACCTGACCGGCTACGCGCGTCCCACCGGCTACCGGGAAGTGCTGGTGGCGCCGTTCAACCTGAAGGATGGGATCGTCGGCGAGGTCGACCGGACGATCGAGGCGCACACCCCCGAGCGACCGGCCCGGATCAGGATGAAGATGAACTCGCTGCTCGATCCACCCTGCATCCGGGCGCTCTACCGTGCCTCGCAGGCCGGCGTGAAGGTGGATCTCAACGTCAGGGGGATCTGCGCGCTGCGGCCCGGGGTCGAGGGGGTCTCGGAGAACATCCGGGTCGTCTCGATCGTCGGACGTTTCCTCGAGCACTCCCGGATCTACTCATTCGAGCGGCCGGACGAGACCCGTGTCTACATCGGGTCCGCCGACCTCATGCCCCGGAATCTCTACAACCGGGTGGAGCTGGTCACTCCGGTGGAGGACTCCTCGAACCGCGGCCAGCTCACCGAAGTCCTCGACCGCGCGTTTGCCGACAACAGCAGCGCGTGGGAGCTCGGCGGCGACGGCGCCTGGTCGCGCCGGGCATCCGACGGAGACGAGCCGAGAAGCCTCCAGCGAGAGCTGTTCAAGTGGCACGCCGAGCGATCCGAGGCCGCCGCCCGGTCCGCCCTCTGACCCGGTTCATCGGCAGAGGCTCCTGGTAGGTTGGCGCCGCCGTGGCCCGCTTCTCCCTAGTCCCGGAGGACCGCGTCTTCTTCGACCTCTTCGCGGAGGGTGGCCAGAACACCCTTCGCGCGGCGAAGCTGCTTCGCGACATGTTGCAGCGGTGGCCCGAGGACGGCGGCCTTTCCCGCGACATCCTGAAGGCGGAGCAGGAGGGGGACCGGATCACCCATGACATCGTCCAGCGCCTCAACACCACGTTCGTCACTCCGATCGATCGCGAGGACATCTATGCGCTCGCTACGCAGATGGACGACATCGTCGACTACATCGAGGAGGCCGCCGACTTCATGGGTCTCTACAAGATCGAGGCGCCGATGGACCAGGCCCAGGCGCTCGCCGAGGTCCTGGTCAAGTCTTGCGAGCAGCTCTACGGCCTGCTCCAGAACCTGCGCGGGTTCAAGGGGCTCGAGCACTACTGGATCGAGATTCACCGGCTCGAGAACGACGGCGACCGGATCTCGCGTGACGCGGTCGCGGCCCTGTTCGCCGGTCGGATCGATCCGATGGTCGTGATCCGCTGGAAGGACATCTTCGCCGTTCTCGAGCGGGCGATCGATTCGACCGAGACGGCCGCTCACATCCTCGAAGGCATCGTCATCAAGAACGCCTAGGGATGAGCTCCGACGTCGTACTGGTGATCGTCGTCGCGACGGCGCTGCTCTTCGACTTCACCAACGGCTTCCACGACACGGCGAATGTCGTCGCGACTTCGATCTCGACCCACGCGATGCCGCCGCGCCTGGCCGTCGGCTACGCCGCGGTGCTGAACTTCGCGGGCGCCTTCATCTCGCTGGAGGTGGCGGCGACCGTGGCCAAGGATGTCGTCGACGGCGGCGTGATCACCCCGACCGTTGTCTTCGCCGGCCTGATCGGAGCGATCGCCTGGAACCTCACGACCTGGTACGTGGGCCTGCCGTCGAGCTCGTCCCACGCCCTGATCGGGGGCGTGGTCGGCGCCGCCTTCGCCGCAGCGGGCGCCGGCGCGATCCTCGACGAGGGGCTGATCGGCAAGGTGCTGGTGCCGGCGCTCCTGGCGCCCACGGTCGCGTTCATCGTGGGGGTGATCGCGATCAACGTTGCTTACGGAATCGCCGGGAGGGAGCGACCGGGCCCGGTCGGCCGGGGGTTCAGATTCGGTCAGGTGATCTCCGGCGGCATGCTGGCGCTCGCGCACGGCACCAACGACGCGCAGAAGACGATGGGCGTGATAACGCTGGCGCTGATCGCCAACGGCACGCTCTCCGAGACTGCGGACGTCCCGTTCTGGGTAGTCGTCTCGGCGGCGACCGCGATCGCGCTCGGCACCTACACGGGTGGCTGGAGGATCATTCGGACGATGGGGACGCGGATCATCAAGATGGACGCCGCGCAGGGGTTCTCGGCGCAGGGTGCCGGCGCGGCGGTGATCCTCGCCTCGACGCACTTCGGCTTTCCACTCTCCACCACCCAGGTGATCAGCGGCGGGGTGATGGGGGCCGGGGCCGGGAGGCGAGTGTCGGCGGTTCGCTGGGGAGTGGCCGGCAACATCGTCGTCGCCTGGTTGTTGACCCTGCCTGCCGCGGCCGCGATCGGCGCTGCAACCTATGGATTCAGCCAGCTGTTCGGTAGCGGTGCGGCCGGCCCGATCGTGATTGCGGCGCTTGGAATACTGCTCACGGCGGTTCTTCTCTGGCGTGCTCGTCGGGACGTCCTCACGCCGGCGGTTTGACCGATCATGATCGCCACAATCGTCGAGACCAAGGAGTTGCTTCAGACGATCGCCGCCTCCCTGGTCGCGGGGGTCGGCGTCACCGCCTCCTTCTCCCTTCTGATCTACGCGCTCACCCGGTTCGCCGACATGCGGCGGGACGAGCGTCCGCTGCTGGCGGCGGCGGCTGGCAGCCTCGCCGGAGTCTCGCTGGCGGTGACGGTCGCCGCGATCGTCCTGGGAATCGTCGTCATGGTGAGCGAATAGCCGATGGCCGCGAAGCGCGAGCAAGCCGACAGCGGACGCCGGGAGACGGCGACGGAGCGGGCCGATCGCAACATGGCCGAGCTCCTCCAGGAGCTGCGGGTCGCCCTGCCCGGGGTGCAGATCCTGTTCGCGTTCCTGCTCACCGTGCCGTTCTCGCAGGGTTTCACCAGGCTCGACAACTTCCAGCGCGACCTCTACTTCGCGGTGCTCCTCTCGACGGCGGTCTCGACGGCGCTGCTGATCGCCCCCTCGGCCCACCACCGCCTGCTCTTCCGGATGCGCGACAAGGAGAACCTCGTGTGGGTATCGAACCGCCTCACGATCGCCGGGCTCGCCGTCCTCTCGCTCTCGCTGACCGGGGCCGTCCTCCTGATCAGCGACATCCTCTTCAAGAGCCCGGCGCCGGTGATCTTCACCGTCTCGACCTTCCTGATCTTCGCGATCCTGTGGGCCGCTCTCCCGCTGGCCAGGCGCTTCCGCCTGAGCGAGGGGGATAAGCGGTAGCGGGTCAGGCCTCTGCGTCGAGCGCGCCGAGCTCCTCCTCGATCTCGGCGAGGAAGGGGGTGGCGGGGTCGAGTCGGTGCAGCTCCTCCAGGTCCTCACGCCAGAGCTGAAGGCGCTCCTCGAGAGTCGTTCCGAGCCGCTCACCGCATGCCGGGCGACCCTCTGGGGAGATCCTGCCCCAGTCCCGCATGTTCGCGAGCCGGTCGGCGGCGTAGATGACCACAGCGTCGCGGCCCGAGTGCAGGACCCGCTTTCGGAGCTCCCGCTTCCGTGCCGCGTAGGCCTCGATCTCCCGGTCCTCGCTGAGGCAGTCCACCAGGCTGGCAACGTCGGCCCCGAAGCGCTCCCGGATCTCCTCGAGCTCGACGGGGGTCTTCTCGACGACGTCGTGGAGATAGGCGGCCGCGATCAGTGCTCCGTCGTAGCCGGCCTCCCGTAGTAGATCGGCCACCGCGATCGGATGCTCAACGAACCCGTCACCCGTCTGCGCCCGGCGCTGTCCGAGGTGGACACGGCGGGCGAAGCGGAGGGCGGCCGTGGCAAGGTCGGAGTTGGTCCGGGCCTCGACCCGTGTCGACGTTTGAGCCATCTGGAAAGACGAACGCTAACGACGGTGCCCGGGTCTCGCAGCCCGGGTTCGAGAGTTCCCCGCAAATTGCAGCGCTCCCTTTCACGAGGCTGTTACATGCGGCCTCGGACTCGGATTCGGTGGCGGCCCCTGATCCCCTGACTTAGAATCGCCGCGGTGCCGCAGACGATTCGAAATGTCGCGATCATCATGCTGATTGCGCTCGCGATCACCGTCCTGCCGGGCGGCGACGAGGCCGCGGACACGATCCTCACGGCGCTGACGATGGCGTTCATGACGGCGATCGGCTTCCTCGTCTATCGCCTCTACCGCGACCAGGAGATGACGATCGCGTCGCTCTCCGACCCGCAGCGGGCGGGGCTGTTCGGTGCGGTCGGAGCGATTGCCCTTCTGATCGTCGGCTACGACGAGTTCGAGGATTTCGCCGGCGGGATCCTTCTCTGGATCGCGCTGATCGCCGGAGCGGTCGCCACGATCTTCCTGATCTGGCGTTCGGCGACGAGCTACTCGTAACGGACGTTTCACCGATCCGTAACCGCTGAAGCGGGTTCGGTGTGGGGCGCGGACCTAGCGTCGCGGCATGGACTCGACTTTCGATCGGCGGCGGACCGCGGCCCAGGCCTCGGTCGAGCTGGTCGCGGTGCTGCCGGCGCTCGCGTTCGCCATCCTGATCGCCGGGCAGGGGGTTGCGGCGGGTTGGGCCCTCTGGTCGGCCGGCAACGCCGCCCGGGCCGGAGCACGCGCGGAGCAGGTCGGATCAGACGGCGAGGCGGCGGCGAGGCGCGCGCTGCCCGGCCGACTGCGCGATCGAGCGGAGGTCCACGCCGGGGACGGCGTCCGGGTCCGTGTTCGGATCCCGGCGATCCTCCCCGGAATCGAGCTCCCCGGGATCTCCGCGTCCTCGAAGCTCTCGGCGGATCCGGGTGGGCGCTGATCGCCGCGTTCGGACCTGGGGTGGGCGTAGAGGCGGCCAGGCGTCGATCGAGCTGATCGCCGGGCTTCCGGCGCTCGCCGTGGCGGCGGCGGTCGCGGTCCAGCTGCTGCTGGTCGGGTACTCGCTGACGATCGCCGACGGCGCGGCGGAGGCCGGCGCCCTCGCCGGCGCCGCCGGGCTCGACGCACGCATCGCCGCCCGCGGCGCCCTCCCGGGGTGGGCGAGGGGTCGTTCGAGGGTGAGCGAGGAGCGGGGGAGCGTTCGGGTTCGGCTCCGGCCGCCGGCGCCGCTCGCGGAGCTGGCCGAGGCGCTAGAGGTGAGCTCGGAGGCGTGGGCCCGCCCACCGCGGGAGGAGGATTGACCGCGGCGATCCTGGCGACCGGGTCGCATCGGCGGCTCAGTCTGGCCCTCGCCGCGGCGGTCGCGGCCGAGGCGGGGGGCCTGACCGGCGGGGCGACCCTGCTGCTGGAGGTGGGGCAGGGCTCACAGCGCCGCGGCCCCACCCTGCTCGCCGCGCCGGGTGCCCGCCGGGTGGAGGATGCACTCCGGGCGGCGAGTGGCCGCGCGGCCGCGCGCGGCCACTACTGCCACTCCCCTGTGGGCGAAGGGGAGGAGGAGCTCGCCACCGTCCCGGATCTGGTCACGTCGTCCGGGGCGGAGCTCGCCGTGATCCATCTACCGGGGCGGCTCTGGGTTCCCGCTCTCGAGCTCCCCGGGCGGGGGATGGTCGGCGGGCTCCTGCTCGTCTCGCTGCCGGAGGAACGCTCGCTCGCCGCGCTCGCGGTCGATGAGCTCTCGCGGCGCCACCTGCGCGCCAGGGTCGAGACCCGGCCGCCGACGACGCTCGCCGCGCGCCGGGCGCTCTCCGGCGTTCGCGCGGGAGGCCGCGCCTCCAAAAGCGCCGCTCGGATCCTCCGGTCCCTGCTCGGCCTCGGCGACCGGGCGGGGCAGCGGTCGGGGAGCTCGGGCGAGCGCGGGCAGGCGCTCCCCGCGGTGCTCGGTTGCGGGCTCGCCCTGATTCTCGCGACGCTCGTGCTCGCGGCGATCGGCGGCGCGATCACCGGGAAGGGCCGGGTTCAGCGAGCCGCCGATCTCGCGGCGCTCTCCGCGGCCCGCAGCATGCGCGACGACATTCCGAGGCTTCTTGCCCCACCGCGGTTCCCCGACGGCCGGCCCAACCCGTGGCACCTCGCTCGCGCTCAGTACCTGGACAGGGCGCGGCTCGCCGCGACCTGGGCGGCGAGGCGCAACGGGGTCGATCCCGACCGTCTTCGGATCGACTTTCCCGACGCTGAGTCGCAGCCGCCTCTTCGCGCCCGCGTCACCGTTCGGGCCGAGATCGATCCCGCCACGGTCCTCGGCGGAGAGCGGGCCGGCGAGCGGCGACCGATCCCGGTGATCGCCTCGGCGGTGGCGGAGGCCTCGCCACCCATCGGATCGTGGTCGGGGATGCCCGAGATCGCACGGGGCGGCGGGTACTCGGGAACACTCGCCTACCGGAACGGCGAGGGGATGCGGCCGGACGTCGCCGCCGCGTTCGATCGGATGGCCGCCGCCGGGCGGCGGGCCGGGATCGGCCTGGTCGTGGTCTCCGGGTTCCGCTCGGACGCCGAGCAGGCGGCGTTGTTCGAGCGGCACCCGGACCCCCGCTGGGTCGCCCCGCCGGGGCGCTCGCTGCATCGATGCGCGACCGAGCTCGACATCGGCCCGTCCTCGGCGTATGGATGGCTCGCGGCGAACGCTCGGAGCTTCGGGTTCGTCCAGAGGTACAGCTGGGAGCCGTGGCATTACGGCTTCGTCTCAGGCCCCCCGCCATGCTCCGCTTCGGGCAACTCGGTCGGCGGCTGGGACGGCCGGGACGGGGCCGCGGCCGGGTCAGGCCTCCCGGACTTCGTCCCGGCGCAGTACCGGGAAGCGCTGCTTCGATCGGCCTCGCGCTGGAACGTCTCCGCCGGAATCCTCGCGGCGCAGCTCCTCGCGGAGTCCGGCTTCAACCCCCGCGCCGTCTCGCCGGCCGGCGCGCTCGGGATCGCGCAGTTCATGCCGGCGACCGCACGCTCCTACGGGCTCCGGGACCCGTTCGACCCGGTGGCGGCGATCGACGCGCAGGCGCACCTGATGTCGGACCTGCTGCGCCGCTTTCGCTCGGTTCCGCTCGCGCTCGCCGCGTACAACGCGGGCCCTGCAGCGGTGGCCGACTGCTCGTGCGTGCCGCCCTATCCGGAGACGCGGGCATACGTCGCCCGAATCCTGGCCCTGATCGACGGTGCGGGGGTCATGCTCGCCCCGCCGCTGGAGGTGCGGTTGATCCGGTGACCAAGGAGGAGGGGCCTCAGCGCCTCGCCCGCATGCAGTAGCCGTACGCAGTGAGGGTCGGCGCCGCAGCGAAATGGCCAACCGCCGTCGCGGTGGTGGTGCCATCCGGGTTGAGCGAGCTGCCCGCATATAGGGCGCTCGGCGCCGCGCTGAAGCCCGTGGACGTCATTCTCAGGCCGGCCGGGCAGGACGGCGTGGTGGCCGTGGCCGTCGCGCCGAACGGGACTGGGGCGGAGGCTGAGACCTCCGTCAGGATCGGCCCCCTGCGCTTGACGCAGTAGGCGATCGCGACCAGCTCGCCGCCGCCACTGCCGCCGAAGGCCGAGCCGGTGACCCGCCAGGCCCTCGGCCCGTCCGCGCGGGACTCGGTCACGTAGTTGCCGCCCGTGCTGTCGAAGTTGGTGCGGTTGAAGCCCCCGGCGATCAGGAACTGGCCCTTGGGGCAGCGGGCCGTCGCGGACTTGGTCTCGCCCGACCTGATGAAGACCGTCGCGTGGGGAGTCGGGTTGGACGGCCTGAGGAACCGGCCGCATACGGTCTGGATGGTGATATCGCGAGGGGCGGTCGAGCTGCGATTGGGGTCGTAGAGGATGACGTTGATGTGCCAGCCGCGCTGCGCTCCGAGGCGCTCATAGGAGTGGGGATAGGCACCCTCGCCGTCGGCGCCAGGTCCAGGAGAGGCGATCATCCCGCCGCCCAGGGGAAACGATCTGCGCGGGCACAGCGTCTCGAGGCGCTGGGTGTCATCGGGACCTTGCAACCTGAAGCTCCTGCTCACGAGCCTCACCTGCCGGGCCGTTCCGCTCTGACCCGGATGCGTTCGCGGCCCGTGCTTTCCGTGGAACCTGACGGTTCCCGAAGCGGAGTCGAGGATGTAGACACCCTTCTTGGTCCTGAGGCCCAGGCGGATGCGGTCACAGCTCGAGCCTCGCCGCAGCACGTAGACGACGCCCCGGCGGCGGATCGAACGCACGTCGCGTACCACGCGCACGCGGAGACGCGGCCTCGCCTTGCGAAGCCTCGCGGCGAATTCGTGTGGGGGCGGATAGCAGCCGTCCTGGCTCACCGAGCGCCAGTAGAGCGCGAGCTTGAACGCGTCCTCAAGCGCCGTCGTCGGCTTGTTGTGCCCCGCACCGCCGACGACCGCAGGGGCGCTCGCCGGTGCGGCGAGCAGCGCGATTAGCGCGATGGCGAGCAGAGGGCTGAGTGTCTTCGACCGCAAACCGTTCTCCTTCGTCGGCCTACGGGGTTAGCTGACGGGCTGGCGATAAAGGAGCCTGCGCTTCCACCCTTGGTGGATTCGCCCCAACTGCTTTGGTTCCCCCGCTCTCGTCCCGCTCTGGCGGGGACGAGATTCGGCGTTGTCTTCGGCGCGGAACCTTAGCAGGACCGCCGGCCACTACTGCTACCTCTGGACGACTCACGGGCTGGCTCCGGCGGTTCGCCGGGGACGACCAGGAGGCCATCAGGGAGGCGCTGGCGCGAGCAAGGTGTTCATCGCGGACGGGCTGAGCACGGGGATCACCGCCATGGGCAACACCACCGACTGAGCTCCCCTACGGCGCGGCCGGATTCGGCTTCGAGACCGAGATCTCGCCGACGACGACGAGGCGGTCCTCGTCGAACTGGTGGATGTCGTAGACGCCGCTGGTCGGCGCACCGCGGACGTCCATGTCGATCGGGCCGGAGGCGCCCGTGTAGTCGATGTCGTCGCCGCTCTCGAGCGCATCGATCGCCTCGGGCAGCTCCTGCCAGGTGAACTCCTCGCCGCCGGGCGCCGTGATGTCGATCAGGGACTCGGCGATCTCCTGGCCGTCGGTGGAGCCCGCCGCGACCGCGGCGAGGTAGCAGAGGATCGTCGCGTCGAATTCCTGGGCCGCGAAGGGTTCGAGCCGCACCCTGCTCGGCTCCGCGGTCTTGTACTCCCGCACGAACGCGGCGGAAGCCTCATCGCCCTTCGGTACTCCGGGCGCGAGCACACGCATGCCGTCGATCACGTCGGCGCCGACCTCGTCGATCAGCCCCGGGAGGACCAGCTGGTCGCCACCCCATGCCGCCGCGGGGTCCCAGCTGAAGCTCGAGCCGAGGGCACTCCCCAGATTGAGCAGCGTGGACGGGTCGACGATCAACACCACCGCGTCGGGCCCGCCACTCGTGATCTGACTCACCTGGGCGGAGTACACCGATGACGAACCGTCGAAGCCCGGGGAGAAGTCATCCGAGCTGGAGTCGAGCGGCGGCGGCGCGATCACCACCTGCCCACCGACGGTCCCTTCCTGATCCTGCCACGAGTCGATGAACCCCTCCGCGAGGGAGTCCCCGTAGGTGTCGTTGGTCGCGGCCACGTTCACCGTGTTGCCGTCGGCTCCGTCCAGGTCCCTGGAGATCGCCTTCGCGATCGCGGTCCCCTCCAGCGTGACGGGGAGCGCCGTGCTGTTGACCAGGTCGCGGTCGCTGAGCTCGGCGACCTCGTCGCTCGTCGGCGTGGGCGAGATCTCGAGGACCTTGTTGGGAATCGCCACCTCCTTCGCAGTCTCCAGGAAGCTCTCGCTGGCCCAGGGCCCCGTGAGGCAGCTTGCGCCGTCGGCGCGGACGAGCGCGCTTGCGGCCCTGACGGCCGCATCCGGGTCCTCGCCCTCGGTCTCGTGAACGACGCTGACGTCGTGGTCGGCCCCGGCCTCGTCGATCGCCGAGTTGATCTGCTCGAGGGCGAGCTCCGAGGCCTTCTCGCCGGACGCGCCGAGCTCGTCGCCGCCGGGACCCGTTGGCTCCTCCGAGGCAGTCGTCTCCTCGCCGGTCGTCGTCTCCCCGTCGGTGGTCGTCTCCTCGTCGGTGGTCTCCTCGCCGGTCGTCGTCTCGCTCTCGGCATTCGCATCCGACCCGGCGGCACCGAAGCCGGGAAGCAGGTCCCCGATCACCAGGCTGAGCTGCTCCGAGCCGGGGCCGTCTCCTCCGCCGTCACCGTCTCCGCACGCGACGAGGCCCAGCGTCAGCGCCAGGCAGACGGCGGCGGCGATCGCTCCCCGGATGTTGGCCCGGCGGTTCAGGAACCGTATTCATACCCGGTGGCGGACAGGTAGGGTCCGCCCGGGATGGCCGTGGTCGTGGAAGGGATCGAGGGGCTGGGTGCGTTGAAGGGCGAGACGATCGGGCCCACCGAGTGGCGCGAGGTGACCCAGGAGGACATCGACGACTTCGCCCGGCTCTCGGGCGACGATCAGTGGATCCACGTCGACGTCGAGCGCGCGAAGAAGGAGAGCCCGTTCGGAACGACCGTCGCCCACGGCAACCTGACCCTGTCGATCATCGATGGGATCCGGCGCGAGCTGATCAGCTTCAGGGGTCTCAAGCTCGGCGTGAACTACGGCTGGAACCGGGTCCGCTTCCCCGCTCCCGTTCCGGCCGGGTCGCGAATCCGGGCCACCGCCGACGTAACCGAGATCGAGGAGGTTGGCGGCGGCTGGTGGCAGGTCGTCACCCGGTTCACGGTGGAGGTGGAGGGCTCGGGCAAGCCCGCCTGCGTCGCCGACTCGGTGACCCGAGCCCTCCCCGCCTGAGTCGTCCCTACTTGACCGTCAGGGTGCCCTCCATTCCGCCCTCGCGGTGGCCCGGCACACTGCAGTAGAAGGTGTAGGTGCCCGGCTGGAGGTCGATCGTCGTCGAGGCGGTCCCGCCGGAGACGAGCTCGGTGCCGCCGAGCTCTTGCCCGGAGGAGTCCTCGACCGTGACGTCGTGCGAGATCGACTGGGGGTTGTCGTAATTGATCGTCACGCCATCGGCCTTGGCGGTCACCTCGCTCTGATCGAAGGCGAGATCGCTGCCCGACGGGGAGCTGATCTCGACCGTCGAGCCCCCACCCGCCGCCCCGCCGGTGGTGGTCTCGGCTTGCGTCGTGGCCGCGGCAGTCGTGTCGCCGCCGTTATCGTCGTCGTCGTCGCCGCAGGCGGCCACGCCGAGGGCGGCCAGCGCGGTCACCGCGAGGATCGCGAAAGTCCTTCTCATCCGATCACCTTCCTTCGTCGCCTGGGGTCGGTCAACTCTAATCGCCCTTGAACTCGGGCTGCTCGCCCGCGAGGAACGCCGTCACCCCGCGGCGCAGGTCCTCGGTGGCCATGCTGTCGGCGATCCCGTGCCGCTCGAGCTGCAGGTGCTCCGTGAGCGAGTGCTCGATGCTCTCGTGGAGGAGCGCCTTCGCCAGCCGCACGTAGTGGGGTGCCTTGGCGGCCAGCCTCTCCGCGTTTTCGCGCGCTCGGCCGAGGAGCTGATCCGCGGGAACCACCTCGCTCAGCAGGCCGGCGTCGAGCGCCGACTTCGCGTCGAGGTTCGGGTCGTTCAGCGCCAGCTCCAGCGCCTTCGCGGGGCCGACCACCCGCGGCAGGAAGTACGTCATGCCGCCGTCCGGTGACGCGCCGATCCTGCCGTAGGCGATGGCGAAAAAGGCGTCCTCCGACGCGATCCTGACGTCGGCGGAGAGCGCCAGCGACATCCCGGCGCCGGCGGCCGGGCCGTTGACCGCCGCGATCACCGGATACGGGAGTCGGCGGAAGTCGACGATCGCCTGGTGAAGGGTCTCGGCCCCGCGGCGGACCTCGGCGGGGAGATCGATGCTCTCATCCTCGACCCCACGCTGGAACCAGGTCACGTCGCCGCCCGCGCAGAACGCCCGGCCGGCGCCGGTGACGATCAGCGCCCTGATCGGAGCGCGATCGGCCAGCCAGGAGGCGGCGATCGGCATCTCGGCGATCATCTCCGGGCTCATCGCATTCAGTGCCTCGGGCCTGTTCAAGGTGAGCGTGCCGATCGGCCCGTCCACCTCGATCTCGAGCGTCTCGAGCTCGGGGGGATCGCCGGTGAGCGGCGGGATCCCGGTTTCTGCGGCCTCTGCCATCGTCGTTCCTCCTGGGCGCGGGGAGTGGGGACCCTACCCTGTCGTTTGTGCCCAAGAGCAGCAATGATGCGAGGGCGCGCGCCGGCGCGACCCGTGATGTGTCGGACCAGCGCCGCGAGCTGCCCGATGCCCCGGGCGTCTACGTGTTCCGCGACCGGGCTGGGGATGCCCTCTACGTCGGCAAGGCGAACTCGATCCGGAAGCGGGTCGCGTCCCACTTCGCCGGGAAGGGCGGCGGGCGAGGTGCGGGGCTCGGCGGGACCGCGGAGCTGACCGACCGAACCGAGTCGATCGAGTTCCTCGTCACCCAGAACGAGGCGCAGGCGCTCCTCGCCGAGCAGAGCTTCATCAAGCGCTACCGCCCGCGCTTCAACATCCGGCTCCGCGACGACAAGAGCTATCCGTACGTCGGGGTGAGCCTCGACGAGGAGTTCCCACGCGTCTACTTCACCCGAGAGCGCCACCGTCCGAACCGCGCCTACTTCGGCCCCTTCTCCAGCGCGAAGCGCGTCCGCGAGACGCTCGATCTGCTGGGCAAGCTCTTCCAGTACCGGACCTGCGAGGGCCCGGAGCCCGGACGCCGATCGGGGGTGCCCTGCCTCGACTACTACATCAAGCGCTGCCAGGCCCCCTGCGTCGATTACATCGACCGGGATGAGTACCGGAGCAACATCGACAGGATCGTCGCCTTCCTCTCGGGCCGCTACAGGGAGATCGCCGACGACCTCGATCAGAAGATGCAGGAGGCGTCCGAGGGGCGGGACTTCGAGCGGGCGGCGCTCTTCCGTGATCGCCTGAATGCGGTCCGTGGGATGATGGAGCGGCGCGCCGTCGCCGGCGGCTCGCTCGGCAGTGCGGACATCATCGGGGTCGCGGTCGAGGCGAACGACGCGAACGCGCAGGTCTTTCAGGTCCGTGATGGCGTTCTCGCCGAGAGGCAGGGGTTCTACCTCGCCGGCGAGGACGGGGAGCCGGATCGCGTGCGCGACCCGGCCGAGATCGCGGAGACCTTCCTGCTCCAGTACTACGGAGCGGCCCCGGCCGTCCCCGGCCGGGTGATCGTCGGCCCCGAGCTCAGGGGGCGCACCGACGTCCTCGCCGAGGCGCTGAGCAGTCAGCGCGACTCCCAGGTGGAGGTCCGCGTCGCCTCGCGCGGCAACCTCCGCCAGCTCCGCGAGCTCGCCGAGAAGAACGCAAAGCTCGCTCTCGCCCAGGACAAGCTGCGCCGCGAGCACCGCCGCCAGCAGCGGGTCGAGTCGCTCTCGGCCCTCCAGGAGGCGCTCGGCCTGGAGCGCGTACCCGTGCGAATCGAGGGGTTTGACATCTCGAACCTGGGCGAGACGCACACGGTGGCATCGATGGTGGTCTTCGAGGGGGGCGCCCCGAAGAAGTCCGACTACCGCAAGTTCAACATCCGCGGCGAGAACGGACGGGGCCCAGACGACTTCGCGGCGATGCAGGAGGTCTTGGGCAGAAGGTTGGCTCGCTACGTCCAGCAGGCCGATATCTCGCCGCACGACTCGGACCGCGACGCGAGCTTCGCGTCGCTCCCCGACCTGATCGTGATCGACGGCGGCAAGGGCCAGCTCTCGGCCGGCCTGAAGTCGCTCGAGCCCCTGCTGGCGCGGGGGGTCGCGGTGGTCAGCCTCGCCAAGCGAATCGAGGAGGTGTTCGTCCCCGGCCGCTCGAAGCCGACCCTGCTGGAGCCGGGCTCGGACGCCCTGCGGATCCTGCAGCGGGTGCGCGACGAGGCCCACCGGTTCGCGATCACCTTCCACCGCAGCCGGCGGGATCGCGCGATGACCGCGTCCGTGCTCGACGGTGTTCGCGGCGTCGGGCCCGCCCGCAAACGCGCCTTGCTCAAGCACTTCGGCTCGCCCGACCGCCTCCTCACCGCGAGTCGAGAGGAGCTCGAGTCGGTGCCCGGCGTGCCCGGTAAGCTCGCTCGAGAGATCCACCGCCAACTCCACAGAGCGGGATAGTCGATCCGATGGCCAAAGAGGCGCCGATAGACGGAGACGGCTCCGGACCCAGCGAGCAGCGGGTCGAGCTGGTGGTGATCACGGGTCACTCGGGTGCCGGCAAGTCCGAGACGATCGCCGCGTTCGAGGACGGCGGCTATTTCTGCGTCGACAATCTCCCACCGCGGATGATCGAGGCGCTCGGCGAGCTGTTCCGCCACGAGGGGAGCGGCGTCCAGCGCGCGGCGGTGGTCACCGACGTTCGCGGCGGCGAGTACTTCGAGGATCTCCTCGCCGTCCTCAACGAGCTTGACGCGAGCGGACTGGAGCTGAAGGTCCTCTTCCTGGAGGCCGAGGAGGAGACGCTCCTCCACCGCTACAAGGAGACCCGCCGCCGACACCCGCTCGCGCGCAGCGGCAGGATCGTCGACGGAATCCGTGAGGAGCGAACCCGGCTCGCCCCCCTGCGGGAGCGCGCCGACGTCGTGATCGATACCACCGGCCTCACCGGGGGTGCCCTGCGGCGGCGGATCGCCACCGAGCTGATCGGCCGGGATGCGCAGGAGAACCAGCTCGCGCTCACGATCCTCACCTTCGGCTTCAAGAACGGACCGCCCTCGGACGCGGACCTGACCCTCGACGTGCGCTTCCTCCCCAACCCGCACTACGTCGACGAACTGCGCCCCCAGACCGGCCTCGACGGGCCGGTCAAGGAGTACGTGGAGTCGGGAACCCAGGCGGGCGAGTTCTACGGGCGGCTGATGCCGCTGCTGGAGTTCCTGCTTCCCGCCTACGTCGCGGAGGGCAAGCAGCACCTGACGATCGCCGTGGGCTGCACCGGCGGGCGCCATCGCTCGGTCACCGTCGCCGACCGGATCGCGCGGGTGCTGGGCAGGCGGGACGACGTGAAGCTGCGCGTCGTCCACCGCGACGTGGAGCTCGAGTCGAGGGCCGCCGCCAGGTGAGACCCGGCGGCGGTTCTTGTGGCCGCCCGGCATGTGACGGGTCGCTCCTTGCGGAGCGCCCTCGCATATAGCCGTCCCTAAGATCCGCGCCTCATGCCCGAGCCGGTGATCAGCGCCGCGGGACTTCGCATGTCCTATGGAGACCTCGAGGCCGTCCGCGGGATCGACCTCGAGGTGCAGCCCGGCGAGATTTTCGCCTTCCTCGGTCCCAACGGGGCCGGGAAGACGACCACCGTCGAGATCTTCGAGGGCTATCGAAGGCGAACCGGGGGAGAGGTCCGCGTGCTCGGAGTAGATCCACAGAAGGCGACCCGGCAATGGCGCCAGCGGGTGGGATTCGTCCTCCAGGAGTGCCGGCTCACGCCCGAGCTGACCGTTCGCGAGGCGATCGCGCAGTACGCGGGCTACTACTCGGCGCCCCGCGACGTCGGCGAGACGATGAGTCTGGTCGGGCTCGATGAGAAGGCGGACGCCCGCACCTCCACCCTCTCGGGCGGCCAGCAGCGCCGCCTCGACGTCGCGCTCGCGTTGGTCGGCGACCCCGAGCTCCTCTTCCTCGACGAGCCGACCACCGGCTTCGATCCGTCGGCCCGCCGCCAGGCCTGGGACGTGATCGGCAGCATGCGGGAGCTCGGCAAGACGGTCTTCCTGACCACGCACTACATGGACGAGGCCCAGGTGCTCGCCGACCGCGCCGCGATCATCGTCGCGGGCGAGATCGTGGCGGAGGGAGACCCCGCCGAGCTTGGCTCCGACGGCGGGCCCGAGGCGGTGATCAGCTTCAGGTTGCCGAAGGGGCTCTCGCTCGCCGAGCTGCCCGCCCCCTTCTCGAGAGCGGCGAAACAGGGGGAGGCCCTGGTTTCCCATGCCAGTGGGGATCCGCTCGCGGACCTACGCGTCCTGATCGACTGGGCGCAGACGCGGCACGTTGGCCTGCCCAGCCTCGAGGTCCGGCGGCCGAGCCTCGAAGACGTCTTTCTCGAGTTGACCCAGCGATGAACCTCGTCCTCCACCAATTCCGCTTCGACCAGAAGGTCTTCTGGCGTAACCCCGCCTCGGTCTTCTTCACTGTCCTCCTCCCCCTGATCTTCCTGTTCATCTTCGCGACGATCTTCGGAAACGAGGAGATCGAGGAGCGCGGGGTGCAGACGACCACCTACTACGTGCCGGCGATCATCTCGCTGGCCGTGATCTCCGCGACCACGGTCAGTCTCGCGATCAACCTGACCGAGGACCGCGAGCGCGGGCTGCTCAAGCGGGTCCGCGGAACGCCCCTGCCCCCGACCGTCTTCGTGGCGGGGCGGGTCGGCAACGCGCTCGTGATCTCCGTCCTGATGGTGATCCTGGTCGCGATCCTCGGCCGGGTCGTCTACGACGTCTCGCTGCCGGACCAGACGATCCCGGCGGTGCTCGTCACCCTCGCGGTCGGGGCTTTCGCGTTCAGCTGCCTCGGGTTCGCCCTGACGGCGATGATCCCCTCCGAGGACGCCGCGCCGGCCGTAACCAACGCGATCATGCTGCCGCTCTACTTCGTGTCGGGTGTCTTCATCCCCGACAGCGAGATCCCCCCGGGGGTGCTTCAGGTAGCGGATGTCTTTCCGGTGCGCCACTTCTTCGAGGCGTTCTTCGCGGCCTGGGATCCGAACACCACCGGCTCGGGCTTGGAGCTGGGACACCTGGCGATCGTGGCGGGGTGGGGGG
Organism: Solirubrobacterales bacterium; assembly: GCA_036377415.1. Classification (GTDB taxonomy): domain Bacteria; phylum Actinomycetota; class Thermoleophilia; order Solirubrobacterales; family 70-9; genus DASUPK01. Next base: position 24,076 of record DASUYK010000135.1, read on the forward strand.
TGCTCGGCCTCCTTCTCGCCCTCCGGTTCTTCCGTTGGGAGCCCCGCCGCTAGTACCGTGCGCGGCCCCCATGTAAGGTGCGGTTCCGGTCGGACCCGACTCGCTCCATCCCTTGACTCACTCACACCGATGCTCCACTACGCAGCCGTAAACGTCTCAGACCTCGAGCGCAGCGGGGAGTTCTACGACTCGATCCTCGCTCCACTCGGCTGGCGTCGCCAGCAGGCGCCCGCCAACTCCGTCAGCTGGGGGCTGGTCAAGGCCGAGTTCTTCATCAGCCAGGACGACTCGCAGCGGCCCGGCTACGGGCTGATCTCGTTCCCGGCGAAGAGCATCCCCGCGGTCAAGGCCTCGTTCGAGTCGGGCACGCAGCATGGCGGCGAGGCGGTGGCGGAGCCGGGCGCGGCGCCCGCCTTCGGCCCCGGCAACTACTGCTGTCGCCTCAACGACCCCGACGGGTACCTGGTCGAGGTCTGCGTCGCCCACAACTAGATCTGGGTGGTCTCCACGGGCCCGCCCGAGCCGCTGAGCGGTAGTTTGAGTGGGTAGAAAAGACCCTCTCATCCCCAGGAGGACCTCAAATGGCAGTCAAGGTGGGCATCAACGGCTTCGGGCGCATCGGGCGGAACCTCTTCCGCGCGGCCCACGAGGCGGGCTCCGACCTCGAGTTCGTCGCGGTCAACGACCTGATCGACGCCGACATGTGCGCCCACCTACTCAAGTACGACTCGATCCTGGGGCGTTTCCCAGGCGAGGTGGAGGTCTCCGACGGTGGGATCAAGATCGACGGCACCGAGCTCAAGGTGCTGAACGAGAAGGATCCCGCGGCGCTCCCGTGGGGCGACCTCGGGGTCGAGGTCGTGATCGAGTCCACGGGCCTGTTCACGAAGCGCGAGGGCGCCGAGAAGCACCTCGAGGCCGGCGCGAAGAAGGTGATCATCTCCGCCCCCGCCACCGATCCGGACGTCACCGTCGTCCTCGGCGTCAACTTCGAGTCAGACTACGACCCCGAGAAGCACAACATCATCTCCAACGCCTCCTGCACCACGAACTGCCTGGCGCCCGTGGCGAAGGTCCTCAACGACACCGTGGGGATCGAGCGGGGGTTGATGACCACGATCCACGCCTACACGGCGGACCAGCGGCTCCAGGACATGCCCCACAAGGACAAGCGCCGGGCGCGGGCGGCGGCGATCAACCTGATCCCGACCAGCACCGGAGCGGCGAAGGCGATCGGCCTCGTGCTTCCCGACCTGCAGGGCAAGCTCAACGGGATGTCGGTACGCGCGCCTATCGTCACGGGATCGCTGGTCGACCTCGTTTGCGACGTCTCGAAGGAGACCAGCGCCGAGCAGATCAACGCGGCGATGAAGGACGCCGCATCGGGGCCGCTGGCGGGAATCCTCAGGTACACCGAGGACCCGATCGTCTCCACCGATATCGTCACCGATCCGCATTCGTCGGTCTTCGATGCCGAGCAGACCAGGGTGGTCGACGGAACCTTCGTCAAGCTCCTCTCCTGGTACGACAACGAGTGGGGCTACGCCACGCGCTGCGTCGAGCTGGCGGAGAAGGTGCTGCAGCCGGCCGCCGTAAGTGCCTGAGGCGGGGGTACCCCGCTCGTTCGGCAAGGCGAGCGTCAGAGACGCGGAGGTTGAGGGACGCAGGGTCCTTCTGCGCGCGGACCTGAACGTTCCGCTGGAGGATGGCGAGGTCGGCGACGACACGCGTATCCGCGCCTCGCTGCCGACGATCGAGCTGCTCCGCGAGCGTGGCGCGAGCATAGTCCTCGTCTCCCACCTCGGTCGCCCGAAGGGGCACGACCCCGCGTTCTCGATGGGACCGGTCGGGAGGCGACTCGGCGAGCTGCTCGGCACGGAGGTGAAGCAGGCCCCGGCGGTCGTGGGGGACGCCGTCGCCGCGATAGCCTCGGATCTCGGCTCCGGAGAGGTCCTGCTGCTCGAGAACAGCCGGTTCGAGCCCGGCGAGACGAAGAACGATCCACAGCTGGCCGAGGCGCTCGCCGGGCTCGCCGACGTGTACGTGAACGACGCGTTCGGCTCGGCTCATCGCGCGCACGCGACCACCGAGGGCGTCGCCCACCACCTCCCCGGCTACGCGGGACTGCTGCTCGAGCGCGAGATGACGGAGCTGACCGCCGTGCGGGACGATCCCGAGCGGCCGCTCGTCGTCGTCCTCGGAGGCGCCAAGGTGACGGACAAGATCGGCGTGATCGACCGCTTCCTGGGCTTCGCCGAGGAGATCCTGGTCGGCGGCGCGATGTGCTTCAGCTTCTTCAAGGCGGAGGGGCGCGATACGGGCAACTCACTGGTCGAGGAGGAGGGGGTCGAATCCGCCAAGCGGGTCCTCGCCGACGCGCAGGGCAGCGACTCGATCCTGGACCTTCCGGAGGACCTCGTGCTCGGCCGAGCCCTCGAGGCTGCCACGGAGACACGCGAGCTGAACGGGGTCGACGTTCCGGAAGGCTGGATGGGCCTCGACATAGGCACGAATACCGCAGCCAACTACGCGAAGCGGATCGCCGGCGCGGGCACGGTCTTCTGGAATGGCCCGATGGGCGCGTTCGAGGTCGAGCCTTTCGACGCCGGCACCCGGGCCGTTGCCGAGGCGGTGGCCGCAGCTTCCGGCCGCACGGTGGTCGGCGGTGGCGACTCGCTCGCCGCGCTCGCCCGCTTCGGCCTCGCCGACCACGTCGACTGGGCGTCCACCGGCGGCGGCGCGTCGCTCGAGCTGATGGAGGGGCAGGATCTCCCCGGCGTGGAGGCGCTGAAAGATGCCTGACCGCACGCCGATCCTCGCTGCCAACTGGAAGATGCACAAGACCATCGAGGAGACCGAGCGCTTCCTCGCCGAGTTCCTCCCGATGGTCCCCGACTCCGGCCCGGAGGTCGTGATCTGCCCCCCCTTCCCCTCGCTGAAGGCGGCGGTGGAGCACTGCGCCCAGAGCCCCGCGCGCGTCGCCGCACAGAACATGCACGAGGCAGACAGCGGCGCGTTCACCGGCGAGGTGTCGGCGCCGATGCTCCAGGAACTCGGCGTCGACGGCGTGATCCTCGGGCACTCCGAGCGGCGTCAGTACTTCGGAGAGAGCGATGAGGCCCTCTGCCGAAAGGTCCCCGCCGCGCTCGGTGCCGGCCTCGAGCCGATCCTGTGCGTGGGTGAGAGCGAGTCGCAGAGGGACGCTGATCAGACGGGGGACGTGCTCACCCGCCAGATCGAGGCCGACCTCGCCGAAGTTCCCGATCGCCGGCTCGCCGGGGTCGTCATCGCGTACGAGCCGATCTGGGCGATCGGAACCGGCAGGACCGCGACCACCGAGCAGGCGCAGGAGGCGATCGCGCTGATCCGCGGTCTGATCGAGAGCCGCTCGGGGGAGGCTGCGGCCGCGATCCGGATCCTGTACGGCGGCTCGGTCAAGCCGGGCAACGCCGAGGAGCTGATCTCCCAGCCCGACGTCGACGGCGGGCTCGTCGGCGGCGCCAGTCTCGAACCCGATGACTTCGCGGCGATTGTCGCCGCCGCCTGAGCCGCCCCGCCGATGAGCCCGCTCCCGGCCGGCCCGACCAGCATCCCGGTCCCCTCGGTCGCCCTGGTGATCCTGGACGGCTGGGGGATCGCACCCGACGGCCCGGGAAACGCGATCTCGCAGGCGCGCACCCCTGTCTTCGACGAGCTCTGGTCGAGCTATCCGCACACGACCCTGTCCACCTCCGGGCGCGACGTCGGGCTTCCGTCCGGCCAGATGGGCAACTCCGAGGTCGGCCACCTGAACCTCGGAGCCGGCGCGGTCGTCAAGCAGGACCTCGCCCGGATTGACGATTCGATCGCCGACGGCTCGTTCTTCGAGAACCCCGCCCTGCGCGACGCCTGTGGGGCCGCGCGGGAGTCGCGACGAGGGCGTCTGCACGCGGTCGGCCTGATCTCCGATGGGGGCGTCCACTCCGGGTGGGAGCACATCGAGGCGGTGATCGAGCTCGCCGGGGAGGAGGGAGTTTCCGATCTCGTCCTCCACGTCCTCACAGACGGGCGGGACACGCTCCCGACAAATGGCGCCGGCTACGTCGAGGAGGTCGAGCGGTGGCTTCGCCACACGGGCCGGATCGGGACCGTCGGCGGGCGCTACTGGGGGATGGATCGGGACCGCCGCTGGGACCGGACGAAGCGCGCCTACGACGCGATCGTTCACGCCCGCGCCCCGCGCGTAGCCGACGCGGTTGGCGCGATCCGCAAGTCATACGAGCGGGACGTCACCGATGAGTTCATCGAGCCGGTCGTGATCGGCGACTACGACGGCGCCGAGGCCGATGAGCCGTTCATCTTCATCAACTTCCGTCCCGATCGCGCCAGGCAGCTGACCCGGGCGCTCGGCGAGCCCGGTTTCGCCGAGTTCGACCGAAGCGGCGGAGGGCCGTTCGAGGTGACGACGATGACCGAGTATCAGCATGGCTGGCCATACCCGGTCGCCTTCCCGCCCCGCGAGCCGGAGACGACGATGGCGGCGGTGATCGCCGAACGGGGCGAGCGCCAGCTTCACGTCGCCGAGACCGAAAAGTACGCGCACGTCACCTACTTCTTCAACGGCGGGCGCGAGGAGGAGTACGAGGGGGAGGAGCACCACCTGGCCGACTCTCCCCGCGATGTCCCCACCTACGACCACAAGCCTGAGATGAGCGCGGCCGCCGCCGCCCGGCTCTTCACCGAGCACTGGAGCGCCGACGGCTATCGCTTCGGGATCATCAACTTCGCCAACCCCGACATGGTCGGCCACACCGGGGTGATTCCTGCAGCGGTCGCCGCGGTCGAGGAGGTCGACTCCCGCCTGGGCGAGATCGTCGGCGTCGTCCATGAGAAGGGCGGAGCGCTGATCGTCACCGCCGATCACGGCAACTGCGAGCAGATGCTCGAGCCGGACGGCTCGCCCAACACCGCGCACTCGACCAACCCGGTGCCCGTGATCGTCACCGCCGCGGCGATCGAGCTTCGCGACGGAGGGATCCTCGCCGACGTCACCCCAACCGCCCTCGACCTCCTCGGGATCCCCCAGCCGGAGGCGATGACGGGTCTCACCCTGCGACAAACTTGACATGAGGTGACTAAGGTTTTATGATGCTGTCGTACAAATAGATTTTGGCTCTCGAAAGCGAAAAGAGCCGAAGGAGGTGAGAGTTATGGCACTGGTTCGATGGGACCCGATGCGCGAGCTCGACTCGCTACAGGGGGACATGAACCGCCTCTTCGACCGCTTCTTCGCGGGCCGGACCCCGAACGGAATCTCGCGTCGCTGGATTCCCGCGATGGACCTGGTCGAGACCGAGGACCACTTGGTCCTGCGGGGCGACCTCCCCGGGATGAGCGAGGACGACGTCAACATCGAGATCAAGGACGGCGTACTCACGGTCTCCGGCGAGCGCAAGGCCGAGCACGAGGACAAGGGCGAGGGCTATCACCGTGTCGAGCGCGCCTTCGGCAGCTTCTCCCGGTCGCTCAGCCTGCCGCAGGGCGTCGACCCCGAGGGGATCGAGGCGAAGTTCGACAATGGCGTCCTCGAGGTCCGGATCCCGAGGCCGGCCGAGGCGAAGCCGACTCGAGTGCAGATCGGCAAGGGCACGGTCGAGGGCTCCGGCGAAGAGAAGAAGTAGACGAGCACCAGGCGGCCGCATCCGCACATGCGGCCGCCACAAACACCGCGGCCGGGTCAAGAGCGGCCGTTGGTGGTGCCGGCGTCGCGCGGCCTAGGCTTGGCCGGTGCGACGCAACCCGGACAGACTCCGATTCGAGATCGGGGCCCGCGACGGCGACGCCCGCGCGGGCCTGATTCATCTAGGCCACGGCGAGGTCCACACTCCCGCCTTCATTCCGCTTGCCACGAAGGGCAGCATCCGGGGCCTCTCGTCGGCGGAGGTCGCGGACCTCGGCTACGAGATGGTGCTCGGCAACACCTTCCATCTCCATCTCTCGCCGGGGGAGAGGCTGATTGCCGGCAGGGGCGGACTGCACGGGTTCATGGGCTGGGAGCGGCCGATCATCACGGACTCCGGCGGATTCCAGGTCTTCTCACTCGCGCACGGCGGGGTCGCCGACGAGATCAAAGGGCGCCGCGGCAGCGTCGCGCGCGGGGCGAAGGTCGAGATCTCCGAGGAGGGGGTCGCCTTTCAATCGCTCCTCGACGGATCGAACCGCTTCCTCGGGCCCGAGGAGTCGATGCGGATCCAGGCCGCGCTCGGCTCGGACATCGCGCTCAGCTTCGACGAGTGCACCCCGGCCCACGCCGACCGCGACTACACCGCACGCTCGACCGAGCGCACCCACCGGTGGCTCGACCGCTGCCTCGAGTGGCACGCGCGGGAGGGTCCGGCGCGCCAAGCGGTCTTCGGGATCGTTCAGGGAGGGGTCCACGAGGATCTGCGTCGGGCGTCGACCGAGCGGGTCGGAGCCGCGGCGGTCGACGGGATCGCGATCGGCGGCACCCTGGGTCGCGACAAGCAGGAGATGCACAGCGTCCTCGGGTTCACGGTGCCGCGCCTCCCCGTCGATGCCCCCCGCCACCTGCTCGGGATCGGCGAGGTCGACGACCTGATCGCCGGGATCGCCCTCGGGATCGACCTCTTCGACTGCGCGATCCCGACCCGGATCGCGAGGCATGGTGCGGCCCTCGCCCCCGAGGTGGGTGGCCGCTTCCGGATCGACCTGACGAAGTCCGCATTCGCGGAGGACGACGGACCGCCGGTGCCCGGGTGCCCGTGCGAGGCGTGCAGGCGCCACAGCCGCGCCTATCTCCACCACCTGGCGAGGGCGAAGGACCTCACCGGCACCCGCCTGCTCACCCTCCACAACCTCACGTACATGCGGGAGCTCGTCTCGCGCGGCCGGGCTGCGATCGAGACCGGCTCGTTCGCCGCCTACTCCGCTCGCATTCTCGAGGGGGCGGCGCCGTGGGAGGCCGGATCCTGAGCGCTGGACTTCGTAGATTCGGCGACGGTGTTCGCGGCGGCCGCTTGCCTACTCGGTGTTCTCCTCGACGACGTCGCGAAGCGACTGGATCTGGTCCTGGACGTTGTCCTTGACGACCTGATCCAGGTCCACGCCCCCGCCTCCGCCGCCGCTGGCGAGGACGACGATCATCGCCACGACCGCGGCGAGCAGCAGGATCGCGATCAGGGCGAGCAGGTTCCGGGCCACCCCCGGCGCGCGCCGGCGCTGCTGGGGGACGGGGCGCTGCTCGCGCGGCGGTGCGACCCGCCTCTGTGGCCGCCGCTGGGTGCGCGTGCGCGGCAAGTGGCGTGTCGCGGCGGTGGCCTCCTCTCCGGCGAGGACGCGGGTCGCCGCGGTGCCGGTTGGCGAGACTCCGCTGAGCCCGTGGCGCAGCGCGTCGGCCAACTCGCCCGCGGCCGCGAAGCGCTGCGCCGGGTCGGACTCGAGGGCGACCAGGACCGCGTCGCCGACCGCCTGGGGGACCTCCTCCGCGTATGAGGAGGGGTGAAGCGGCTGTTCGGACTGCTGCCGGACGGCGAGCTCCGCGAGCGATGCACCCTCATACGGCAGCCGGCCGGTGAGGAACTGGTACAGGACGACCCCGAGCGAGTAGACGTCGGACGACGGCGTCGCCTCATCGCCGCGCGCCTGCTCGGGGGCGAGATAGGCGGCGGTCCCGACGACCGAGCCGACCTGGGTGATCCGCGTCTGCTCGCTCGCCCGCGCGATTCCGAAGTCGGCCAGCTTCACGGTCATCTCGCCGCCGCCCGCCGGGCCCCCGATGATCATCAGGTTGCCCGGCTTCACGTCGCGGTGGATGATCCCGTGGCGGTGCGCGTAGTCGAGCCCGGCGCAGGCCTGGACGCCGATCTCGACGGTGGTTTCCGGATCGAGCCTGCCCTCCGCCTGAAGGAGCTGCGCCCCTGAGCGTCCGCGGACGTACTCCATGACGATGTAGTGGCGGCCCGAGTCGATCCCGGTGTCGTAGACCTGGACGATGTTGGGATGGACGAGCTTCGCCACCGCCAGGGCCTCGCGCCGGAAGCGGGCGACGAAGCGCTCGTCGTCGGAGAGGTGCTCGGCGAGGATCTTGACGGCGACGGTCCGCTCGAGGATCGTGTCCGTCGCGCGGAAGACCGACGACATCCCGCCGCTGCCGAGACGGTCCTCGATCCGGTAGCGGTCGGAGATCAGCTCGCCCTTGGGTCCGCGCGGGCTCATAGTCCTCCGGCCGCTCCCGGCCCGACCCCGCCGCTCGGGGTGGTGGGCTGAGTCTGGGTCTGCGTCTCGGTTTCGGTCGTCTTGGTCTGCGTCGGCTGCTCTCGCGTGGTCGTCGGCTGCGTCCGGGTGGTGGTCGGCTCCTCCCGGGTCGTGGTCACCTCCGCGGTGGTCGTCGGCTCGGTGGTCGTGGTCGGGCGCTCGCATTGCTCCGGATCGGCGAGCAGGAGCCTCAGGTTGTTGGCCCCGTTCTCGAGCGCCGAGCGCACCTCGTCGTCGACCGAGTCGGGGAGATCCTCGATCTCGGAGATCAGCGTCTCGGTTCTGTCGCTCGCGACGAGGCAGCTGCCCACCTCGACGTTGTCCTCGATCTCCTGGATCGACGAGAGCAGGGTCGTCCCTTCCTCCTCTGAGATCGACGGCTCCGGTTCGTCGTCGCCGCCGCACGCGGTAAGCCCGAAGGCGCTCGCCGCCAAAACGAAGGCAAGGAGGAATGGCCGCAGCTTGTTCGGCATCGCGGCGATACTAGCTGGGGGCCCTCCGGGGCTCGGCCCGCTCCGCTTCGGCGCGATCATTGGCCCACGTAGAGGCGGTCCGCGAGCAGCTCGGGCAGGCCGGCGTCCCGAATCGGCTGGGCGGCGCGGTCGATCTCGTACTCGACCCGGTGATAGGTCGCCCTCCACTCGTTGGTGTCGAGCTCGAGCCAGGCGGCGCGCGGGTCGCCGTCCCGGGGCTGCCCGACGCTGCCCGGATTGAGCAGCCAGCGGTCCTCGGAGAGATCGAGCTCCCTTCCGTTCTCGGCCTGGCCGCCGCCGTTGGACCCGGTCGGCCCCGGGCCGTCGGAGAACCAGAGGGCGACGTGGGAGTGACCGATCAGCCCGACGCGGCCGCTCTGCTCCTCCATGCACTCCCGCGCCTGGTCGACCGCGAGCACGTACTCCCAGACCGGATCCCGGGGCGAGGCGTGATAGAGCCCGACCTCGTGCTCGGTGTTCTCCGGGCTCAGCGACTTCAGGAACTCGATCGTCTCCAGCCGGCTGTTCTCCCGTGTCCACTCGACGGCCGCCGCGGCGGAGGCCGAGAACACCTCTGTGCTGATCTCGCCGGTCACGGCGAGGTCGTGGTTGCCGACGAGGCTGAGCTCGCAGCCCTCGGAGACCAGCTTCGCGCACTCATCCGGCTGTGCGCCGTACCCGACCACGTCGCCCAGGCACCAGCGTCGCTCGACCCCCGTGTCGTCGATCGCGCCCAGCACCGCCTCGAGCGCCGGCAGGTTGCTGTGGATGTCGGTGAGGATGGCGACTCGCATCGAGCGGGCGGACGAGACGGAAGGGCCCCGCACGGAGGGGGCCGTATCGTAGGGCGATGCCCAGAACGAAGCGCCCGAGGTGGGCGGTCGCGGCAGGCTCGTCCCGCTGGGTCCGCCTCGGCGTCACCGCCGTAGCGGCGGTCGTCGTCGCGGAGGCCGCAGCGTGGCTGCTCCGGCCGCGCGACGTCGTCGAGCCGGTCAACGTCGACGAGAGCGCATACTTTCCCGGTGAGCAGCTCGAGACCGCGCGCGACTTCGCCTCCGGCCAGCGCCTGATCCTGGTCGGCAGTCTGCTGGCGGAGGGAGTGGTCCTCTTCCTCCTCGCGAGCGGCCGGCCGGCGGCGACCAGGCGCACCCTGGAGCGGCTCGGAGCCCGGCCCGTCCTCGGGGGCGCGGCGGCGGCGGCGGGACTCTCGGTGGTCGTCGCCGTGACCACCCTTCCCCTCGGGATCGCGGCTCACGAGCGCTCGGTCGACGTCGGGCTCTCGACGCAGGGCATCGCCGGCTGGTTCGGTGACTGGGGCAAGTCGACCGCGATCGGGGCAACCCTCGCGGGCGTCGTCGGCACGCTCGCCCTCGCCCTGATGCGCCGGTTCGGATCGCGCTGGTGGATTCCCGGCAGTGTCGGCGTCGTCGCGGCCGCAGCCGTCCTCACCTGGCTCGCCCCCGTCGTGCTGGCGCCGCTGTTCAACAAGTTCGAGACCCTCCCCCCCGGACAGGCGCGCGATGACGTCCTCGAGCTCGCCGCGAAGGCCGACGTCGACATCGGCGAGGTCTACCGGGTCGACGCGAGCCGGCGGACGAACGCGATCAACGCCTACGTGAACGGGCTCGGCCCTTCGAAGCGCGTCGTCCTCTACGACACGCTGCTGGAGGACCTCGACCGCGATGAGCGCCGCTCGGTGGTCGCGCACGAGCTCGCCCACGTCGAGGGCAACGACATCGGGCGCGGCCTGCTGTTCGTCGCGATCGCGACCCCGCTCGCGCTGATCTTCGCGAGCGGGATGGCCCGCGAGATCGCACGCCGCCGTGGCGTCGAGCCGGGGGAGCCGGCGTTCCTCCCGCCCTTCGCGCTCGCGATCGCGGTGGCGGCGTTCGCGATCGGGATCGCCGGAAACCAACTCTCCCGCGGCGTCGAGGCCCGCGCGGACACCTTCGCCCTCGAGCTCACAGACGATCCGCGGGGCCTGATCGAGCTCCAGCGGGAGCTCGCCGCGCGGAACGTCGCCGATCCGAATCCGCCCGATCTCTACAGCGCCCTGTTCCGAACCCATCCGGAGATCGTCGATCGGATCGGAGCCGCCCTCGCCTGGGAGCGCGGCGAGCGGCCTTGAAGGTGACGATCATCGCCGTCGGAAAGGCGAAGGCTCCATTCGCCGAGGCGGATGCCCATTACCGCAAGCTGCTTCGGCGCCACCAGCCGGTCGAGGTGCTCGAGGTGCGCGACGAGGTCAACATAGAGGGGCGGATCCCGCCCCGCTCACATGTGATCGCGCTCGACCGAGGCGGCAGGTCACTGAGCTCGAATGCCTGGGCCAGTTGGCTCTCGGAGCGGCGGATCGACGCGCAGGATCTCTGCTTCCTGATCGGGGGCCCGGAGGGACTGGCGCCGCGGACGCTCGCGCTCGCCGACGAGCGTCTGTCCCTGGGCCCGCAGACGATTGCCCATCAGCTCGCGCGCGTGGTCCTCCTCGAGCAGCTCTTTCGCGCGACGAAGATCCTCGCCGGCGAGAAATACCATCACTGAGATGAAGGATCCGGTCGCAGAGCTTCGCTCGGCTGTGGAAGCCGCTGCCGCCTCGCTGCGTGACGGGGCGGAGGGCGGGAGCCCGGCCCCGGTGCTCGAGCGTCCCCCGAAGCCGGAGTTCGGCGATTACTCGACCAACGCCGCGATGCTGCTTGCGCCCGCCCTGGGCGAGCCCCCGCGCGGCACGGCCGAGAAGCTCGCCGAGGAGCTCGGCCGCACTCTCGAGGGAAGCCTGGAGAAGGTAGAGGTCGCGGGACCGGGCTTTCTCAACCTGTTCCTGTCGGATTCCTGGTACCGGGAGGCAGCCGCCGAGCTCGCCTCGCTCGGGGATCGGCTCGGCAGGCCGGTTGGGGCCGAGCGGGAGACCGAGCGCTTCAATGTCGAGTTCGTCTCGGCCAACCCGACGGGCCCGCTCACAGCGGCCGGAGGCCGCCACGCCGCCTACGGCGACTCGGTCGCCCGGGTACTGGAGTTCGCCGGCCATTCCGTGCATCGCGAGTACTACGTGAACGACCGCGGGGGCCAGATCGACCGCTTCGCGGCCTCGATCGAGGCGCGAATGACGGGGGAACCGGTGCCCGAGGACGGATACGAGGGCGAGTACGTGGCCGAGATCGCGAGGAGCCTGCAGCAGGAGGGGCTCGAGGCGAATGACCTGGACGCGGTCTCGAGGCGGGGCGTCGCCCTGATGGTCGCCGCGATCGAGGAGACTCTGCATCGCTACAACGTCGACTTCGACACCTGGTCCTCCGAGCGGACCCTGTACGACTCGGGCGCCGTCGAGCGCGCCCTCGCCGACGCCCGGGAGGCCGGGTACGTCTACGAGAGCGAGGGTGCGACCTGGCTGCGGACGACCGAGCTCGGTGACGACAAGGACCGGGTCCTGATCCGCTCCGAGGGGGATCCGACCTACTTCCTCTCCGACGTCGCGTACCACCGCGACAAGCTCGAACGCGGCTCCGACCGGCTGATCAACGTGCTTGGTGCCGATCACCACGGCTACCCACAGAGGCTGCGGGCGGCGCTTGCCGCGCTCGGCCTCGACCCCGAAGTGCTCGAGACGCCGATCATGCAGCTGGTCCACGTGGTCGAGGGCGGCGAGCGGGCGCAGATGTCGAAGCGCCGCGGCGAGTTCGTCACGCTCGACGAGCTGATCTCGGACATCGGCACCGACGCCGCGCGGTTCTTCATGCTCCAGCGAAGCCACGACACCCCCGTCGACCTGGACCTCGAGCTCGCCCGACAGACCTCGAACGAGAACCCCGTCTACTACGTCCAGTACGCGCATGCGCGGATCGCGAGCATCCTTCGCAAGGCGGGGGAGGGGGCCGAGGAGCGGGCGAAGGGCGCCGACTTCTCCGCGCCCGAGGCACCGGTCGAGCCCTCCGAGCGGGCGCTGATCAAGCGTCTCTGCGAGCTACCGGGCGAGGTCGCCGAGACCGCCGAGCGGCGGGCGCCGCACCGCCTCTGCGCGTATTCGACGGAGGTCGCCCGAGACTTCCACGCGTTCTACCGCGACTGCAAGGTGGTGGGGGCCGAGGGCGCCGGGGTCGAGGAGGCGCGCCTCGGACTCTGCCTACTCACGAAACGGACGATCGCCCGCACGCTCGGCCTCCTGGGGATCAGTGCGCCCGAGCGGATGTGAGCGCGCCTGTGGATGGTCAGAGCTCGTGACGGGACAGGTCCTCGTCGAGCCGCGCGGCGTCGGAGGCCTCGATCGGCGGCGGGCTCGCAGGGTCGGTCGGGCGCCTGAACCGCCGGGCGGCATGGATCCCGATTGCAGCCCCCCCACCGAGCAGTGCCAGGCCCGGGACGATCCAGGCCGCGAGGTCGATGCCGTCGTCTCCCGGCGTGGCGAGGACCTCTGAGCCGTACTGGGCGACCAGCTCGTCCTTGATCTCCTCCTTCGTCCGGCCCTCGTCGATCAGGCGCCGGATCAGCTCGCGCTGGCGGTCGGCCTGGGGCGCCTCCGAGAGCTCAAGCAAGGTTCCGCAGATCGTGCACATCACCTCGTCCTCGATATCGGCGAGGTTGGTTTGGGGGGTGGCGGACGAGGCCGTTGCCGGCATCGCGAGCAGGGCCGCCACGGAGGCGGCGGCCGCGAGTCCCCGGATCCAGCTCGCCCGCCTCACGCCTCCTCCGAGATCAGGGGCGCGACGTTCTCGTCGAGGTAGCTCGCATCGACCGGGCCGCGGCGAATCAGGGCAACGCGCCCATCCGGGTCGATCAGGAAGGACTCTGGAAACCCGGTCATCCCGTACACGTCGCGCCGATCGCGCCCGTCTCCGTCGCGGAGCTGCGGATAGGTGAGCCCGTGGCGCTCGACGAACGCCCGGGCGTCGTCGGTGTTGTCGTCGAGGTCGATGCCGAGGACCGTGAAGTCCTCGCCCCCATGCCGCTGCTGGAAGGCCTCGAGCGCCGGCGCCTCCGTTCGGCAGGGGCCGCACCACGAGGCCCAGAAGTTGACCAGGACCCACTTGCCGCGATAATCCGCGATCTGCCCGGTGCCCGATCCGTCGAGCGTCTCGAGCTCCTTGTCCGGCGCGGGATCGCCGACGGAGAGCGAGGCCTCACCCTTGCTGAGGAGGCCGAACCCGAGCAGGCCGATGACGGCGAGGACGGCGATGACGACGATGAATGACTTGGCGCTCACCCCGGCCAAGGCTAGAGACCGGCGATCGGTCGGGCTGGAACGAACCTAGAATGTGACCCGTGCGGCGGTAGCTCAGTAGGTAGAGCGCGAGCTTCCCAAGCTCGAGGTCGCGGGTTCGAGACCCGTCCGCCGCTTCTTCACGATCCAGCGTCTCGAACGCGATTCTTGGGGTAGCTAGAGAGCATGAACTTCCTCGGAGGTCTCGGAATCCGGCTTGCACGGCGAAGCCGCTGGCTCGCGCGGCGGCTGTGGATCGTCGCCGCCCTCGAGGTCGCGCTCCTCACCCGCAGCCATTGGCGTCGCCTCGATCCGGACGAGCGCAGGCGTCTGACCGGACTGGCGCGGAAGTCGAGGGGGAGGCCCTCGAACCTGAGCGACCGCGAGCGGGAGGAGGCCGCCGAGCTGCTCGAGAAGCTCGATTATGCGGAGTTCGGCGGCACCGTCGCCGCAACCATCCTCCCGTTCCGGCCCTTCGGCCGCCTGGTCGAGTTCGCGCTGGCGCGCCCGGCTCGCTCGCGTCGGCGGAAAACCGAGGCGGCCGTTCACGGAGGACGCACCCGCCGACGCTAGGCGCTCGCCGCGGCGGGCCTCACCCCCGGGTGCGCCCGGTACCAGTCGAGCGTCCGCTCGATCCCGTCCCGCAGCTCCACCCCAGGTTCCCAGCCGGTTTGCTCTCGAATCTTGGTCGAGTCGAGGTACTGGCGATCGATCTCGCCGCTGGGGCTCCCCGCCCCTCGGTAGTCCGGTTCGACCTCGGTCGGGCCGAGCTGGCAGATCAGCTCGACCACCTCGCGCACCGGATGCGGCCGGCCCGATCCCGCATTGAAAGCCTCACCGCCGGCGCGGCCCGCGGCCAGCGCCCCGGCGATCGTCATGTATGCCCGCGCGGCGTCCTCGACGTAGAGGAAGTCCCGCTCGGGCGTCCCGTCGGAGCGGATCACGGGGCGGCGCCCGGCGAGGACCGCGCTCACCGTCTCCGGGATCAGCCGGGAGAAGTTCCGGTCGCCGCCCCCGTACAGGTTCGCGAACCGCGTCACCGCGACCGGGAGCCGATACGTGTGCCAGTAGCTCCGGGCAATCAGGTCGGTGGCGGCCTTCGAGACGTCATAGGGAAAGATCGGCTGGAGCGCCGAATCCTCGGTGTACGGCAGCTCCTCGTGAGGCCCATAGGCCTTGTCGGACGAGGCCACGACCACCAGCTCGACGCGTGCGTCGCGGCAGGCCTCGAGCAACACCCAGGTCCCCTCGATGTTGGTCTCGAAAGTTGGGATCGGGGATGCGTTCGCGTGCCCGACGATCGCCTGGGCGGCGAGGTGGAAGACCGAGTCGATCGAGTTGTCGCGAAGCAGCTTGATAACCATGTCGTAGTCGCGGAGGTCGCCGATCACGTCGTTCACGTCCCCCCCGATTCCGTGCAGCTCCAAACCCGTCGGCGAGCCCCCTTCGCGGTCCAGTGAGCTCACCTCCGACCCCGAGTCAAGCAGCGTTTTCGCGAGCCACGATGCGGCGAAGCCGTGTGCGCCGGTGACCAGCGCTCTCACCGCGCCGGCTCCTCGGTCCACACTCGCCAGGGCGGCTTGCCGGATTTCCAGAGGTCGTTGAGCAGGACCGCGTCCTTGTACGTGTCCATGCAGTCCCAAAACCCGCTGTGCTTGTATGCCCGGAGCTGACCGTCGGCTGCCAAGCGCTCGAGCGGCTCGCGCTCGAGGATGCTGTCCTCGCTCAGATAGTCGAACACGCCGGGCTCGAAGCAGAAGAATCCGCCGTTGATCCAGCTGTCGACCCGCGGTTTCTCATGGAAGCCGCGCACGAGCCCGTTCTCGTCGAGGTCCGCGACCCCGAACTGAAGCTCGGGGCGAACGACCGTCACGGTGGCGAGCGCGTCGCCGTCGTGGTGGAAGCCGACGAGTGTCTCCAGGTCGATGTCCGCGACGCCATCGGCGTAGGTCACGCAGAAGGGATCGGCGCCGATTCGCTCCTCGGCCAGCTTGATCCGGCCACCGGTGGGGGTGTCGAGCCCGGTATCAAGACAGTCCACCTCGACTCCATCAGCCCACTGGGTCTGCCTCACCCAGCCCTCGATCTGCTCGCCCTGGTATCCGGTCAGCAGCAGGAAGCGCGAGTAGTTCTGGCAGCTGTAGATCGAGATCACGTGCCAGAGGATCGGTCGGCCTCCGATCTCCACGAGCGCCTTCGGAATCGATTCGGTTCGCTCGCGCAGGCGGGTGCCGCGCCCGCCGCAGAGGATCACGACTGGTTCCAGGGTCGCCAAGGCGAAGCGATCGTACTGTCGGTTGCGATAATCCCGGCCGCCCATGGATTCCGCCCGCAAGCGCAAGATCCGGCTCGTAGTCGCCCTGTCGGCGGCCGTCCTCCTGGCCGCCGGCCTCGTCTACACGTCCTTCAGCGCCTCGACCGAGGCGAAGCAGCCCTCCCAGCTGCTCGCCGAGAACGCGACGGGCACCTACGAGCTGACCGGCAAGGTCGTGCCGGGGTCGATTCAGCGCTCGGGGGACGATCTCCGCTTCCGGATCACGGACCGTGATGGGTCCCACCCGATCCCCGTCACCTACACCGGAACCGTTCCGGATCCGTTCCGCGACGGGCGCGAGGTGATCCTCACCGGGAAGCTCGAGGACGGGACCTTCGTGGGTGAGAAGGACAGCCTGATCACGAAGTGCCCGTCGAAGTTCACGACGGACACCCAGGGGCAGTCCAGCTGACGATTCTCGGCAAAGCGCTGCTCGCCGCCGCCCTGCTCGTCGCGCTCTACGCGATCGGGGCGGCGATTCACGGAGCGCGCAGCGGCGACCGGCGCTGGGTGGACTCCTCGAGGCGCGCCGTCTACGCGATGGCGGCGCTGCTGACCACCGCGGTCGTCCTGGTCGAGCTCGCCTTCCTCCGCGACGACTTCGGCTTCGCGTTGGTCGCCGATCACTCCTCGACCACGACTCCCACCTTCTACAAGCTCACGGGGATGTGGTCGAGCCAGGAGGGCTCGCTGCTGCTCTGGGCGACGGTCCTCTCCCTGGCGGCGAGCGGTGTCCTCTACATGACCCGCCGTAAGCACCGCGAGATCGTTCCCTGGGCGACGGCGGTCCTCGCCGGCCTCGGGTCGTTCTTCATCGCGCTGATGATCTTCGAAGCGCAGCCCTTCGCGCACCTCGATCCCGCGCCGGCGGAGGGGGCGGGCCTCACCCCGCTCCTCCGCAATCCCTACATGGCGGTCCACCCGCCGATGCTCTACTCGGGCTACGTGCTGTGGTCGATCCCGTTCGCGTTCTGCGTCGGCGCCCTGATCGCCCGCAGGCTCGACGCGAGCTGGATCCGCAGCACGCGCAACTTCGCGCTGCTCGCCTGGACCTTTCTCGGAATCGGGCTCCTCCTCGGCTCTCGGTGGTCCTACGAGGAGCTCGGCTGGGGCGGCTACTGGGGCTGGGACCCGGTCGAGAACGCGGCGCTGATGCCGTGGCTGGTCGGGACGGCGTTCCTGCATTCGGTGATGGTCCAGGAGAAGCGGGGGATGCTGAAGGTCTGGAACGTCAGCCTGATCGTGGGGACGTTCTGCCTCTGCCTGCTCGGGACCTTCCTGGTCCGCTCCGGCATCCTCCAGTCGATCCACGCGTTCGGGGCATCGACCGTGGGGGGGCCGCTCCTCGTCCTGATCGGCTGCGTCGCGATCGGCTCGACGGTGCTGATCGTGACCAGGCTCGACCACCTGCGGCCGGAGCGACGGATCGACGCCGCCCTCTCGCGCGAGTCCGTCTTCCTGGTCAACAACCTGCTGCTCGTCGGGCTCGCCGCGGTGGTCTTCTGGGGCACGTTCTTCCCGCTGATCTCGGAGTTCTTCACCGGCGAGCGCCACTCGTTGGGGGCCCCGTGGTTCGACCGCTACGTGACGCCGATCGGCGTCGCTCTCGTCCTGTTCACGGGAATCGGGCCGCTTCTCGCCTGGGGCCGGCTCAGCTCCGCCTCCGCGCGACGGATCCTGGTCGCGCCCGCGCTCGTCGCGGCCACGACCGCCGTCGTCCTGCTGATCGCGAGCGACGCGGGCGGCCACCCCTGGGCCCTTTTCCTCTTCGCCTTCGCCGCCTTCGCCCTCGCCGCGCTGGTCGGCGAGTTCTGGCGCGCCGGGGCGGCGAGGCGGCGGCTCACCGGCGAGCCGATGCCCCGCGCTGTGAGCAGGGCGGTCGCCCGCAACCGCCGCCGCTACGGCGGCTACATCGTGCACACGGGGATCGCGCTGCTGCTGACCGGCATCGCTGCGTCCTCCAGCTTTCAGACCAACCGCGACGTGCGCCTGGCCGTCGGGCAGTCGGCCGACGTGGGCGATTACACGCTGACCTACGCGAAGCTGAACGCGGACCCGGAGAGCGAGCGGATCGCCTTCGCCGCGCGCCTCGACGTCACCCGCGACGGGAAGCCGTACGCGACCCTGAACCCGGCGCGGAACTACTACCCGACCCAGGACCCGAGCGCCGGCGCGATCGGCCGCTACTTCATGGGGGAGTCGACCAGTGAGATCGGCATCGAGTCCGAGACCGGGGGGGACCTGTGGACCGCTTTCCAGCCCGATCTCGCCGTCCTCAACCCGGACATCATCCGGGGTAACCGGATGCTCGCCGACGCGGGCCCGAACGCTCAGGGGATCGCGATCATCGCCCTGGCGAACGACTATGCGGCGAATCCGCCTCCGGCGACGTTCCGGGTGATCGTCAACCCGCTCGTGAGCTGGATCTGGATCGGCGCCCTGATCGGCCTCGCCGGGGCGCTGCTGGCCGCGTGGCCCGCGCTCGAGGCCCGGAGCCGGCTCGAGGCGGCGTACCGCGCGCGGCTCGGGCGGGAGCTGGGGGCGGCAAACCCGCCCGCCTGAGCCCCCGCCTAGCCTGTCCTGCGCATGGAGATCCTGATCGCGGTCGCCCTCGTCCTGATCGTGGCCTGGTTCGTGACGGAGCCGCTTCGCCGCCGCGCCGAGCCCGCCCCCGAGGACTCCGCGGAGGCCGAGCTCGCCGACCTCGAGGCGAGAAAGCGGGCGAAGTACCGAGAGATCCGCGATGCCGAGGCCGACCGGGCCGCGGGCAAGCTGACCGAGGAGGACTTCCGGCGCCTTGACCGCGAGCTGCGCGCGGAGGCGATCACGATCCTGAAGCGGATCGACCGGGTGAGAAGCTCGAATCCCGGGGGGCGCCGCGAAGGCGACGGCCCGGCCGCGCGCGGCCACCTCTAGACTTCCGCCCCATGGTGACCGTGCTCAGCGTCGTCGAGGTGATGATCTCGGTGATCCTCATCTTCCTCGTGCTGCTCCACTCCGGCAAGGACGCCGGCCTCTCCGGTGCGTTCGGCATCGGCGGGGGCGGCAGCGCCTTCGGGGGCGGCTCGCTGGTGGAGCGGAACCTGACCAGGTGGACGATCTTCTTCTCGATCCTCTGGGCGCTGAACGCGATCGTCATCCTCAAGCTCTAGTCGGTTTGCGGCGAGCTGCCGCCACCCTCTATGTCCTGGCGCTCGTCGCGGCGCTGGTCCCCGGCTGCGCCGATGACGATGGCGGGACGCCCACCGGGGCGGGGCTGCCCGCGGCCGGTGGCGCGGGCCCGGTCGCCTATGCGCTCCCGAGCCTTCCGGCGAACCTCGACCCTCTCGAGGCGCTCGACCGCGCCGCCTTCACGGTCACCCGACAGGTGCACGAGCCCCTGGTCGCGCGACCGACCGCTCCGTATGGAGGGGGGCGGTCCGAGCCCGGCCTCGCCCTTACCGTCACCCCGTCCCGCGACCGGAGGACCTGGAGGGTCGTCCTTCGACCGGATGTGCGCTTCCAGGACGGGACGCCCTTCAACGCCGCGGCGGTCCTGGCCAACGCCAGGCGGTGGAGCAGCGACCCTCGTGGACGCCGGCTCATTCCCACGCTGTTCGCGGTCGATGCGCCGCGTCCGGACGAGGTCCGGTTCATCCTCGGGCAGCCGATGCGGGACCTGGCGCGCCGCCTGTCCGACCCGCGGCTGGGAATCGTCTCGCCCCAGGCCCTCGATCCGCAGAGCGGGGAAGGCTCGCGATTTCGCTTCGATGCGGGCGGATCGGGGACCGGCGCCTTTCAGGCGGGCCCCGTCGGAGAGGATCGGATCGAGCTCTCGCGATACGCGGCGTGGTGGGGGACGCCGCTCGCTCTCGGCCCCGCGCTCGACGGTGTCGCCTTCGTGCTCGCGCCCGGCTCTCCGGAGCGCCTCACGCTGCTGCGGGACGGCTCGGTCCAGGTCGCGGACCCGCTCGACGCGGCCGAGCTTCGGGCGGCGGAGACCGACCCCCTGCTCGCGACGGTCGACGGCCCGGTCAGCGGAATCGGCCTGGAGCGGTCCGTCCGGGGGATCGACTCAGTCCGCGCCGTCCCGCTGCTCTCGGGCGTCTGGCTCACCCGGCTCACCGGCTGAGCTCCCGGTGACCGCATCGAATGCGGCCGTCTCGAGCGGGAGGCAGCGCTCGCAGAAGTCTCGCCCGAACGGAGTGAGATGGATGCTGCGGCGGACGGTCCGGGTGTGACTCGCCGCCTTCATCGCCTCCAGCACGTCGGGCTGCGCCTCGAGCACCTGATACCGGAGCGGGTCGGGCAGCGGCTCGCGTGAGAACCAGATCAGTCCCAGCCGGAAGAGGTTGTTGAGATAGGCGGGGACGTCGTCCGGATGGCGGCAGCCCGACTCCGTCCCGATCATGTTGAGCCCAGCGGCGACGAGCGCCGAGGTCGACTTGAGCGGCATCAGGCCGGACCGCACGTCGACCGACGGCTGGGGCCCCTCGTTTGCGAGGAGCCGGAGGATCCTCGCCTCGTCCGGAGCGAGCTGCTCGAGGATCCGCGTGTAGGCGGGGTGGGAGTCCTCGTCGAAGTTGACGTCGGCGGACCGCCGGAGGAGCTCGGCGCCGCGCTCCCGGAGGGTCCGGCGCGCCTCCTCGCGCTCCGCGTCTACCGACTCCGGTGTGACCAAGACGGTCTCGTCGGCGGCCCTCTCGCTGATCCCGAGCAGGCGGCGGGCCCTGGCGCGCACGTCCGCCTCGGCCGATCTGAACAGCTCGCCGGGCTCCTGGCCGCTTACCGCCGCGCGGATCACGCGCGAACCGGCCTGGGTGGATGCCCGGACCGTCCAGCGGGCGCTTCGCCAGGACGCGGCTGCGGCGATACGTGCCAGGCCGGGGACCGTTCGGAGCAGGTTGGGATCGCGTTCGTCTGCCATCAGACCCCGAAGATCAGCAGGTGGATGCATCCGGCGGCGAACCCGAGCACCGCGCCGTGGAGGAGCAGGAGCCACTCGTCCTCGCGCATCGCGGAGCGGAGGAGCTCGGAGAAGTCAGCGTGCGGCAGCTCGCGCATCCTGTCGGCGATCATGTCCCTGATCGCGGCGCTCTGTCGGCGGTTGAACTCGGGGTCGGTGAGCGGGGTCATCGTGTAGTCCACGGCCTCGGTGGCGACGGATTCACGGATCGTCTCGTACTGGCTCGACCCGAGCGCCGCCATGACCGCGAGGCGGGCCGGCCCGGCGGCCCGGTCGACGGCAGGTCTCATCGAGTCCTCGATCATCTGGCGGGTCCGATCCGCGCTCGGACCGCGAAGGAGCTCGTCGCCGATGTTCCCGAGGGTGACGATGTCCTCGGCGATGATCTCGCCATAGACCTCTGATACCTGGGGCTGGCGCCTGATGAACAGGCCGTGGAGCTTGAGCGGCCCGAGCCTCCGTGGCTCGACCGGCTCGAAGATCATCCAGAGCGCCACCCAGTTGGTGACGTATCCGATGATCACCCCGCCGATCGGCAGCACCCACCAGTGGGGGAACGCCTCGGTGATGAACACCAGCGGGATTCCCAGGGCGGCTCCGAAGAAGAATCCGAAGTTGACGATGAAGCGGAGCTCCCTGCGGCCAACCTCGAGGTAGATCCGGTTCGCCATCTCCGGGTTCTCCTCGATCCGCCGGATCACCATCAGCTTGATGTCGAGAAGCTGGTCGATGTGGTCGCCGATCTCGTCGGTGACCGTGCGGACGATGTCCGGGAGCTGCTGCTCGACCCGCGCGTGGACGGCGTTCCGGACGCGCCTCGGCAGTCCGCGCCAGGTGTCCGGATACTCCCGTTCCATGATCCGTTCTACGACCTGGCGGATGTCCTCGCGGGCGGTGTCGAGGATGTGCTCGGCGATCCTCTCCGGATCGAGCCGCCGGTAGAAGTCGGCGGGGCTGCCGAGCTTCGCGATCCCCTTGTCCACCGCGATCGACCCCATCTTTGCGGCGCGCGAGGGGATGATCCCCTGCCAGCCGACGCCGCCCTGCATCACGCCGGGAATCTGCTGAATCCTGCGTGGGAGGATCGGAGCGAGCCGGGACAGGCCGGGCACCCTCCAGCCCGCGAACCGAATCGGATAGAAGAGCATCCAGACCCCGCTCCAGTTCGTCAGGTAGCCGATCGCCCCGGTGAACAGGGGGATCGTCAGCTCCTTGAGCAGCTCTCCGTCCATGCCCCGACCGAGACGCTAGCCGAGCGGAGGAGGCGAGGGCCAGCACCCCACCAGATCAGCGAGCGAGCGCTCCGATCACCTCGCGCCACCAGCTCTGCTCGGCATCGGAGCGGGATCCGGCGAGCCGTCTCCGGGCGGCCGCCTGAAGCGCGCTCGCGGAGCCGACTCCGAGGAGGGGACCGGTGAATGCGTATCGGCCGTCGGCGAGCGAGACCAGGGCGCCGGGCCGGTCGAGCCGGGAGAGCAGATGCCTCGTCACCTCGATCCCCAGTACATCCCGCGGAAAGCCCGGGTCGCCGTCGCCGTCAGCCCAGGGCCTGACGGTGAGGATCTGGGAGCTCGGGCTGGGGGGCCGGGGGAGAGGCGCCGCCCCCGGTGCCGGTTCCGGGTCGCTCGTCACGCCGAGGGCCTTCGCGAAGGGCTCGAAGGTCGCGCCCTGAAGCAGGGTCGAGAGAAGGACGGCGAAGAAGACGATGTTGAAGAAGTCGAGGCTCTCCG
This sequence comes from Solirubrobacterales bacterium, assembly GCA_036377415.1. Classification (GTDB taxonomy): domain Bacteria; phylum Actinomycetota; class Thermoleophilia; order Solirubrobacterales; family 70-9; genus DASUPK01. The sequence continues at coordinate 46,982 of DASUYK010000135.1, forward strand.
GAACCCCCTCGATCACCGGAAAGGTGGCGAGGACGACCGGGATCGCGCCGCGTAGCCCTGCCCAGGCCAGAACGGATTTCTCGCGAAACGTGAACCCGAACGGCAGCGTCGCCAGTAAGGTCGCCGCCGGTCGCGCGACGAGCATCAGAACGAGCGCCAGCAGCGTCCCCTCCAACGCGACGTCTCCGAGCTGCGATGGGAAGACGAGCAGGCCGAGGACGACGAACATCGCCACCTGGCTGACCTGAGCGAGACCCTGGTGAAAGAGGGTCACCGCGCGCTTCGCGGGGATCGGGACGGTGCCGAGGAAGAGACCCGCGAGGTAGACGGCGAGAAAGCCGGAGCCGTGCAGGCTGCTGGCGGCGCCGAACGCGACCGCGGCCGCTCCGATCGTTCCGATCGCGTAGCCGGACTCGCCGCCGAGCGACGCACGGCGCAGCCCCTGAACCGCGATCCATCCGACAGCGATCCCTACCGCCAGACCGATCCCGAGCTCCTGGACGAACAGGAGCACCATGTCGCCGAGCCCGTAGTCGGGCAGCTCGATCCAGTCGATCAGGCCGACGACGAGGAGCACCGCAATCGGGTCGTTCACCCCGGCCTCTCCCTCGAGGGTGCGCGCGATTCGCGGGCGCAGCGAGGAGTCGCGGAGGAGGCCGAAGATCGCCGCTCCGTCGGTCGCCGAGACGATCGAGCCGACCAGCATCCCCTCGAGCACCGAAAACCCGAAGAGCCAGCTCGCCGCGAGCCCGGCGATCGCGGCGGTGAGCATGGTTCCCAAGATCGCGAGCGCGACCGAGGCGCCGAGCACTGGGCGAACCTCGCTGAACCCAACGGCCAGGCCGCCCTCGAAGAGGATCAGGGCGAGTGCGATCACGCCGATCGTCCGGGCGAGCTCGTAGTCGGCGAAGTCGATCCAGCCCGTCCCGTCCGAGCCGATCGCCATCCCGAGACCGAGGAACAGGACCAGCCCGGGCACCCGCAGCCGCCCCGCGAGAACCGTCGCGAGCAGCCCAGCCACCAGCAACGCGCCGGTGATCAGGATCAGGTTGGCGTCGCTCACGCGGCAACCATTTCAGGCTGTGCGCACGCGCAGCCGCCATACTGCGCGCGATGGCGAGGCCTCGACTGCCACGGACGGCGTGAGGATAGGTGTGCACCTCCCCCTGATGGAGTTCCGGGGGGAGGGCCAGGCTGTCGAGCGGGTGATGGGAACGGTCGATGCCGCGCGCGAGTGCGGCCTCTCCGCAATCTCGGCGAACGACCACCTCGTCTTCTCCACGCCATGGCTCGACGGGCTCGCCGCCCTCGCTGCGGCGACCCAGCGCTCCGGCGAGATGACGGTCGCGACCACCGTCTCCCTCGTCGTGGTTCGGGGCCCGGTCGCGCTGGCAAAGTCGCTGGCGGCGATCGACATCCTCTCCGGGGGGCGGCTAATCGCCGGGGTCGGCCCGGGTTCCAGCAATCGCGACTATGACGCGGTCGGGCTCACGTTCGACGAGCGCTGGAAGCGCTTCGAGGAATCCGTCGTGGTCCTGCGGGCTCTGCTGCGCGGACAGGACGTGCCGCCAACCGAGTACGTCGCCACCCCCGATTCGGAGTTGGCGCCGCGCCCGTCCCGGGAGGATGGGATCCCGCTGTGGATCGGGAGCTGGGGCTCCGACGCCGGCCTCAGCCGGGTTGCCCGCCTCGCCGACGGCTGGCTGGCCTCGGCGTACAACACGACGCCCGACGGGTTCGCGCAGGCCAGGGTTTCCCTGACCGAGAAGCTGAGCGAGCGCGGCCGCGATCCCACAGGGTTCCCAAACGGGCTCGCGACGATGTGGACCTGGGTGAGCGAGGACAAGGCGGATGCCGCCCAGATGCTCGACGAGGTCCTCGCGCCGCTGCTCCGGCGCGATCCCGACGAGCTTCGCGACCGGCTCTGCATCGGATCGGCCGAGCACTGCGCCGCACTCCTTTCGGACTATGCCCGTGCGGGATGCGAGTGGGTGCAGCTCTGGCCTCTCGGCGACGAGCCACGGCAGATCGAGCTGATCGCCACCGAGGTGGTGCCCCGGATCGAACCGGCATGAGACAACCAGCTGGCAGCGGCGCCGGCTGCCGCAGTAAGGGATCGCAAAAGGCCCCGAGATACCGACCTGTCTTCGAGAAGACCCGCCCCGCGGGGGTGATTGTGGTCGCGCGCGATACTGCGTAGGCGATGTCGGAGCAGACCGTAGAAGGGTTCCGCAAGGCGATCGCGGGATACAACCGCGGCGACATCGGCCCAATGCTGGAGATCACCCACCCCGAGGCCGAGTGGTACCCGTTCTCTGCGGCGGTCGAAGGGGATGAGGCCTACCAGGGACGCGACGGCATCAGGAGGTGGTGGGCGAACGTGGATGCCATCTTCGATCAGGTCGACGCAAGTGTCGATGACGTCCGAGACTTTGGAGACCAGCTGCTCGCTCTCGGGCACCTTCGGGCTCGATTCAGGAGCGGAGTCACCCTGGAGACCGAGATCGCGTGGCTGTTCAGATACCGCGATGGCCTCGCCGTTTGGGGCCACGCCTACCAGAGCCACGCCGAGGCCCTCGAAGCCGCCGGGCTGCGGGAATAGGCGACCGCTCGCCGGACCTCGAAGGTGGCGATCGAGCGGCGGTCGCGGGTATCGCGCCGCCAACCAATTGCGACGTTCCGCCCGTGGGGTCGGATAGAGTCGCGACACCCACGATGAAGGAGGCAAGGATGGCCACACCTGAGCGTCGCGGCGGCATCGGCGGTATCTCCCTCGGAGGCATCATCGTGATCATCGGGATCGTGGTGGCGCTGTTCTGGAGCGTCATAGTCGGGTTGATCCTCGTGCTGATCGGACTGATCGCCTTCGGAGGTTTCGCTCGGGGCAGGTGGTACTGAGGCATTCCGTTCCCCCGAGAGGCGGAGCTCCGACATAGCCAATCACCACGAAACCCCCGCGTGAGCAGGGGTTTCGTAGTGCGCCTGAGAGGAGTCGAACCTCCACGACCCGTGAGGGTCACAAGGCCCTCAACCTTGCGCGTCTACCAGTTCCGCCACAGGCGCGAGGGCTGACGATGATAGTCGGCCGATCAAGCCGTTCGGCCGTGAACCTTGCTTGAAACCGTCCGCGGGCCGCGCTACTCTCCGAACATGTGTTCGCCCATGAGCAACGCCGCCATAGCGGCTGACTGAGGAGGAACGATGGACCTCGTCAAGGATCTGACCAAGCGTCAGCGCGAGATCTTCGACTACATCAGCCGCTACCTGAGCCGGCACGGGTATCCGCCGACCGTTCGGGAGATCGGGAAGGCCGTCGGCCTTCACTCCTCATCGACAGTGCACGCGCACCTCTCGAAGCTGGAGAGTCTCGGCGTGGTGAAGCGCGACCCGTCAAAGCCGCGTGCGCTCGAGGTGATGGTGGAGCGCGCGAAGCGGGCGGTTCGGCCCTCCGGGCTGCCCCTCGTCGGCCATGTCGCCGCGGGTGAGCCGATTCTGGCGGAGGAGAACATCGAGGACTATCTCGACGTTCCGGATGTCGTCGGTGGCGAGGACGGCGACTACATTCTCCGCGTCCGCGGCGAGAGCATGAAGGACGCGGGCATCCTGGAGGGAGACTTCGTCGTGGTCCGTCCGGCCGAGCGGGCCCGCGACGGTGAGATCGTCGTCGCCCTGGTCGGGGACGAGGCGACCGTGAAGCGGTTCTTCCGCGAGAAGGACCACGTTCGCCTCCAGCCCGACAACAGGAGCATGAAGGCGATTCGCACCGATGACGTGCGCCTGCTCGGACGCGTCGTCGGAGTCTTCAGGAGGGTCTCGTGACCGCGCTCGCGGCCGAGGCCGCCCCGACGACCTTCACGGTTCGGGGGCCCGAGGAGCCCGGCGCGACTGGCCGCCTGTTCGAGCCGTCCGAGGTGACGCTCGAGGACTCGATCCTCGGCGTGTGGGAGGCCTTGGCGACTGATCGCCGCGCCGAATGTCCCGTGTGTCACGGAGAGCTGCTGGCCTCAGGGTGCGAGACCTGCGGCTCGCAGCTCTCCTAGCCGGGCACGTGGCCGCAAACTGGGCGAAGCGGTTCCGCGGAACCGTTGACCGGGGCTACCATGGTGGGGCGAGCTGGGCAGTCGCGGAGGTGATGCCTTCGAGGAAAGTCCGGACACCATAGGGCGAGGGCGGTGGGTAACGCCCACCCGGGGAAACCCGCGGGAAAGTGCCACAGAGAGCAGACGGCCGATGGCGCGGCCACACGTGAGCCGCGCACAGGCAAAGGTGAAAGGGTGCGGTAAGAGCGCACCGGCGCCGCGGTGACGTTGGCGCGCATGGCAAACCCCGCCCGGTGCAAGGCCAAGCAGGATCGTCGACCCGGCCCGGCGAGATCCAGGTGGGCCGCACAGATGGATGGCTGCCCCCGACAGAATCCGGCTTACAGGCTCGCTAAGGAGGAGGCCCCGCAAGGGGCCTCCTCTAGTTGGGTCGGGTGAAGATGGTGGTCTCGCACGCCTCCGGCCACTCGTCCTTCACCCCGGTGAAGCGCCGCTCCTTCCACCCCGTGAGCAGCTCGTATCCCTCCGCGTATCCCGGGCGGTCCGAGTCGTCGAGCAGGAGATGGCCGCCAGGGCGGACCTTCTCGCGGGCGGGGAGGAGGCAGTCGATGCGCGTCACCGACGGCGACTCCAGAAAGTCGACGACCACCAGGTCGAACGAGTCGTCGGGGAGGGCGGCGACCTCACCGGGGAACTCCTCGATCCCCCTCATCCTGAGTTCGGCGTTGTCGAGGCCGGCCTCATCGAGCCGCATCCGCGTCGAGTCATGCCAGAACTCGTTGTCCTCGAGGCTCAGCACCCGACCAGCGCGCCGGGCGAGCCACGCGGTGGATCGTCCCGAGCCGAGCTCCAGCACCGACCAGTCCTCTCGGATGCGCCGCCGCAGCCAGCCGATCGCCGCCGGGACGATCCAGGGCCGCTCCGGCGTTCGACCCGTCCGCGCCCGCAGCCGGGCGGCCGGGTATCGCAGCCATGCGGAGGGCGGCATCGGCCCGCGGGCGGTGTGGAATCGCCCCGCCCGCTCGCCGGGCTCGTGCGGTCCCCTCAGCGGGACTTCGGCGGCCACCTGCCGGCCTCGACCTTCCGCTTGAACCGCGCCTGACGGCGGCGCGCATCTCGCATCAGCCATCCGGTCGCCCGGAGGGCAAGCGCCGGGTGGCTGTCGAAGAGCCGGACGAAGCGGCCGCGCCATCCCGGGATCGTGAGGATCGGCTTCGGCCTGTCGAGCAGTCGCTCCACCCGCGTCGCAACCTTGGCCGGCATCATCATCACCCCCGAGAAGGAGAGGGCGTCATCGGGATCGTCGAGCTTGTCGTTGATCATCGGCGTCCACACCCCGTCCGGACATACGGTGGAGACGCGAATCCCCGGGAGCCCGGAGCGGCGCAGGTCGGCGCCGGTGCCGAGGCTGAAAGCGATCGCGGCGTGCTTGCTCGCCGCGTAGCCGACGATCCCGGGCGCCGCCGCGAGGCCCGCGAGCGAGATCACGTTGATGATGTGGCCCCGGCCCGACTCGCGCATCCGCTCGATCGCCGCCAGCGTCCCGTTGTAGGTCCCGACGGCGTTCACCTCGAGCATCCGCCGGAGGTCATCGATCTCCGTCTCGTAGGAGACCCCGGTGACGAGGATCCCGGCGTTGTTCACCCAGACGTCGAGTGAGCCCGAGCGCTCGACCACCTGGCCTGCGGCTGCGCGACAGGCGTCCGCATCGGTGACGTCGAGCGCAAGGGGCCAGGCCCGCCCGCCGAGCTCGGCCGCTGCCGCTTCGGCGCCGGCCGCGTCGATATCGGTGATCGCCACCTCGTAGCCGCGGCCGACGAGGCGCCGGGCGATCTCGAGGCCGAGCCCGCGAGCCGCGCCGGTGACGAGGGCGGATGGCATCGGCCGGAGCATATGAGGGAGGGGACTCCCGGCGCCCGCGCTCGAAGGGATACCTGGTGGAGAACTCGCTTGGACCTCTGCTAACCTGCCGCGCGCACTTCCGCTGAGTCCTCGACCACCGGAAAGGTCGGAGAGCGGGGGACCCACTGTTGGGGCGAATCGCGGCCAAGGAGCCGCGTAGCGCGATCTTTCAGCGCGAGCCCGTCAGCTAACCCCGTAAGCAACGAAAGAGGAAGGGTGTTGACGAGCAGGCGAACAATTCGTGCGATTGGGGGACTTGCATGTTGCGCCACGCTGACGCTGGGCGCCTCGTCCGCCTACGCCCAGACGGGCGGCGTGCCGGGGGGGACCGAGCCGTCGCCGGAGCCGACCGCGTCGAGCTCGGGTAGCTGGACCGTCTACAAGAAGGCGACCTGGTACGGCCCCGGGTTCTGGGGCAAGTCGACGGCGTGCGGGACGATGCTTCAGCCGACCGTGATCGGCGTGGCCCACCGGCAGCTGCCGTGCGGCACGCAGGTCGCCTTCAGCCACAACGGCCGGAGCGTGGCGGCGACGGTGATCGACCGGGGCCCCTTCCGCAAGGGCTATGCGTGGGATCTGACGAAGAAGACCGCGAAGAGGCTGGGCTTCCTCGCGGTCGGCTCCGGCCCGATCCAGGCGACGGTCACGCCGCTGGCGTACTAAGCGGCGGTCCGCAGCACAGCCGGATCGCCCTCCTGCGGGAGGGCCGCGACGGAGGCGAACAGGCTCTCGAACTCCGCCAGAGCAAGCTCGGCGACCGCCTCGAGGATCTCCTCGTCGGTCCAGCCCGCCTCCCGCGCCTCCTCGACCAGATGGTGGGGCGGGCGCTCGGCCGGGTCGAGTGTCTCCCTAAGGAGGACGAGGAGCGCCGCCTCCTTCTCGTCGGCCGAGGTGAAGCTGCGGGCCCGGGCGACCTCGTCGAGTCCGAGACCGGCGGCGCGGGCGGTGCGGGTGTACTGGGTGAGCGTGTACGGGTCGTTCCGCCACTCCGCGACCGCGATCCCGATGCGCTCCCGCGTGGCCCGGGGGAGGTTGCTGGAGCGAAGCTCGGTGCGCAGGCGGGTGTAGGCCCGGAGCGTGGCGGGGGACTCGGCGAGCACGCCGAGGAACTTCGAGACGACGCCGCCGGCGGTCTGGATGCTCTTGATCAGGGGAGCGCTCCCCTCCGGCGCGGTGAGCTCGTCGTGGATGTGGAAGCGACTGATGTCTGTCTTTACCGTCATCGGCCCTCGTTGCTGTTCACAGCGGCTTTACTTTACTTTTAGCCCGTTACTTACGGGTCGTAAGTCTACAAGATGTTGCACGTGTTTCTTTCAGGTACGTACTGCGGGCCGGGTCGGATCTGGCATAGATTTCACGGAGCGTGGCTGACGGACCGAAGACAGCCGAGGAGGCGATCGCGTTCTGCCAGGAGAACGACGTGCGCTTCGTCCGTCTCTGGTTCACCGACCTGCTCGGCCAGCTGAAGAGCTTCTCGATCAACGTCGCTGATCTCGACGACGCCTTCGAGGGGGGGATGGGATTCGACGGCTCCTCGATCAGCGGGTTCAACCCGATCGAGGAGTCGGACATGATCGCGATGCCGGACCCGTCGACGATCCGGGTGATCCCCTGGCGCCCCGAGGACGGCAACCGCACCGCGCGGATGTTCGCCGACATCCAGGTTCCCGGTGGCGAGCCCTACGAGGGTGACCCGCGCTGGATAATGCGGCGCGCGCTCGACCGCGCAAAGGGGCTGGGCTTCGATGACTACTACATCGGCCCGGAGCTCGAGTACTTCTACTTCCGATCCGCGAAGCCCGATTCGGGGACCCCTGAGGTCCTTGACGAGGGCGGCTACTTCGACCTCACGACCCTCGACGCCGGTGTCGACGTCCGCCGCGAGACGGTCCTCGCCCTCGAGCGGCTCGGGATCCACGTCGAGTACACCCACCACGAGGTCGGGCCCTCGCAGCACGAGGTGGACATGCGCTACAAGGACGCGCTCGAGATGTCCGACGACTGCATGACCTACCGGATCACGGTCAAGGAGTACGCGATGAAGTACGGCTGGCACGCCACCTTCATGCCGAAGCCGCTTCAGGGCGAGAACGGATCCGGGATGCACGTACACCAGTCGCTCTCGAAGGACGGCCGCAACGCGTTCTTCGACGCGGACGACCAGTACTTCCTCTCCGACACGGCGAAGGCGTTCATCGCGGGCCAGCTCAAGCACGCGCGCGAGATCGCTCCGCTGTTCGCGCAGTGGGTGAACTCCTACAAGCGGCTGGTGCCCGGCTACGAGGCGCCGGTCTACCTCTCCTGGTCGCGGCGGAACCGCTCGGCGCTGATCCGGGTGCCGCTCTACCACCCCGGAAAGGAGCAGGCGACCCGCGCCGAGCTTCGCTGTCCCGACCCCGCCTGCAATCCCTACCTCTGCTTCGCGGGGATGCTCCACGCCGGCCTCGAGGGGATCGAGCACGGCTACGAGCTCCCGGAGCCGATGGAGCAGAACCTCTACCACCTCACTCCCGAGGAGCGGCACCGCCGCGGGATCGAGCAGCTCCCGGAGACGCTTGGCGAGGCGATCGAGATCGCCGCCGAGTCGGAGCTGGTCCTGAGGATCCTCGGCGAGCACGCCTTCAACCGCTTCATCGAGATCAAGCGATCCGAGTGGGAGGACTACCGCATCCAGGTGACCCCGTTCGAGATCGAGCACTTTCTCCCGATCCTCTGACAGCCGAAGCCCGCGCCAGAATCAGGCGCATGGAAGTCGGCGAAGCCGACGGCTCCGATCTGCTCGGTGTGGCGGCCGCCAGCGCGACCTCGCGGGTGCCGGTTGCGGCTCCCACTGACACGGTCGAGCGGGTCCGGAGCTCTCTGGCGGGACAGTCGTTCGACAGCATCGACGAGGTCGCGGTGCTCGACGAGCGGCGGCTCGTCGGGGTCGTTCCGATGGAGCGCCTGTTCGCGGCGAGCGCGGATGCCGAGCTCGCCGCGATCATGGACGACGATCCGCCTGCGGTGGGCCCGGTGTCCCCCCAAGAAGCGGTCGCCCGCAAGGCCGTCCGGCACACGGAGTCATCGATCGCCGTGGTCGACGAGGGAGGCGAGTTCGTCGGGCTGATCCCCGCCCACCGCTTGCTGGAGATCCTGCTCGACGAGCACGACGAGGACATGGCCCGGCTCGGCGGATACCTCGCCAGCACCAGGCGGGCGAGGACGGCGGCGGACGAGCCCGTCAGCCAGCGGCTCTGGCACCGGCTGCCGTGGCTGTTGGTCGGGCTGATTGGCGCGATGGCATCGGCGGTGATCGTTGGATCATTCGAGCACCAGCTGGACAGCCTGGTCCTCCTCACCTTCTTTCTGCCGGCCGTCGTCTATATGGCCGACGCCGTCGGCACCCAGACCGAGACCGTCCTGATCAGGGGCATGGCCGTGGGGGTGAGCGTCAGGGAGGTCCTCCGGCGCGAGGTGATCAGCGGAGCGGTGATCGGGGTCCTGATCGCGGCCGTCTTCTTCCCCTTCGCCGCTTTGGGCTGGGGGGACTCGAAGGTGGCCCTCGCCGTCGCTCTTGCCCTGTTCGCGAGCTGCGCGATCGCGACCGCGGTGGCGATGTTGTTGCCTTGGTCGCTCAGCCGACTCGGTCGCGACCCCGCGTTCGGCTCCGGCCCGCTGGCGACGATCATCCAGGACCTGCTCTCGATCGCCGTCTATCTCGCGATCGCGACCCCGATCGCAACCTGACCGCGCCCGACACCCAACTGAGGCGCGTCGTCTCGCGCCGGATGCTGCTCATCTTCGTCCTCGGCGACGTCCTCGGGGGAGGGATCTACGCGCTGACCGGGGAGGTCGGGGCGGAGGTCGGCGGGGCGATCTGGGCGGCGTTCCTGGTCGCGCTGCTGCTCGCAGTGCTCACCGCGGGCTCCTACGCGGAGCTCACCACGAAGTACCCGCGGGCGGGCGGGGCTGCCCTCTATGCAGAGCGCGCGTTCCGCTCGCGCTTCATCGCCTTCATCGTCGCCTTCGCGGTGATGGCATCCGGCCTCACCTCGGCGAGCGCTCTCGCCCGGGCGCTCGGAGGCGACTACCTCGGCGACTTCGTCGAGCTTCCGGTGGTCCCGGTCGCGCTCGCCTTCCTGGTGCTCGCGGCGCTGATCAACTTCAGGGGGATCGTCGAGGCGGTCAGGGTGAACGTCGGGCTCACGCTGGTCGAGCTCGGCGGGCTCGCGCTGATCATCGTGATCGGAGTCGCGGCCCTGCTCTCAGGCACGGGCGAGCCGGATCGGGTGCTCGAGTTCAAGGAGGGGACGGCGGTGCCGCTGGCGGTACTGGCCGGCTCCGCGCTCGCCTTCTACGCGCTGATCGGCTTCGAGGACTCGGCGAACATCGCCGAGGAGACCTCGGACCCGAGGCACTCGTATCCGGTCGCCCTGTTCGGCGGGATCGCGATCGCCGGTGGCGTCTACGTGCTGGTCACCCTGACCGCCTCGATGGTCGTGCCGACGGGGCAGCTCGCGGCCTCCAGCGGCCCCCTGCTCGAGGTGGTGGAGGAGGGACCGCTCGCCGTCCCGACGAAGCTCTTCTCGGCGATCGGGGTGCTTGCGCTCGCAAACGGGGCGCTGATCAACATGATCATGGCCTCGCGGCTGCTCTACGGGATGGCGGAGGACGGCGTCGTCCCGCGGTTCCTTGGCAGGGTGCACCACGGGCGCAGGACCCCGTGGGTGTCGATCGCAGTCACGACCGGGATCGCGCTCGTCCTCGCCGCGACGGGTGACCTGGAGCCGCTCGCGGACACCACCGTCCTCCTCCTCCTCAACGTCTTCGTCGTCGTGAACGTCGCGGTCCTCGTCCTCAGGCGCGAGCGGGTCGAGCACGACCACTTCCGGGTGCCGACCGCGATGCCGGTTCTCGGGATCGCGGCTTGCGTGCTGGTGATGACGCAGGCCGAGGCGGACGCCTGGCTCCGCGCCGGGATCCTGCTCGCCACCGGCCTCGCGCTGTGGCTGTTGGACCTGTTCTCGCTCAGGCGAGAGCGGCCGCGAGCTCACTCGGGTCCGTGACCGGGGCCCTGCAGGCGAAGTTCTCGCACACGTAGGCGGCCGGTCGGCCCTCGACCGCGGGCCGCTCCCGGAGAAGCTCGGGGCGTTCGATTCCCTCGGGGCCCCCGGCGAGGACGACGTGCGGCCGGTGCGCAGAGCGAACCACGTTTGCGAGCTCGGCGAGCGCCGAGGTGCCCGCTGCTCCGTCGCCGTTGGCGGGAGCGACGAGGGCGACCTCGCGGACGGGAGAGAAGTGGAAATCGATCGCCTGGAGCAGGTGGCCGAAGGCGTCGGGGTGCTGGGCGGCGGCCGGCGCGAACAGGCGCATCGTCCCCTCGGCCCGCTCCTCATAGGCACGTTCGCCCGTCATCGCGGCAAGCCGGAAGAGGCCGAAGGCCGCCGACGAGTTGCCCGACGGAATCGGGTGGTCCCCCACGTCCTTGCGGCGCGCGATCAGCGTCTCGTGGTCGTGGGAGGTGGTGAAGAAACCGCCGCGCTCCTCGTCGGCGAAGCGCTCGATCATCGCGTCGGCGGTCTCGCGGGCGGCGTCGAACCAGCGCACCTCGAGGGTCGCCTCGTAGAGGCGGAGCAGCCCCTCGAGCAGGAATGCGTGGTCTTCGAGATACGCGTTCAGGTGGCCGCCGCCCTTCCAGGTCCGGAGCAGCCGGCCCTCCGGATCGCGCATCGACTCCCAAACGAAGCGGGCGCAGCCGCAGGCGGCGTCGAGGTAGTCCTCGCGCCCCATCGCCGCGCCCGCGTCGGCGAGCGCCGCGATCATCAGAGCGTTCCAGGAGCAGATCCGCTTGTCGTCGAGCCCGGGGCGGACACGCTCGTCACGCCTGGCGTAGAGCGCGGTCCGGGCGTCGGGCAGCTCCGGCGGCTGCGCCGCGCTCGCCCCGAGCGGGACATGGAGGATGTTCCTACCTTCGAAGTTCCCGGCCGGGCTCACCCCCCAGTAGCCGAGGACGCGCTCGGCGGCGTCGGCCGAGACGCCCGCATCGGTGAGCGTCTCCCGCATCTCCGCCTCCTCCCAGACGTAGAAGCGCCCCTCCTCGCCCTCGGAATCGGCGTCGAGCGCGGAGTAGAAGCCGCCCTCGGGACCACGCATCTCGCGAATCGCCCAGTCGAGGGTCTCGCTGCAGACCCGCATCCAGCGCTCCTCACCCATCACCTGCCATCCGTGCAGGTAGGCGCGCGCGAGGAGCGCGTTGTCATAGAGCATCTTCTCGAAGTGGGGCACCAGCCAGGCGGGGTCGACGGCGTAGCGCGCGAACCCGCCGCCGAGCTGGTCGTAGATTCCCCCGTGCATCATCTTGTCGAGTGTCAGCCGGACCGGCTCGGTTCGGCCGCGGGCGAGGAGGAGCTCGAGCGAGCTGGCGGGCGGGAACTTCGGAGCGCCCCCGAAGCCGCCATTCGCGCGGTCGACGTTGGCGAGCAGAACGCTGGTCGCCGACTCCAGGATCGACTCGGTGAGGGGCTCCTCGGATCCCTGGACGCGGCCGGTGGCGGAGAGGGCCTCCCGGATTCGCGCCGAGGCCTCGCGGAGCTCCTCACGCTGGCCTCGGTACGCGCCGGCGGTCGCTTCGAGGACCTGCCTGAAGCTCGGCATTCCCTGGCGGGCCTCGGGCGGGAAGTAGGTCCCGCCGTAGAACGGGACTCCCTCGGAGTCGAGGAAGACGCTGAGTGGCCAGCCCCCCTGGCCCGTCATCCCCTGGACCGCCTCCATGTAGAGGTCGTCGACATCGGGGCGCTCTTCGCGGTCGACCTTGATCGGGACGAAGGACCCGTTGATCGCCGCGGCGGTCTCCGGGTCCTCGAACGACTCCCGCTCCATCACGTGGCACCAATGGCACGCCGAGTAGCCGATCGAGAGGAAGATCGGCTTGTCCTGTTCGGCGGCCTCGCCCAGCGCCTCCGGCCCCCACGGCCGCCAGTCGACCGGGTTGTCCTTGTGCTGAAGCAGATAGGGACTGGTTTCCTTGGCGAGGCGGTTAGGCATCCAACCTGAGGCTACCCGCGAGGCCGGTTTGAGATCACCCGGCCGCATATGATGCGGCGGCACGATCGACGGAGGGCAGATGAAGGACCTGACCGTGATCATGGAGGACCAGCCCGGGAAGCTGGCTGACCTGGGGGAGGCGACCGGCAGGGGGGGTGTGAACATCCTCGGCTTCTGCGCGATGGTCGGCGACGGGAAGGGCTTCATCCACCTCCTCGTCGAGGACGAGGAGAAGACGAAGCAGGCGCTGGAGAAGGAGGGGATCGAGGTCGCCGACGAGCGCGAGGCGGTCGTCGTCGACCTGCACGACAGGCCGGGCGCGATGGGCGAGATCGCTCGCGACCTCGCCGAGGCGGGCGTCAACATCGACGTCGCCTACACGATCTTTACCGGCGTCCGCCTGGTGATCCTCACCGAGGACGTCGACAAGGCCCGCGCCGCACTCGATCTGGACGGCGCCGCGGGCTGAACGACGGGCGGCCCCCGAAGGGGCCGCCCGCGAGATGCCGTTCAGCGGGAGACAGCTACGGGCACTTGATCAGGGTGTCCCTGCCGGCGCCGCCCTTACAGCTGTCGCGCTTCTTGCCGCCGTTCAGGGTGTCGTTGCCCGCCTTGCCGCGGAGCTTGTCGCGGCCTCCCTTGCCCTTGAGCAGGTCGCCGCCGGCCTGGCCGACGAGCCTGTCGGCGTTCGCTCCGCCGATCGCGGTGTCGCCACCATCGCCTCCGAAGACGGCGTCGAATCCGGAGCCGGTGCAGACGAGGTCCTTGCCGCCGAGCGCAAAGACCTGGTCATTGCCTGCGAACGTGACGATCACGTCGGCGCGGCTCGTCCCGTTGATCACGTCGTCACCGCCCGTGCCGGTGATCGTCGGGGTGGCGCAGCTGACCTTGCCCTTCTTCTTGCCCTTGGCCGTGCCCTTGCCCTGGACCACCGTCGTCGCGGTGTCCGTGTTGTTGGCGGTGTTGACCTCAGGGGGGACCCCGGAGCTCGTCACCGCGGCAGTGTTCGAGATCGATCCCGCCTTCTTCGCCTTGACGACGATCGTCACCGTCGCGGTCCCGCCGGCACCGATCGCCCCGAGGTTGCAGGTCACGACCTTGGCCGCCTGGACGCAGCTACCCAGCGTCGTGCTGGCGGAGACGAAGTCCACGTCCGCCGGCAGGGTGTCGGTGACCACC
>DASUYK010000136.1:0-12486 GCA_036377415.1 Solirubrobacterales bacterium
ATCGGAGGTCGAGACCTGCCAATCCTCGATGCCCTTGAACTGCCAGCCGAACGCGAGCTTTTCGGCTTCACGCGTCGGCGTAGTTGAAGGGGATGGCTGCCAGCTGACGGGATCGAAGTTGTTCCAGTCGATAGCTCCGGGCGGGTCGGCGGTAACCAAAGGAGGATTGTCGGCGAGGTTCCCGTCGTCGTCCTCGAACCCGGAAGCGATGCCCACGGGCCCCGCGGAGCTGGTAATGGCGAACAACAGTCCCAGGAGCGCGGCGACGGACAACGACGCCAACAAGGCGCGCTTGCGCCCTCGGCCTGATGGGCCAAGAATTCGTTCCTTCATCTGGAACCTCCCCTACTTGTCGCGAGGGAGCGGCCTAGAGGCTGTCGTACCCGGTCCGCTCGTCCCCTTACCGACCTGGAGGGTCTCGACTTTTCTGTCCGTCGAAGTCCAGCTCCCAATCGGCCGCATTATGCGATCTCTTACAAGCGCACCCTATGCGTGCTCCGTTCGTTGTGTCAATTGCGCATTTTGGGTAAAGATTTCTTGGCATACCCCCCTTCTTGACCGCGCGGATCGGCTAGCACGCGGCAGCCCCCTCGCGAGGAAGCTGGGGATCAAGGCGGGCCACCGCGGCGCCTTCCCCTCCGCCCCTGCTCGGTTCCCCCAGGTGATCGGAGAGCTGAAGGACCGCTAGACGCGGAGCCGCTGCTGCACCTGGGACTCCTCGAGGAAGTCCGCGATCGTGCGCGAGAGGCGGCCGCCCTGCCAGGCGAGGGGGCTCTGTCCGCGCTCCTCGCTGATCAGCCGGCCCCGGGAAAGCGCCTCGGCCCAGGCCTCCGCGATCGAGTAGGGGTGGCCCGGATCGGCCTCGTCGTGGCTGGCGACCACCAGGGCCGGCAGGTCGAGCGTCCGGAGCTCGTCGATCCCGTCGAAGGCGATGGAGCGAGGTACCCGCCGGAGGGCCTCGGCGACCGCCTCGGGACGGCGGTGGCGCTCCATCCTATCCCGCGTGATCCGCAGGGCGGTCTCCCTCCACTCCGGGGCGACCTCGAGATCGGCCTCGTAGGCGTCCATGAAGCCGTCCACCCCGCCCCCGTCGAGGGCGTCGGCGAGCCGATCCCAGTGCGCGAGGACCTCGTCCGCAGTCGGCAGGCCGAGCGCCGCGGGATTGACCAGGATGAGCGCGGCGACCTCGTCGGCGTGATCCAGCGCATGGTTCATGGCCGTGTGGCCGCCCATCGAGTGGCCGCACAGGATCGGCCGCTCGCCGCGGCAGCGCTCCCCGAGAACGGAGCGCAGGTCGCCCGCGAGCGCCTCGTAGCCGTAGCCGCCCGACTCCGCCGGCGAGGACTCGCCGTGCCCGCGGGCGTCATAGGAGATCAGCCGGTATCCGCGGCGGGCGAGGGCGAGCGATCCGTGCAGGACGTAGCGCCGCGTCGCGGTCAGGCCGTGCAGGAGAACGACTGGTGGCCCCTCCCCCACCTCCTCGCCGGAGAGCCGGGTGCCGTCTGAGGCGACCTCGAACGGTCTCGGATCCAGCGGCTCGCTGCCCACGGTTTACTCGAGTTCCGCGACGGCGCGCTCCAGGTCGCCGACGTCCTGGTAGCGAAGACCGAACAGGGCGACATGGCGGTGGCGGACGACGCACCCCCCATCCACCAGGAACACCGCGCGCCGGGTGAACCCGCCCGGCCCGATCACGCCGTAGGACCGGGCGACCCGCTTGTCCGGATCCGACGCCAGCGGCACGGTCAGTCCGTGATGGGCGGCAAACCGCTCGTGTGATTCCACCGACTGCGGCGAGATCCCGAGCATGGGAACACCGAGTGACTCGATCCGGTCACCGTCGTCGCGGTAGGAGCAGAACTGTCTCGTGCAGACGGAGGTGAAGTCGTGCGGATAGAACGCGATGATCACCCCGCTCCCCCCGTAGTCGGCGAGTCGGTAGGTGCGCTCGCCCGTGCCGTCGAGCTCGAAGTCCGGGGCCGACTCCCCAACTCGTACGCGGCTCATCGCCCGCCCTCGATCGTGATCCGGCTGATCAGGACCGGCTCCCTAGGTCTGCCCTCGGGGGTGCCGAGCTCCTCGATCCGGTCGACGACGTCCATCCCGCTCGTCACCCGCCCGATCAGCGCGTAGTCCGGCGTCAGCCCGGCGTCCGGCTGGGTTACGACGAAGAACTGGCTTCCCGAACGGCCCGGTGGCTCGGCGGCAGTCTTCGCCATCGCGACGATGCCGCGCAGGTAGGAGAGGTTTCCCGGCGGCTCCTCGTCGACGAAGTACCCGGGGCCACCCGTGCCGCTTCCGGTCGGGTCGCCGCCCTGAATCACGAACCCGGGCACGATGCGGTGGAAGACGGTGTCGGTGTATACGCCCTGCCTCGCGAGATACGCGAACGAGGACGTCGTCCGCGGCGCCCGGTCGGTGTCGAGGTCGATCCGGAAGACCCCGCAGCTCGTCTCGACCACCGCCGTCGCCGGGCCCTGCAGGCTCTCGTCGGGCGCATTCAGCTCGACCTGCCTCGGGGCCGGTGCGGAGACCTCGCTGCATCCGGCGGGCAGGTCCGCCGAGGTCTCATCGTCCTCCCCCCCGCCGCAGCCGATCAGCAGCGCCGCTGCGAGCGAGGCGGCAATCGCTGTTCGCCCCGGGCTCAAGTCCGCCAAGCCTACTGGCGTCGGGTGCGATGATCGGCTCCGTGTCCGGCAAGCGTCTGATCGGGCGAGCCGTGAGCTGGCTGATCACCCGGGTGCCCGCCAGCTGGCCGCTCCTGCGAGGCCCGACGCGGTCGTTCTTCGATCGCCGAGCGCGCGACTGGGCGGAGACAACGACCGCCGGGTCCCCCACTCACCTTGCGCCGCTGGCCGCGGCCCTCGTTCGCGTGCCCCGCGAGCCGGAGCGTGCACTCGAGGTCGGTACAGGGCTCGGGGACGGCGCCCTGCTGATCGCCCGCGAGTTCCCACACGCGCGTGTGCGCGGAATCGACATCTCGGAGGAGATGATCCGACGGGCGCGGGCGAGGATCGGTCTGGATCCGGAGGGGCGGGTCGCCTTCCGAGTGGCGGATGGTGCGGCTCTCCCCTACGACGACGACTCCTTCGACCTCGTCGCGCACCTGAACACGCCACCGTTCTTCGCCGAGGTCGCCCGCGTGCTCCGGCCCGGCGGCTTCGCCGTGCTCGCTTCGAGCTGGGGACCCGCGACGCCGTTCCACACCCCCGATGCCGTGCTCAGGCGGGGCTTCCGAAGGGTGGGTCTGGAGCCGATCGAGACGGGCGCGGCGGCGGAGGGCACGTACTTCGTCGCCCGCCTGCCCGCATAGAGTCACCCGATCGGCGCCGACCGCACCCATCTGATCCTGGTCAACCCGCACGCGGCGGGGGGCCGGACGCTGAAGCTGCTCCCCGAGGTCGAGCGAGAGCTCGAGCGTCGCGCGATCCCCCACCGGATAATTCGGACCAGGAGCCTCGAGCATGGGGTGAGCGAGGCCCGGCGCGCGGTGGAGGTGGGCGAGATCCCCGTGGTGATGAGCGGCGACGGCCTGATCGGGCAGATCGGCGGTGCCCTCGCGAACAGCGGGTCGCCGCTGGGGATCATCCCGGGCGGTCGCGGCAACGACCTCGCCAGGGTGCTCGGGATCCCTTCGGAACCGGCCGGATCCGTGGCGACGCTGGCGGAGGGGCACGTGCGCGAGATAGACGTCGGCGAGGCGAATGGCCGGCGGTTCCTCGGGATCGCCTCCTGCGGGTTCGACTCCGACGCCAACCGGATCGCGAACGAGGCGAGGCTGATTCGCGGCAACCTGGTGTACGCGTACGCGGCGCTGCGAGCCCTCGCCGCCTGGAGCCACGCCCGATTCACGATCACCCTGGACGGCTCGCGGACGATCGAGCTGGTCGGCTACTCGGTGGTCGTCGCGAACAGCAGGGCCTACGGCGGCGGGATGTTCATCGCGCCGGATGCGGAGCTCGACGACGGCAAGTTCGACGTCGTCCTCACCGGAGAGGCGGGCAAACTCCGCTTCCTCGCCAGTCTGCCGAAGGTGTTCAAGGGCGCGCATGTCGAGAACGAGGAGGTCCAAGTTCTTCGCGCCTCCGAGGTGGAGGTCGAGGCCGATCGGGACTTCGCCGTCTACGCGGACGGGGACCACCTCACCGACCTGCCGGCGCGACTCGGAACGCTGAAGCGTGCGCTCCGGGTGATCGCCCCGCCGCCGTCCGCCTAACCTGCCCGCACGATGAGCGCTTCCTTCGAGGCGAAAGTGAGGCTCGCACGCGCGGTCGGCGGAATCAGCAGACGGAGCGGCCGCGGCGGCGGCACCACCCTGCCGGGGCGCGTGCTGATCCGTATCGCCCCCGATGCGATCCCGCGCCTCGCTGCTCGGCTGAATCGCGGCTCGATCGTGGTCAGCTCGACCAACGGCAAGACCACCACTGCCGGGATGATCGCCGCGATCCTGCGCGCCGACGGCCGCGCCCCGGTACACAACCGGGCGGGCTCGAACATGCACTGGGGAGTGGCGACGGCGCTGCTGGAGCAGTCCGGAGACGAGGGGCTGTTCGAGCTCGATGAGGCATGGCTGCCTCGGGTCGCGCCGCAACTCCGTCCCCGGCTGCTCGTCCTCGGCAACCTGTTTCGCGACCAGCTCGACCGCTACGGCGAGCTGGAGCGGCTCGCGGACGAATGGGCGGTACTCATGGAGCACCTCGATTGTGAGCTTGCCCTGAACGCCGACGATCCCCTGATCGCCGATCTCGGTCGCGATCGCGAGCTGAAGCGCCGACCCGGGGTGACCTATTTCGGGATCGAGGACACGACGCACGCCCTCCCCGAGCTCCAGCACGCTCACGACGCAAAGCACTGCCGCCGGTGCGGGGCCCCCTACTCGTATGAGCGCGCGTTCGTCGGGCATCTCGGCCACTACTCCTGCCCGAGCTGTGAGGCGGATCGCCCCGCTCCCGACGTGGCCGCCACGGAGATCGCCCTTCACGGGATCTCGGGCTCGCGGGTCGGGCTCAGGACCCCGGATGGGGACCTCGAGCTCGAGCTCCCGCTCCCCGGCCTCTACAACGTCTACAACGCTCTGGCAGCGGTGACGGCCGGCCTTCGCTCGGGGGTCCCGCTCGATCGGATCAGGGCGGGAATCGAATCGATGCGCACCGCGTTCGGCCGCGTCGAGACGATCGAGGTGTCCGGTAAGCCGGTCTCGATCCTTCTGATCAAGAACCCGGCGGGGGCGAACGAGGTGCTTCGGACGCTCACACTCGAAGCGAGGGACGAGCCCGTCGACCTCTGGATCGCGCTGAACGACAGGATCGCGGACGGCCGGGACGTCTCCTGGGTCTGGGACGCGGACTTCGAGCTGCTCGCCAACGGGGTGAGGCGGGTGGTCTGCGCCGGCACCCGCGCGGCGGAGATGGCCCTCCGCCTCAAGTACGCGGGCTGGCCGACGGATGCGATCGAGGTGATCGATCCGATCGGCGATTCACTCGACGTAGCGGTACGGACCGCCCCGTCGCGCGTCTTCGCGCTCCCCACCTACACTGCCCTGCTCGAGCTGCGCACGATGCTCGCCCATCGCGGCCTGGCGGCCGATTTCTGGCAATGACGATGGCGCCGCCGGCGATCAACGAGACCGCCCTCTGGCAGGAGGTCGAGTTCGGCGCCTACGGCGCCGACCTTCCGATCTGGACCGAACTCGCCGATGAGACCGGCGGGCCGGTTCTGGAGCTGGGGGCGGGGGCCGGCCGGACCGCCCTCCATCTGGCCGGGCACGGACACGAGGTGATCGCGCTCGAGCGCGATCCTGACCTGGTCGCAGCGCTGGACCGATCCACGGAGCGCGACGGGACCTCGATCCATGTGTTGGAGGTGGATCTCAGTTCGCCCTCGGAGATCGACGCTCCCGTGCGGCCCGCCCTCGCGATCGGCCCCCTCCATGTGATCCAACTGATCGACCCCTCCGCTCGAGGAGCGCTTCTCGCCCGGCTGAGCGAACTGATCGGACCGGGCGGGCGCCTCGCCCTCACCGTGGTCGACGAGGAGAGCATGATGAGCGCGCACCCTTCATCCACCCGGATCCTCCCTGATATGCGCGAGCTCGATGGCTGGGTGTACTCGAGCGAGCCTCTCTGGATCCAGGTCGCATCCGACGCGCTCACCGTGCGACGGATTCGGGAGCGCGTTTCACCCGCGGGCGCGCTCGATCGCTCGGTCCACGACGAGACTCTGCAGAGGCTGACACCTGAAGCTCTCGAGCGCGAGGGCGAGCGGGCCGGATTCAAGCCGGCGCCGCGCCGTCGAATCAGCTACGGGCCGGGCGAAGCCGACTCGCTGCTCGTCCTCCTGGAGGTGCCCGAGTGAGTTCCGGTCTCGAGCTTCGACTGCTCGCGCTCTACCCCGAGCAGATGAACATCTACGCGGACCGCGGCAACATCCTCTTTCTCAGACGTCGCTGCGAATGGCGTGGGATCGGCTTTCGCTACGCGGCATCAGGGCCCGGCGACGGATTCGGCCCCTCCGAGCACGACCTCATCTACATCGGAGGCGGTCAGGACCGGGACCAGGTTCTGGTCGCGGAGGACATGCGACGGACGAAGCGCGACGCGATCGCCGCGGCGGTCGAGGACGGCGTCTCCCTGCTCGCCGTGTGCGGCGGCTACCAGCTGCTCGGGCGTCGCTACCAGCTCGGCGACGAGTCGATTCCCGGTCTCGGGATCGCCGACCTCGAGACCGTGCGCGAGCCGGGCCCGAGGCTGATCGGGAACGTCGCGATCGAGACCGACCTCGGCGACGGGGTGAGGGTGCTGGCAGGATTCGAGAATCACGGAGGACGCACACATCTGGGGCGGGATGCCGAGCCGCTCGGGCGAGTGCTCCACGGGCACGGCAACAACGACCGCGACGGGTTCGAGGGAGTGCGCCGCCTCAACATGATCGGCACCTACCTCCACGGGCCGCTCCTGCCGAAGAACGCCTGGCTCGCCGACCGCCTGATCTCGATCGCGCTGGAACGGCGGGCCGGCGCACCTGTCGAGCTCGAGCCGCTGGGCGACGAGCTCGAGGCCGCCGCCCACGCCGGCGCCCTGCGGGCGGCCGAGCGCGGAAAGCGGGTATTGGCGCGCTGACGAAAGGCCTATAGGATCCGCTCAATGGTGATCGTGCTGATCATCGTCGGCCTGCTGGTGCTGCTCGGGGTGATCTACATCCTGACGCGCAACAGCATCATCGCCGAGCGCAACCGCTGCGACGAAGCGTGGAGCGGGATCGACGTCCAGCTGAAGCGGCGCCACGACCTGGTCCCCAACCTGGTCGAATCCGTCAAGGGCTACGCGACGCACGAGCGCGAGACTTTCGAGAAGGTCACCCAGGCGCGCGCCGCGGCGATGCAGGCGAGCGGACCCGAGCAGGCTGGCCCGGCGGAAACGATGCTGGGCCAGGCGCTGGGCGGGCTGCGGGTGGTCGCCGAACAGTACCCCCAGCTGCGCGCGACCGAGAACTTCCAGCAGCTCCAGCGGCAGCTCAGCGAGCTCGAGGACGAGATCCAGGCGTCCCGCCGGATCTACAACTCGAACGTGCAGAGCTACAACACCAAGATCCAGCAGTTCCCGATGTCGATCGTCGCGAAGCAGGGCGGCTTCACCGACAAGCCGTTCTTCGAGATCGGCGACGCCGCCGAGCGCGAGGTCCCGCAGGTCTCGTTCTCCTAGGGCCGCTCGGTCGGATCAGACGCCGCTGGACCCGAACCCGCGGCTGCCGCGGATCGAGGTATCCAACTTGTCGGCCTCCAATGGGCTCGCCGTCGCGATCGGGACGAGGAGCAGCTGCGCCACCCGATCGCCGGGACGGACGTGGAAGTCGATGCTCTGATCGGTGTTGACCAGCAGGACCCGCACCTCCCCGCGATATCCGGGGTCGATCAGCCCCGGAGAGTTGAGCAGGGTGATCCCGGCCTTCAGCGCCAGTCCGGATCGCGGCAGGACCAGACCGGCGAGACCCTCCGGGATCGCGACCGCGAGACCGGTCCCGACGCTCGCCCTGGCCCCCGGCGCTAGGCGAGCGGCCTCCGCGGAATAGATGTCGAGGCCGGCGTCGTTGTCGTGCGCCCGGGTGGGCAGGGTCGCCTTCTCGCTCAGCTTGATGAATCGAAGCTCCTCCACGCCGCCAACCGTAGGGGTGGCCCCGGTCGTCACCTCGTCGCCCTGATCCGGAACCAGCGCGTCGAGGGGATCCAGTGGATCGCCGCGTTGCGCCCGGGCTCAGTCGATCGTGCGAACCGGGCCTCGGGCACCTCTTCCGTTGACCGAAAGATCCGAGAACCGATCGGCGAGGGAGGCAGGTAGCCGCGCGCGAACGAGCACCCCGTCCGCGCGATCCTCGCGCTCGAGGTCACCAGCGATCTCGTGAAGCTCAGAAAGACGCTCACCGGCGTCAAACGGTACGAGCAGCTCCACCGCGGTGAGACCCTGCCGGATCGCGTCCGCGATTCGCGAGCGAAGCGCATCGAGGCCCTCCCCCGTCTCCGCGGAGACGAGCACGGCGTCGGGATGGCGCAGCGCCAGCTCGCGGCGCTCCGCGTCGTCCAGCAGATCGATCTTGTTCATCACGAGCAGCCTCGGTGCGGCGTCCGCCCCGATCTCCGCAAGGACGGAAGCGGCCGCGGTGATCGAGTCGGTCCTGTCCGCCTCGGACTCGGAGCCGTCGACGACGTGCAGGATCAGGTCGGCGAGCACGGTCTCCTCGAGCGTCGCCTTGAACGCCTCGACGAGCTGATGCGGCAGCTTGCGGATGAAGCCGACCGTGTCGGTCAGCAGATAGCGCCGGCCCTCATGGTCGAATGCCCGCGTCGTCGGGTCGAGCGTGTGGAAGAGCCGCTCTCCCACCCCGGCATCGGCACCGGTGAGGGCGTTGAGGAGGGTCGACTTGCCGGCGTTCGTGTAGCCGGCGAGGGCGACCGACGGGAGCGCGGCGCGCTCGCGGTTCGCACGCATCACCGCCCGTCCGCGTTCGACCCGGCGAAGCTGTCGGCGCAGCGCCGTGATCCGGTCGCGGGCGAGGCGCCGGTCCGTCTCGATCTGCGACTCACCTGGACCGCGCGTCCCGATCCCTCCGTCGATCCTCCCCGCCCCGAGGCGCTCGAGATGGGTCCACAGGCCCCGCATGCGCGCGAGGTTGTACTCGAGCTGCGCGAGCTCGACCTGTAGCTTTCCCTCGGCCGTGTGAGCGTGATCGGCGAAGATGTCGAGGATCACCGCGGTGCGGTCGATCACGGGCACGCCGAGCTCCTGCTCAAGATTCCGCTCCTGGCGCGGGGCGAGCTCGTCGTCGCAGGCCACGAGGTTCGCGTCGGTGGCCGCGATCTCGCGCTTCAGCTCCACGAGTTTCCCGCGGCCCAGGTAGCGGTCGGGATCCGGCTCGGAGCGCCGCTGAGTCAGCTCGCCGGCGGTGGCAACCCGGGCAGTCCGGAGCAGCTCCTTGAGCTCAGCGAGGGGATCCTCGCGGCGCTCCGTGTCTCGCACGATCCCGATCGCGAGTGCGCGCTGGCGCGCCCTGGGATTGACGACCCCCGCGGATCCGCTTTCCCGGCTGGTTTCGGCCCGGCGGCCGTTGCGGCCTCGTTCCACGCTTCTAAGGGTACGCGCCAGCTCGCGACGACCGATCGAGATCCCGAACCAACGCCGGGCGGGCGGAGCGAGCATCGCGAGCCCGCCGAGGCGCTAGGGAGTCAGATGGGCGCGGAGGCGCTGAACCGCCTCCCTCAGCTGCTCCTCCGGGGTCGTCAGCGAGATCCGGAAGAACCCCTCCCCGCTCGGGCCGTACATCGACCCCGGCGAGACCACCACGGCCGCCTCCTCGAGCACCAACTCCGCGAACGAGGTCGAGGTGTGCCCATCCGGCACGGGCGCCCAGATGTAGATCGTGCCCTTCGGCGGGTTCACCCCGACGCCGATGTCGTGCAGGGCGCCGACCACCAGGTCGCGCCTCCGCGCGTAGATGCGGCAGATCGCCTCCACCTCATTGCGCGGGCCGCGCAGCGCGGCCGCCCCGGCCAGCTGGACGGCCTCATACAGGCCCGAATCGACATTCGTCTTCAGGCGCCAGTACGTCCTGATCGCGTCGGCGTTGCCGAGGATCGCCGCACAGCGCCAGCCGGTCATGTTGTAGCCCTTGGACAGGGAGAAGACCTCGACACCGACGTCCTTTGCGCCGGGGGTGGCGAGGAAGCTTGGAGCCACGTACCCGTCGTAGGTGGTCTCCGAATAGGCGTTGTCGTGGACGACCAGGATCTCGTGGCGCTGGGCGAGCTCGACGACGCGGTCGAAGAACCCGTCGGGTACCACCGCTCCCGTCGGGTTGTTCGGGTAGTTGATGAACAGCAGCCGCGCGGCCGCGAGCTTCTCCTCGGGGATCGAGTCCAGGTCCGGGGCGAACCCGAGATCGGGCAGAAGCGGCATCAGATGCGCCTCGGCGCCGGCGAGGACCGGGCCTCCCGTGTAGACCGGGTAGCCCGGGTCGGACGCGAGCGCGACGTCGCCCGGGTCGAGGAACGCGAAGCAGAGGTTGTAGATGCATTCCTTCGCGCCGATCGCGGGGATCACCTCGGTGACCGGATCGATTTCGACACCGAACCGCTGCATGTAGAAGTCAGCGAACGCGTTCCGGAACTCGGGCCGGCCCCGGTTGCTCGGGTACTTCTGTGTGCTCGGATCGCCGACCGCCTCCCGCATCGCCTCGACCACGTATCGGTAGGTCGGGGTGTCGGGATCCCCGATCCCGAGGCTGATCACATCGATGCCCTCGTCCCGCTTCGCCTCGATCCTGCGCTCGAGTTCGGCGAACAGGTACGGGGGGATCGCCTCGAGGCGCGCCGACGGCGCCGCGAGCCCTTTCTTCTCGGCGGGCGCGGTCACGGGTCCGGAAGACTACGAGGCGTGGCCCGATGGAGCGACGTCGAGAGCCGAGGCGCCGGACGCGCTAGCTCAGGCTCTCCAGCTCCCTGAGCAGCTCGGGCGAGAGCTCGCCGGAGTAGAGCGGCTGGGCCCAGCCCGTCAGGCGCACGGTGAGGTCCTCGCCGATCTCGACCTGGAGCTCTCCCCCGTCGAGCTCGACCGTGAGGGACACCGGCGCGCCCGCCAGGTGCGCGGCGACCGCAGCGCCCGAGGCGCCGGTCCCGGACGACAGCGTCTCCCCCACCCCTCGCTCGAAGATCCGCGCGCGGACGCGGTCGCCCCTCGCCCGGAAGAAGCTGACGTTCGTGCGATTGGGGAAGAGCGCGCTGTTCTCGATCTCGGGACCAATCGCGGCCAGGTCGAGCGACTCGAGCTCCTCGCCGGCCTCGATCGCGCACTGCGGATTGCCGATCGAGACATGCTGAAAGCGCCAAACCCGCCCCCCGGCCTCCAGCTCGCCGTGCCCGTCCTCCGGGCCGGATGGATAATCGGGCGACCTCGTGCTCGCCCGCCCCATCTCGAGGGTGCACTCGCGATCCGAGCCGATCGTCGGCGTGATCGGGCCCGCTTTGGTCAGGATCGTGAACTCGTCGGCATCGGTCCAGCCGGATCGCGTCAGGTACAGCACTGCCTCTCTAGCGCCATTCCCCGAGAGCTCGGCTTCCGAGCCGTCCGGGTTGAAGATCCGAAGCTCGGCGACGTAGGCGGGGTCCTCGACCGGGGCGAGCAGGAGGATGCCGTCGGCGCCGACCCCGAAGTGCGGGTCGCACAGCCGTCTCACCCGCTGCGCCGTCGGCTCCCAGGGAAGCGCGGCCGCCTCGACGATCAGGTAGTCGTTGCCCAGCGCCTGCCACTTCTCGAACTTCATTGGCCGAAGGCTACGGCTTATGGCAGCTTGCAATTCTGTGTCTCCCGCATCTACCTCGGTGCTCACTATCCGACCGACGTGCTCGCCGGGTGGCTGATCGGCGGCGTCGTGGTGCTCAGCTCGTGGGCGCTCTGCTCCCGGCTGCCGGCGGGACGAACGGCAGCGGTCTAGCCGTCTCCCCCGCCGCCAGGGGCGCGGATCCCGCCACTATCCGGCGGCGTCGAGCAAGTCGACGATCCGCGCCGCGATCTCGCGGTCGTCGCCCGCGGGCCGATCGATCAGGTTGATGCCCTCCATCTTCTTCATCCAGGTGAGTTGCCGCCGGGCGTAGGCGCGGTGCGCCGCCTTGATTGCTGTGACCGAGTCAGGGCTCGGAGTCCCGTCGTGGTCGGCAAGCAGCTGCTCGAACCCAAGGGCCGCTCTGACGGTCCGTGAGGCCCCGGCTTCGGCCGCTCGACGCGCCTCCTCGGCGGCGCCGCCACGAATCATCGCCTCCACTCGGCGATCGATCCGCTCGGCGAGTTCCCGCCGGTCGATCACCAGCCCGACGAGCAACGCCGGGTGGCGGAGCTCCGCAGTCCACATCCCCTCAGCGCTTCGGGCCGGCTCGATCCCGGCTCGCGTCAGCTCCGTCAGCCGGGCGACCCGCTTCCGGTCGTTCGGATGCGCGAGTCCGCG
>DASUYK010000137.1:0-6310 GCA_036377415.1 Solirubrobacterales bacterium
GCCGCTCCTTCCGGTCCGAAGCAGATGCTCGTCCAGGTGGTCGCGCAGGACCGCCAGCAGAGGGACGGTTCGCCGGCTGGCGTCCGACTTCGGCTCGATCGGGCCTGCCTCCTGATCCCACCCGCGCTCGACCCGGAGCAGGGAGGCGCCCAGGTTCACCTCGCACACACGGAGCGCCTGCAGCTCGCCGCGCCGAAGGCCGACGTAGAACGCCGCCGCCCATACCGGCCGGTCCTCGTCGCGCAGCACCTCGAGCATGCGCTGCGCCTGGGCGCTGGCGACGATGCGCCGGGGTCGCGAGCCGCGCCGGGACGACGGCGATCACTCCGGTCCGGTTCCTAGGGTCCGTGCCCGCGCGGTGAGGGGCCCGCGGCCTGCCGATGCGCGGCCCGATGCAGCTTCGGGCGACCGCCGATCAGGAAGGTGGCGATCAGGAAGCCGCCCACTGCGATCGCCGCGTCCATCGCGAAGGCAGCCTCGATTCCGTCGATGAAGCCTGCGGCGGCGCTGCTCGCGCCCTCGCCCGCCTCCGTGAATACGGTCGTGGTCAGCCCTAATCCGACCGAGCCGCCGGCGATCTGGAACATGTAGACGATCGCCCCGGCGAGGCTTCGGCGCGACTCGGCGACAGCGGTCACCCCCACCGTCGTCGCGGTCGGATAGAAGAGCCCGATCCCCAGGCCGAGAATCGCCATCCCGGGGGCGATCGCCCCGTAGCTCGGGATCCCACCGCTCCCGTCGCCCACCAGCAGCGCGATCAGCGCGGGCGCAACCGCGATGCAGAGCGATCCGCAGATCAGCAGGATCTTTGGGCCGAACCGCTCATACAGCGATCCCGCCATGAAGGAGACGGCGGCGAACGTTCCCATCATCGGCAGCATCCCCGCCCCGGCCCCTATCGCCGAGTAATCCATGACCTTGATCATCAGCTGAGGCAGGTAGAGCATCGCGGCGAAGAAGACCGCCGACATCAGCAGGATCGCGGCGCACGTGTAGGCGAAATCGAGGTTCCGCATCACGTCGGGGGGAACCAGCGCGTGCTCGCCCGCCCGGCGCTCGACCGCGATGAACCCGGCGATCAGGATCACGAATGTCGCGACCAGCGCGATGATCCGCGGGTCCCCCCAGCCCCAGTCGATCGCCTGATCGAAGGCAAGCAGCAGAGCGACCAGCCCGACCGACACGGTGACTATCCCGCCGTAGTCGATCCGGGCGTCCTCGACCTCGGGGCGAGGTTGATGGATCTGCCGCCAGGTGGCGAACATCGCGAACGCGGACACCGGGAGGTTGAGGAAGAAGATCCAGCGCCAGCTCAGCAGGTCGGTGAGCGCACCGCCGATCAGGGGGCCGGCGGCGTTGCCGATCCCCGCGGCGCCGAGAATGAACCCGCCCGCCAGGCCGGCCCGCTCCTCCGGCAGGGCGGCGTACGTCATCCCGAGGATCGCGGGCCACATCAGCGCGCCGCCGATGCCCATCAGGACGCGCATCGCGATCAACCAGGCCTCGCTCTGAGCGGCTCCGCCGAACACGGAGAACGTGGCGAAGATCGCCGTTCCGATGAAGAACGCCCGCCGCCTGCCGAATAGGTCGGCGAGGCGCCCCCCGGTGACGATCAGGACACCGAATGTGAGGGCATAGGCGTTCACCACCCACTGAGCGGTGGTGACGTCCGTATCGAAGTCCTCCTCGATCTGCGGGATCGCGACGTTGATCGCGGAGAAGTCGTTGGCGATCACGAAGACGGCGATCCCCATCGCGATCAGGGCCAGCCACGTCCCGCGCTCGATCGGCTGCGTGGTTGCCGCCACCGAGGCGAACCCTAACCCCGACGAACTGGAAGAGGGCCGTCGCTCCGGAGCGTCGCTAACCGAGGACGGTCTCGCGCGTGCCGAGCGCGGCGAGCACCCTCTCGGCGACCGCGTCGCCGGTGAAGCCGACCTCCTCGCGGAGCAGCGCCGGCTTGCCGTGCGTGACGTAACGGTCGGGAAGCCCGACCCGCATCACCCGAGCGCGCTCGGAGGCGTTCCCGGTGCCGGCGAAGGCATCCTCGACGTGCTCGAGCACGCCGGAGCCGAACCCGCCCGCAAGGACGTTCTCCTCGATCGTCACCAGCAGCTCGTGCTCGGAGGCAAGCTTCTCGATCAGCTCGCCGTCGAGGGGCTTTGCGAAGCGCCCGTCGGCGACGGTGGGCTCGAGCCCTCTCCGGCGCAGGATCTCGGCGGCCTGGAGGGCGACCTGGACGCCGTAGCCGTAGCCGAGGAGCGCGACGCGCTCGCCCGGAAGCAGGAACTCGCCCCTGCCGATCTCGATCTCCTCGGGAGCATCGGGCATCGGCGCGCCCTCGGCGGCGCCGCGCGGATACCGGAACGCGATCGGGCCGTCGTCGTGGGCGAGTGCAGTCCGCAGCATGTGGACGAGCATCGCCTCGTCGCGAGGTGCCATCACGACGACGTTCGGAAGGGCGCGGAGGTAGGAGACGTCGAAGGCGCCGTGGTGGGTGGGTCCGTCGTCCCCCACGAGGCCGGCGCGATCCATCGCGAAGACGACGTTCAGCCTCTGCAGGCAGACGTCGTGGACGAGCTGGTCGAATGCCCGCTGGAGGAACGTCGAGTAGATCGCGCAGACCGGCTTCGCGCCCTGGATCGCGAGGCCCGATGCGAACAGGACCGCGTCCTGCTCGGCAATTCCGACGTCGTAGTACTGCTCGGGCAGCTCCTCGCAGAGCTCGTTGAGCCCCGTCCCGCCCGCCATCGCCGCGGTGATCCCGATCACCCGCTTGTCGCGCTTTGCCTCGGCGACGAGTGCGTCTGCGAAGACCGCCGTGTACTGGGGTGGCGCCTTGGGCGGCGGCTTCTCGAGCTTCTCGATCCACTCGGGGGAATCGCTCTCGCTCACCGGGACCGGTTTGGGCTCCGGTTTCTTGGGTGCGGGCTTGCCGTCGACGATCGATCCGGGCTTCGCCGCGTGCCACTTCTCCATCCCCTCGAGGCCGCCCTCCTCGGCGGGCTCGAAACCCTTCCCCTTGACGGTGTGGATGTGGACGACGACCGGGCGGTCGGCCTCGAGCGCCTGGCTCAGCGCCCGCCGCAGGGCGGCGACGTCGTGGCCGTCGATCACGCCCATGTAGGCGAGATCGAGCTCCTCGAAGAACAGCCCGGGAGCCCAGTAGGCCTTGATCGCCGCCTTCACCTCCGGGCCGAGCCGCTCGATCCGGCGGCCGAGCCCGAGCGGGAGCTGGGTGAGCCGCTCCTCGGTGGTAGAGCGAGCCTGATAGAGGCGCGGGTTCAGGCGCACCCGCTGGAAGTAGCGGGAGATCGCGCCGACGTTCGGCGAGATCGACATCCCGTTGTCGTTCAGGACGATCACCATCGGCGTCTGCAGCCCACCCGCCTGGTGGAGCGCCTCGTATGCGACCCCGCCGGTGAGCGCGCCGTCGCCGATCACCGCGACCACCTTGCCGTCCTCGCCGATTCCCTTGCGCATCGCCTCCTTCAGCCCGACGCCGTAGCCGATCGAGGTCGAGGCGTGGCCCGCGCCCATGATGTCGTGCTCGGACTCGAACACCGAGCAGAAGGGCGCGAGTCCCTTGTATTGACGGATCGTCCCGAGCCGGTCCCGGCGGCCGGTTAGGACTTTGTGCGGATAGGCCTGGTGACCGACGTCCCAGAGGATCTTGTCCCGCGGCGATTCGAGCAGGCTGTGCAGGGCGACCGCGAGCTCGCAGGTGCCGAGGTTGGCGCCGAAGTGGCCGCCGATCTCGCCGATCGTGTCGATGATGAGCTCGCGCACCTCCTGGGCGACCTGCTGGAGCTGCTCATCGGAGAGCTCGGCGAGGTCCGCCGGCGCCTCGACCGCGTCGAGCAGCCTGGGCGCGTCGGCGCGACTTGAGTCGTTCGAGTTATCGGGCATCAGGTATGTCGGGTGTGGATGAAGTCTGTGATCCGGGCCAGGTCGTCTGTCTGTACGGCCGCCTCGCCGAGCGCTTCCCGGGCCTTGCGGTGAGACTGAGAGGCTAGCTCGCGGGCCTCGGCGAGGCCATACGCGCTGACGTATGTGAGCTTTCCGTGCCTCTCGTCGCTGCCGCTCGGCTTGCCGAGCTCTTCGTCGGAGCCCGTCACATCGAGGATGTCGTCGACGATCTGGAACAAGACTCCGAGCTCATCGGCGAAACGGCGGTAGGGGATTGTCTCAGGTTCCGGCAGCCCACCCAGCCTCAATACGACACCGACGCTCGCGGCGATCAGCCGCCCGGTCTTGAGCAAATGCATCTCCCGCAGCCGGTCGGCGTCGACTACTTCGCCCGCCCCCAGCCCGCCCTCCTCGAACTCCGTCACGTCCACGTACTGGCCGCCGACCATCCCCCTGACGCCGGTCGCCGTGACCAGCTCGCGGAGCGCGGCGAGGACGCGCGAGGGATCGCCCTCCTGCCTCTCCGTGAACAGCCGCATCGCCTCGGCAAACAGGCCGTCCCCGGCGAGGATCGCGACGTTCTCTCCGAACTTGACGTGCGAGGTGGGCATGCCCCGACGGAGATCGTCGTCGTCCATCGCCGGGAGGTCGTCGTGGATCAGCGAATAGGTGTGGATCAGCTCGATCGCCGCCGCGGCCGGCAGGACGCGCTCCGGTTCCATCCCGATCGACCTGGCGCTCGCCAGGGCGAGGACCGGCCGGATCCGCTTCCCGCCCGCGAGCAGCGAGTAGCGCATCGCCTCGTCGAGCCCGGCGGTCGCCGGTGCGGTGGAGAACAGCAGATCCCCGAGATAGCGATCGACCAGCTCCCGAAGGTCCTCGGGATACCCGCTCACGTGGCGATTCAGCCTTCGGGCGCGGGGCCGGCGTGGATCGCGCTTTCGACCGCCCGCCCGGCCTTGGAGGCGAGCTCGGACGCCTCGCGTACGAGCGCGGCGGCCCGATCGTCGTCGACGTCGCCCTCCAGCTCGGTGGCGAGCTCGTCCAGCCTCGCCGTGATCCGCTCGAGCTCGACGGCGCCCCCGCCGGTTGATTCGGCTTCCATTTCCATCTGGGCCGCGATGCTAGCTACCGCCGAGGAGGCCCGGGACGTCCGCGATCGAGTCGACCGTCGCCGTAGGCTCGATCCCGGATTGCCGGACCAGGTCCTTGCGGTACTTGCCCGTCCGCACCAGGATCCCGGCGAGCCCGGCGTCCATCGCCCCCCCGACGTCGGCCTCGACGTCGTCGCCGACCATCGCGGCACGATCCGCAGGAGCCCCGAGGTCGGACAGGGCGAGCTCGAAGAACGCCGGAGCGGGCTTTCCCACCACCTCGGCCTCTCCGCCGCTCGCGTACTCGATCGCGGCGACGAAGGGACCCGCATCCAGCGAGAGCCCCTCGGCGGTCTCCCAGTAGCGGTTCTTCTGGAGGGCGATCAGCTCCGCCCCGTCCATCACCTGCCGGAACGCTCGATTGAGCACGTCGTAGTCCCAGCTCTCACCGAGGTCGCCGACGATCACGGCATCGACCGACCCCTCCCCCTCCTCGATCCCCTCCAGATCCTCGCGGAGCTCGTCGAGGACGACGAACGAGACCGAGCTGTAGCCGGCCTCGGAGCAGCGACGCGCGGCGAGGGTGGCCGGCGTGAGCAGCTCGGACGGATCAGCCTCAATCCCGAGCCGCTCGAGGCGCTCGAGGATCGAGCGGCGGGGCCTCATCGTGGTGTTGGTTACGAGCCGGATCGGGATCTCGCGGTCGCGCAGCTTCGAGAGTGCCTCCGCCGCACCCGGGACCGCCTGGTCCTGCACGTAGATCACGCCGCTCAGGTCGAGGAGGAGCGCCCCCACCTCGTCCAGGGCGGTCGCCATCAGTCGACCGTGCCCCGCTCCGCGAGGGCGGCACCGAGGATTCCGTTGACGAATCCCGGGGCGTCGGCGCCGCAGTACTCCTTGCTGAGCTCGACCGCCTCGTCGATCGCGACCTCGACGGGCACGTCGTCGCGATGAAGCGCCTCATAGAGCGCGACGCGCATGATGCTCCGCTCCAGCGGCGCGATCCGCTCGAGCGCCCAGCCCTTCGAATGCCGAGCGATCAGCGCATCCAGCTCCTCCCGGTCCGCGACCACGGATTCGGCGAGCTCCCGCGTGAACGGCTTCGCGCCCTCGAGCAGCTCCTCGACCGGGCGCCCGGTCACCTCGTGCTGGTAGAGGGCGAAGACCGCGTCGCGGCGTTGGTCCGAGCGTCTCATACCTGCATTAAACGGGTTGCGCTGTCGCGCACCCTCGCATTCACATCAGGCGGGCGCTACCTGCAGGGATCACGGATCCGAAAGAACCGGGCTCGCGCGCCCTACGCCCGC